>NZ_JBFBJK010000022.1:0-173859 GCF_040686095.1 Streptomyces sp. NPDC086554
CTCCGCCTTGCAGCTGCACGCACCAGGGCCCGCTCGGCCCTGCTGAATCGGCACCCGGCGCGAAGACCGGCCTGACCCATCGGACAGGCCCTAGACTCCAAGGTGTGGTGAGCACCGACTGGAAGAGCGACCTGCGGCAGCGCGGCTACCGGCTGACGCCGCAGCGCCAGCTTGTCCTCGAGGCCGTCGACACCCTTGAGCACGCGACCCCCGACGACATCCTCTGCGAAGTGCGGAGGACGGCGTCGGGGATCAACATTTCCACGGTGTACCGGACGCTGGAGCTCCTGGAGGAGCTCGGCCTGGTCAGCCACGCGCACCTGGGGCACGGGGCGCCGACGTACCACCTGGCCGATCGCCACCACCACATGCACCTGGTCTGCCGGGACTGCACGAACGTCATCGAGGCCGATGTCTCCGTCGCGGCGGAGTTCACCGCGAAGCTGCGGGACAGCTTCGGCTTCGACACCGACCTGAAGCACTTCGCGATCTTCGGGCGCTGCGAGAACTGTTCGGCCAAGGGACAGACCAAGGAATAGGCCGAGGAACAGACCGAGGAACAGGCCGAGGAATAAGCGTGCGGTCTACCGGGTCGTAGTGTTGGTGAACATGAAGAGCCCCCTCCTGTCCCTGCCCGGCGCCGTCCCCGCCGAGGGCGTGGACGAAGGCGTCGCCGCCCACTACGGCGATCTGTTCCGTGAGCAGCGCGCCCTCGCCGACGGCACCGGTCTCGTGGACCTCTCGCACCGCGGCGTCGTCACCGTCTCAGGACCCGACCGGCTGAGCTGGCTGCATCTGCTGCTCACCCAGCATGTGAGCGAGCTGCCCGCGGGCCGGGCCACCGAGGCGCTGATCCTCTCCGCGCACGGCCACATCGAGCACCACCTCGCCCTCGTCGACGACGGCGAGACGGTGTGGGCGCACGTCGAGCCCGGCACGCAGGACGCGCTGGTCGCGTACCTGGAGAGCATGAAGTTCTACAACCGGGTCGAAGTCGCCGACCGCACGGCCGAGTTCGCGGTCGTGCACCTGCCGGCCGGTTCGATCGCGCCGGTCCCGGACGGCGTCGTCGTACGCGAGATGCCGCACGGCAGGGACCTGTTCCTGCCGCGTACGTCCCTTGAGTCGTACGCCGACGAGAACGGCCCGGCGATCGGCATCCTCGCCCACGAGGCGCTGCGCGTGGAGGCGCACCGGCCGCGGCTCGGCTTCGAGACCGACCACCGCACGATCCCGCACGAGCTGGGCTGGATCGGCTCGGCGGTGCATCTGCAGAAGGGCTGCTACCGCGGCCAGGAGACGGTCGCCCGCGTCCAGAACCTGGGCAAGCCGCCGCGCCGCCTGGTCTTCCTGCACCTGGACGGCAGCGAGGTGCATCTGCCGGTGGCCGGCACGGAGCTGCGCCTGGCCTCCGAGGGCGATGAGGGCCGCAAGCTGGGCTTCATCACGACGGCCGTACGCCACCACGAGCTGGGCCCGATCGCGCTTGGTCTCATCAAGCGGAACGTACCGGTGGACGCGGAGCTGGTCGCGGGCACGACGGCTGCGGCGCAGGAGGTCGTGGTCGAGCCGTAGGGGATCGGGGTGGGCGGGCGGTCACATCTCCAGCAGCACCGTGAACGGCCCGTCGTTCGTCAGCGAGACCCGCATCTGGGCGCCAAAGCGGCCGCAGGCGACCGTGGCGCCCAGCGCTCGCAGCTGGGCGACCACCTCGTCGACGAGGGGCTCGGCGACATCGCCGGGTGCGGCGGCGTTCCAGGTGGGCCTCCGGCCCTTCCGCGCATCGCCGTACAGCGTGAACTGGCTGATGACAAGGAGCGGCGCGTCGATGTCCGAGCAGGACTTCTCGTCCGCCAGCATCCGAACGGACCAGAGTTTGCGGGCCAGTTGGGCCGCCTTCTCCTTGGTGTCCTCGTGGGTGACTCCCACGAGGACGCAGAGCCCTTCGCCCTTGATCTCGCCGACCGTCTCGCCGCCGACGACGACGCTCGCCCCGTCCACCCTCTGCACCACAGCACGCATACGGACCATCATGCCGTGCCCCGTACGGCGGCGACGCCTTGCTCCAAGGCGTGCACCTGAACCCCCCATCTGGGGCCGATTGGGGGCACTCGCTCACATAGCGGCCACCCGGGGTGGCACCATGCTCACACGCGGTGTACCGCGCCGGTCGAGGGGACGGTAGAGCCACATGAGCACACCAAGTACGGGGCAGCCGCCCGGACCTGTGTCGCTGACCCGCATGAGCGTCGCACGACGTACGAACGTGCCGCGTCCGCCCACGCAGCGCACGGGCAGCCCGGTACTGCCCGATCAGGTGGAGCACGATCTGTCCGCGCTGCTCCTGCGGGAACTGCGCGAGCTGCGCCGTGACGCGCAGCAGAACGAGGCGGATCTCAGTTACGTACGACGCCTGCTGCAGGGACGGATCGACATCCTGCGGGCAGAGGCGGCCCGGCGCAGGGACCCGCAGGCGCCGGACCCGCGAGGGAAGGCCGGTCCTGTCGTCGACCGGCTCTCGGAGATCCTCAGGGACGCCCCGGCCCGGCACCGCTCGTCGGCCCGCCATGTGACGCTCGGCACCCCGCACAGCGCGGAGTACGGCCTGCTTGCCACGGAGATGCTGGCCGAGGTCGAGCTCTCCGACCTGGAGGCCCGTACGGACGACGAGCTGCACACCGCCATGGGGCGGCTCGTCCGCTGCGAACAGCAGGTTTCCTGGCGCCGACAGGAGCTGCAGCGTACGGCGGACGATTGCAGTGCGGAGATCGCCCGCAGGTACCGTGAAGGCGAAGCACAAGTAGACGATCTGCTCTCGTGACCCGGTGATCCCGGCTTCCGCGGGCGGCCGTCACGCCACCTCCGCCCCGGAAGGCCGAAACATGACCTCCACCGCTGCCCCTCTCATACCTCCGGTCCTCGCCGAGGTCGTACGCTCCGGCTTCGTCGAGGGCCGTCACAGGGGAAGCCTGGTGCTGCTCGCGGCCGACGGCAGCGTGGATCTGGCGATGGGGGATGTGACGGCGCCGGTCTTCCCGCGTTCGGCGAACAAGCCGATGCAGGCCGCGGCGATTCTGCGGGCGGGGCTCGACCTCTCCGGTGAGCGCCTCGCGCTGGCCGCGGCCAGCCACTCCGGTGAGGGCTTCCACCGGGATCTCGTCCAGAAGATGCTGGCGGAGAACAGCCTGACCGCGGCGGATCTGCAGTGCCCGCCGGATCTGCCGCTCGACCCGGTCGAGGCCGAGACATATCTGGCAGCGGGTGCCGTTCGTGACCGGGTCACGATGAACTGCTCGGGCAAGCACACGGCGATGCTGGCGGTCTGCGAGCTGAACGGCTGGCCCACCGACTCCTACCTCGACCCGGAGCACCCGCTCCAGCGGCTGATCCTGACGGTCGTCGAGGAGGCGGCGGGGGAGCAGGTCGCCTCCGTCGGCACGGACGGCTGCGGCGCGCCCCTGATGGCGATATCCCTCACCGGCCTCGCCCGCGCCTTCCGCCACTTCGTCCTGGCCTCCGAGGACAGCGCCGAGCGCCGGGTCGCGGACGCGATGCGGGCCCATCCCGAGTACGTTGCCGGGACGCGCCGCCCGGACACCTGGATCATGCGGGAGCTGCCGGGCGCCCTGTCCAAGATGGGCGCCGAGGCGGTCCAGGCCCTCGCCCTGCCGGACGGCCGCGCGCTGGCCTTCAAGGTGGACGACGGCGGGCTGCGGGCGCTGGGGCCGGTCCTTGCGAGGGCGCTGAGCTTGGCGGGTGTGGAGGCGGACGTCCTCTCCAGGGTGGGGCGTGTGCCGCTGCTCGGCGGGGCCGCGGAGGTGGGGGAGATCCGGGCGGCGTTCTAGCGCCCCCGAAGGGGCGCGGGGAACTGCGCGACCAGCCACGACAGACCTGCGGCCGAAGAAGAAACCGGATGCGACCCAGACGGCCCCCGGCCTAGCGTGATCCCATGAGCGACATCACCGTCAGGCCCATCGCAGATGACGAGCTGCCGGAGTGGATCCGTGCCTGCAACGCGGGGTTCCTGCGCCCCTTGGCGACGGTCTCCGACGAGGTCGTCGCCAACCGCAGGGCGAGCATCGACTACGCCCGTACCCTCGCCGCCTTCGACGGTGACCGCATCGTCGCGACCTTCAGGTCGTTCCCACAGGAGCTGACCCCGCCCGGCGGCACCCCTGTCCCCGCCGACGCCGTCTCGAACGTTACCGTCTCCCCGACGCACCGCCGCCGCGGCCTCCTCAGCCGCATGATGGCCGCCGACCTCACCGCGGCCAAGGAGCGCGGAGACATGGTCGCCACGCTCATCTCCGCGGAGTACCCGATCTACGGACGGTACGGATTCGGGCCCGCCACGGTCGTCACCGAGTGGGTCATCGACGTACCGCGGGCCGGGCTCGACGCGCGCTGGGCGGGTCCGTCCGACGGCGCCCGTATCGACCTCGTCGACGGCGGCGACGTACGCAAGGAAGGTCCCGCGCTGCACGACCGGATGCGGGCAGGCCGGCACGGTGTGATCGACCGCGACGAGCGCTGGTGGCTGCGGAACACCGGGCAGCTGATCACCCCCGAGGACCCGTGGACCGAGCCCTTCTACGCGCTTTACCGCTCGGCGTCCGGCGAGGTCGAGGGTCTGGTGGCGTACAAGACGGACGACAAGTGGAGCGACGCGAGCCAGCCGCAGAACACGCTGACCGTGCTCGGCCTGATCGCCACGACGACCGCCGCCGAGCGCGACCTGTGGCGCTACCTCTGCTCGATCGACTGGGTGAGCACGGTCAAGACGGACAACCGCGCCCCCGACGACCTGCTCCCGCTGTTCCTGCCCGACCCGCGCGCCGCCCGCCTCAACCGGCAGTCGGACTGGCTCTGGGTGCGGATCCTGGATGTCGTACGGGCGCTGGAATCGCGTACGTACGGGACGGCGGGGTCTCTGGTGCTCGAGATCGCCGACCCCGCGGGTTTCGCTGCCGGGCGCTACCGGCTCGACGCGACACCGGACGGGGCGGTCTGTGCACCGACCGCGGACCCGGCCGAACTGTCCCTCGATGTCGGCGAGTTGGGGACGCTGTGGCTCGGTGACGAGTCCGCGGTGCGGCTGGCCGGGGCGGGGCGGGTGACTCAGGAGCGGGCGGGCGCGGCCGCTGCCGCCGACTCGCTGTTCCGTACACCCAGGCGCCCGTGGTGCCCGGACATCTTCTGATCTCTTCGAGTTGTTCGGTGAAGCGACTGACCGGACTCCCGGCTCCCCTCCGGATGGGAGCCCGGTCAGCCCGTCCGGTCAGCCCGACTGGGCAAGCAGCAGGACGAGGAGCACGGCCCCGACCCCGCTGATCTTGGTGTTCTTGGCTTTGATGCCCACGGTCAGCAGGACGAAGGCGACGATGCCCAACGGTCCGTACTTCCACTGGATGAGCTGCTCGAATCCAATGGCGAGGGCGGCTATGACGATGGCGATGAGCGGCATGACGTTCCCCCTTTCGGGACCCGGCGGGGACCCGGTCCCATCCGGCTGGTAGCCATCCGACGGCCAACGGCTGGTGGCCAACCCCGGAGGGTCCTGCCAGGTTGCCTAAGTTGGCTACCAACTTCATCTGAGTTATCTCCGCGATGGCTCGACTCATAACCACCTTCCGAGCAACTCCCCAAAGATGGCGCGAAGTTGTACTGTTTGGTTGTGAGCCCGGAACATGCCCCCGTCAATGGGATGAAGAGGCCGCACACGTCGCACCGCGACGTGGCCGACGAGTTGCGCGAACGGATCAGGTCCGGTGCGCTTCGGTCGGGCCAACGCATGCCCACCCAGGCGGAGTTGGCCGATGAGTTCGGTGTGGAGCGCGGCGTGATCCGCGAGGCGCTGCGCATTCTGCAGGGAGAGCACCTGCTGGCGAACGTGTCCAAGGGCAGCCCCGCGACGGTCGCCGACACCCGCGGCCGCCCGCCCGCCGGGCCCGGCGGGGTCAAGCCGCAGCCCACCATGGTCGGCCTCGCGCCGCGCATAGCCGCCGCGTTCGAGGCCCCGCACGTAGTGATCGACGCGCTCTGTCTGACCTCCATCTCGCTCACGATGGCGATCGGGGAACCCCTCCGTCAGATTCACGCCGGACAGCGCAAACCGGCCAAGGTCACCGTCAGGGTGCTGCTGCCGAGCCGCAGCATCGACCTCGCCTTCCCGGCGCCGGTGGACAGCGGGGACGACGAGAGCGGCCAGGTGCACCGCCGCTGGCTCGACCAGCGCAATGCGCAGGGGCAGGTCCTTCGCCACAACCTCCTCGCGCTGCGCACCTCGCACGGAATCGACGTGGACGTCTCGTTCCGCGCCCTGCCGTTCACGCCGCCGGTGAAGCTGTACCTGCTCAACGGCTCGGAGGCGCTCTTCGCGTACTACACCCTCATCAAGCAGAGCGAGGAGATCGACCACGAGCACCTGGAGATGTACGACGCCCAGGGCGCGCAGTCGATGCTCTTCCCCTTCCAGCAGGGTGACGGGCTGCGGGACACGACGTTCGTGGAGCAGTCGCATCTGTGGTTCGACGCGCTGTGGGGGACGATCAGCCAGGACCTGGAGCTGGCGCGGGGCTGAAGCGCTCAAGGCTCGGCGCCCTGTGTCACATGGCGGGCCCGGTCATCATCAGCGCGAGGACGACGGCGCCGATGGAACTGCAGGTGGGGCTCTTCGCCTTGATGCCAACGGTGAGCAGCAGCAGTCCGACGATGCCCATGGGCCCGTACTGCCACTGCACGAACTGCTCGAAGGTGACGGCGAACACGGCTGCGAGGAGGGCTATGACGGTCATGGTGGTTCCTCCTTCTGCCATCTTGAGTAAGTTGGCAACCAACTTCACTTAAGTTGTCCCCACTTGGTCCCACGACATAAACAACTTCAAGACAACTGCCGTGAGATGGCGGGGAGTTGTATCGTCTGGTCGTGACCCAGGAGAACGTTGCAGTGAACGGCAGTAGAAAGCTCTCTCCCCAGGACATCGCCGACGCCCTCCGTGACCGCATCCGCTCCGGCGCCCTCAGGCCGGGCGACCGTCTTCCCACGCAAGCGGTGCTCGCGGAGGAGTTCGGCGTGGAACGGGGCACGGTGCGGCAGGCGTTGAAGACGCTGCAGGGGGACGGACTCCTTGCCAACGTGAGCAAGGGGAGTCCGCCGAGGGTGGCGGCGGCGCCGTCGGCGCCGGCCGCGTCGGGGGTGGAACCACAGGCGTCCATGGTCGGCCTCGCGCCCCGCCTTGCGGAGGCGTTCTCGCAGCCGCACGTCCGGATCGACGTGGTGTCCTTCACGGCGGAAACCCTGATGATCGCGCTGGGCGAGCCGGTCCGCCTCATCCACGAGGGCACCCTGCGCCCCGAGTCGATCTCCGTACGCATCCTGCTGCCGAGCAGCGAGATCGACCTGGCCTTCCCGAAGCCGATCGAGGGCGAGGACGAGGGGGGCAGGGTCCACCAGCGCTGGCTCCAACTGCGCAACACTCAGGGTCAGGTCCTTCGCCACAACCTGCTGGCGCTGCGCCAGTCGCACGGCATCGAGGTCGACGTCTCGTTCCGCGCGTTGCCTTTCACGACACCCGTGAAGCTATACCTCCTGAACGGCAGGGAGGCCCTGCTCGCCTACTACACGATCGGGCGCAACACCCTGGACGTCGGCACCACGGAGGTGGAGGCGTACGACGTGGGTGGCCTGGCATCCCCCCTCTTCTCCTTCGAGACGGGGGCGACCCAGCGGGACACGGCATTCGTGGAAGAGTCCCAGAAATGGTTCGACGCCCTCTGGGCAACCATCTCGACGGACCTGACACTCTCTTGGTGACTCCTGATACGACGCAGACTGAGCGGATGGCAGAAGAGACCGAGAAACTTCGAGAACTGATCACTCCCGCCCGTTTCGTGCTCTTCGACTTCGACGGGCCCATCTGCCGCCTCTTCGCCGGGCATTCGGCGAAGAGGATCGCGGAAGAGCTGGTGCGCGGACTCGAGCAACGTGGGCTGCACGGCCTGCTGCCGGACGGGATGCGGGAGGAGGCGGACCCCCAGGCCGTCATGCACGCCGTCGCCGCCCGGCACCCCGGCAGCGATCTGATAGCCGAGGTCGAGGAGCAGCTCAGCGAGCAGGAGCTGCGGGCGACGGCCACCGCGTGGCCCACGCCGTACGCCGACCCGGTGATCCAGACCTGGGTCAATGTCGGCGCCCGGCTCGCCGTCACCACCAACAACTCCGCCCGCGCCGTGGAGAGGTACCTCACCTCCCGGCACCTCAAGCAGTGTTTTGCCCCGCACATCTACGGCCGGACGCAGAACCTCGATCTCCTCAAACCGGACCCGTACTGCCTCAACCGCGCCCTGAGCGCCATGGGCGCCGAACCCTCGGCCGCGCTGATGATCGGCGACACCCCGACGGACTACGAGGCCGCGGTGCGGGCCGGCGTGCACTTCCTGGGCTACGCGCGTAACGACCACAAGGTAGGGCTGCTGCGCGACGCGGGCGTCAAGCACGAGCACATCGTCGGCTCCTTGGAGCCGGTACTCAGCCTGCTCCGATCACGAGGCTGACCCCCCCGTCGGTCAGGCCTGCGCCATCAGCATCATGAACACCACCGCGCCCAGGGCCAGCGTGGTCCCATTGCGCAACCGGAAGCCCGCGACGAGCAGCAAAAAACACAGCAGCCCCATGGGGCCGTACCGCCACTGCACGAACTGTTCCAGGCCGCGGACCACGACGGCCGGCAGCAGTTGGAAGATGACCATGGTCTCTTTTCCTCCCCCTGATCGGATATCTCAGACCAGTCCAATTGGACTGATGGACTGAGTGAGTTGTCCCCTGGTGCGAACATCGATTAACCAACTGGCATATGGCACCGCATAGTTGACTGAAAGCGGCCCGCTTGGCGGCCGGCAGCGGTACCGTCGCCCTGTGGGTGGCGAGCGGCTCGGTTTAGGCGGCAAGGAGTTCCAGCGCGTCCTCGACGAGCTGCGTACGCGGCTGTCCGACGGTACGTACCGGGTGGGCAGCCGGCTGGCCACGCAGCGGAGCCTCGCCGACGAGTTCGACGTCTCGCGCGACACCGTCCAGCGGGTGCTGCGCATCCTGACCACCGAAGGCTGGATCAAGGCACGGCAGGGCAGCGGCGCGCTAGTGATCAAGGTGCCGAAGGTGCACTCCACGTCCCCCGCCGGCGGGCGGGTCCACCTGGGGGAACTCATCGACCGGACCTTCGAGCAGCCCGAGGTCAAGCTCGACGTGTTCACGCTGACCTCCGAATCCCTCGACGCCCATCTGCGCCTGCAGGCAGCGCGCATCCACGCCGAGGAGATCCGGCCGCAGCGGATCACGGTCCGGCTGCTGCTGCCGTCCGAGTCGCTGGATCTGCCCTACCCGCGCGCGAAGGGCGCGCCGGAGGATCCCCGGCCGCAGGAGCGCCTGCGCTCCATCACCCGGGCGCACACACAGTCGCTGCGACGTGTGCTGCAGGAGCTGCGGAGCGAAGGACTGGTGCCCTCCGTGGAGGTCGAGATTCGGCGGGTGCGACTGGAGCCGAGCTTCAAGCTCTATCTGCTGAACGGCACCGCGGCGCTGTTCGGCCCGTACGAAGTGGTGGAGCGCCGCATCCCGCTGGACGACGGCGAGGAGATCGACGCCGTGGACGTGCGCGGCCTGGGTTCCGATCTGATCCACTACGCCAAGGAGGACGGAGCGGGGCCGCTGTCGCAGGGCTCGCTCTTCGTCCGCTCCATGGAGTCCTGGTTCAACTCCTGCTGGGATCTGCTCGCCGAGTAACGCCGAGTGCACGGGCGCGTTAATTCCCATGTTTACTCTCGCCCGTTCGGTTCCCCCGCGTCGTGGGGAAGCGCGGGCGCCACTAGGGTATGCAGCACTTTCGGGGTACGCGCGCGAGCATCAGGAGCGGCACGTGTCGATCAGCACCTGGCCGGACGGATCTGTGATCTTCCGTGCCGTCCGCCCCGTACTCCCCGAGCTGCCGGACCATCTGGTCACTTCGGAGGACCTGGAGGCGCTGCGTTACACGGCCGGCGTACCGATCGCGCGTCTCTGCGAGGACGGAAAACCGGTCGAATCCGCGCTGATCAAGGGCCTCGCAGAACTGCTCGCGCGGCTGGTGCTCGTGCGCAAGGAGTCGCTGCCCGAGCCGACCGGCGGCTGGCCGCACAACGCGAAGGACAGCCGAGGATTCCTGCACGATCTGGCCAGGCGTACGCATACGGGCGACGTGCGGTCCAATTGGGCTGAATTTGGTGGTCTTTTCGCCGCGTTCGGCATTGAGCCGGACGCGCTGATCCGGTGCGCGGAGCGGGCTCCCGCGATGTCACGGCGTCCGTACAGCCTCCTGAACACGGATCTACGCCGGGAGACCACCCTTCTCTCGTACGACCGTGATCAGCCGGTGAGCGTCGACTGGGCGCAGGCGACCTACGGCGACCCCGTGTACGACCTGGCGTCCCACCTGGTGCGTATGCGCTATCCCGAATTCCAGTGGCACGAAGTCATCGAGGCCTGGGTCTTCGCCATGCGCAGACGGAGACCCGCGGCAGTGACCGGAGCCACCAAGGACGTCTGGAGCTATGTCGCCTTCGAGCAGGTCCGGGCGGTCCATCTCGAGGTGATGGAGGCGGCCGAGTCCCTGGGGGACGTGCTCGACAGCGCGCGTCTCGTCGCGGCGGCAGAAACCGTACGCCAGTCCCTGGACGCGGCCGCCCACGCCCTCGGCCTGGCGCGGCCGCCCGGCAGGAACGTGATCGAGTCCGCGCTATTCCGGTGGCAGGCGGCCCGGATCGAGGGTGGGCGCGCGGCGGCGGACAGCGGGCCGCGCCCCGCCTCCGTCCTCAGCTGGGAACCCGACGAACGTGTGCCGGAACGCCCGGACTTCCCCCGCACCGCCGTCCTCGAGGCGCTGGCCGCGGAGGGCGCGGCCCAGCAGCACTGGGTGTTCAAGGGCACCGCCCACCTCAATACGGTGGTGCGGGTGGCCGGCGCCGAGCGCCCTGTCGTGGTGCGCCGCAAGGCCGGCGCCGTGCCGCGTCGCGAGGGAGGCTTCCTCAGCGAACACGCCGTGCTCGCCGCCATCGAGGCGTCCGGGGCCGGGGTCCGGGCGCCGAAGGTCCTCGCGCTCGGGGTGAGCGACCGGGAGGATCCGTTCGCCGTCCACTCCTACGAAGGCCCCGTCGGCTGTGATCAGCCGCCGAACCATCCCATCCACGGATTGCTGCCGCACGAGGCGGACAACCTCGTAGACCAGTTGAACGCCCTCACCCGGGTCGACCACGACCGATTGGACCCGGCAGCGAAGCAATCGGACTTCTACGGCTGGCTCAGCGGCGAACTCGAACGATTCGTGCAGTCTCTGCCCGAGGAGTCCCGGCGCGAGGCCCGTGAGCGAGGCCTCCCCGGCAGCAGCCGACTGCGGGAGATCCTGGGCAGGCATCGCATCACGCCCCGCACGTCCGTACTGCTCCACGGTGATCTCAACCCATGGAACCTCGTGCGGGCCGAGCACGGCCGACTCACCATGATCGACTGGGAGTTGGCCATGATTGGTGACCCCCTGTACGACTTGGTGCGCCATCTCCATCTCACCCCGACAGGCTCGGAGATCCGGCGCCGGATGTTCGAGCGATGGAGCAAGATGCTCCCGGCCGAGTACACCGTGGGGTGGGAGCAGGACTGGCGGGTGTACCGCTGGATCGAGCTCGTCCGGTCCGCCTATGTGGACCTTGACCGATTGGCGACCGGTACCGCCGTGGACAGCCCCAACGTGCGGCGCGCGGTCGATTCGTACGCCATGACGCTGGCCGCCGCCAAGGCTTCCCTCGGCCTGCCCGGTCGGCGTCCGCCCCGCATCACCCCGTCCGCCACCTGAACAACACCCCCGCACCCGCCGCCGAAACCCCCAGAATCCCCGCACACCAAGCCACCGCCACCCAAGGCGTAGTTCCCACAGGCTGGTTGAGGAGCAGGCCCCGGATCGACTCGATGACCTGGGTCACCGGCTGGTGGGTCGCGAACGGCTGGAGCCAGTTCGGCATCGTGTTCGTGGGGACGAAGGCGCTGCTTGGGTAGGGGAGGAAGCCCACGAAGAAGGTGAAGCCTCCCGCCGCTTCGGGGGACTTGGCCAGGAGGCCGACCGTCGCCGAGAGCCAGGACAGGGCCAGGATGAAGGCCAAGAGGACCGCGGTGGCCGCCAGCCAGCCTTGGGGTGTTGCCGAGGGGCGGAAGCCGATCGCGAAAGCCAGGGCCAGGACCAGCGTCATCGCGATCAGGTTGCGCGCCACCGAGGCCAGGACGTGGCCCGTGAGGATCTGCGTGCCGCCGATGTCCAGGGAGCGGAAGCGGTCGATGATGCCGCCCTTGAGGTCCTCCGTGACCGCGAACGCGGTTTTCGACGAACCGAAGCCGGCGCAGAGCAGCAGGACTCCGGGGACCACATACGTCACGTACGCGGGTGTACCCGTGTCGATCGCGCCGCCGAAGAAGTAGACGAAGATCAGGAGCAGCATCACCGGGAGCGCCATCGAGGTGATCAGGGCGTCCACGTTGCGGCGGCTGATGCGGATCGCCCGGCCGGTCATGATCAGGGCTTCAGACATGGGTCAGCCCTTCTGGTTCAGGGCTCGTGAGCGTCAGGAATACGTCGTCCAGCGTTGCCGTGGTCAGGGTGAATGTTCTGAACTGCGTGCAGTCCGGGTCCAGTTCGGAGAGGAGTTCTCGTGCGTCGCGTGCCGTTCCGTCCGTCGGGAAGCCCAGCGTGAGGGTTTCGGGGGTGTGGTGCGTGGCCCGGGTGGCCAGGCGGGCGTAGGCATCCGGCGTCGTCAGTGTCGCGTCCAGGCGGTGGCCCGCCACGCGTGACTTCAGGGCCGCTGCCGAGCCCTCCGCCACGATGCTGCCCTCGTGCAACACCGCTATGTGGTCGGCTAGTTGGTCTGCCTCCTCCAGGTATTGGGTTGTGAGGAAGACCGTCTTGCCGTGCGTCGTCAGGTCGCGTACGAGCCGCCACATCTCCTGGCGGCTGCGCGGGTCCAGGCCCGTCGTCGGCTCGTCCAGGAAGACGACCTCCGGGTCGCCCACCAGGCCCGCCGCGAGGTCGACGCGGCGGCGCATGCCTCCCGAGTACGTGCGCACCAGGCGGTCCGCGGCGTCCAAGAGGCCGAAACGGTCCAGGAGTTCGGCGGCGCGGGCCCGGGCCGCCCGGCGTGGCAGGCCCGCGAGCCTCGCCATCATGCGCAGGTTCTCCGCGCCGGTCTGCGTCTCGTCGACCGCCGCGAACTGGCCGGTGAGGCTGATCGCGCGCCGTACCTCGGCGCGGTGCGTACGGATGTCGTGACCCGCCACCCGTGCCGTGCCCGCGTCGGGGGTGGTGAGCGTGGTGAGGATGCGGACCGCCGTCGTCTTGCCGGCGCCGTTCGGGCCCAGGAGGGCGTAGACCGTGCCGGGGGCGACCTGGAGGTCTACGCCGCGGAGGACCGGGACGGTTCGGGTGCCTTTTCCGTATGACTTGGTCAGTCCGCTGGCCGTGATGGACGCGACTGGTGGAGGCATGAGGGCGAGCCCTTCTCTTCTGCGTAAGGCTTACGCAATACTGAGTAAGGGTTACGCAGAACTACGATGTGCGTCAAGCACGGCAGCTCAGGAGGAGGCGGCGGCGTATGGCGGAGGCGGCGGACGGTGCTGCGGGCGGTACGGGTCTTTCCCCCAGCCTCGAGACCGCCTGGGGGTTGCGCGAGCGGTCGCCCAAGGGGCCGAAGCCCGGCCTGACGCTGGACCGCATCGTCGACGCGGGGATCTCCATCGCGGCCGCTGACGGCATCGGCGCCGTCTCCATGGGGAAGGTCGCGAAGACGCTCGGCGCCTCGCCCATGTCCCTGTACCGGTACGTCTCCTCAAGGGACGAGCTGTACGTCCTGATGCAGGACGCCGCCACGGGAGCGCCTCCCGCGATGCCGGCCGACGTCACGGGGTGGCGGGCCCGCCTGGAGTGGTGGGCGCGGGCCCAGCGCGATGTTCTGCGGGGCAACTTGTGGATCGTCCGTATCCCCATCACTTCGCCGCCCGCGACACCGCACCAGCTGGAGTGGATGGAGCAGGGGCTCGCCGCGCTCGACGACAGTGGCCTTGAAGAGGGCTGGAAGCTGTCGGTGCTCATGCTCGTGAGCGGCTTCGTGCGCAGCGATGTCGCGCTGATGGCCGATCTCGACGCGGGCATGCGGGAGCGGGGGCAGGATCCCGGCGAGGCCATGCGGCGGTACGCGCGGACCGTCGACGCCCTGACCTCGTCCGAACCCGAACGCTTTCCCTCGCTGCGGCGGCTGCTGGGGGCGGGGGTTCTGGATGTGGCCGACGCCGGGGCAGGCGCCGAGGATGCGGAGTTCGACTTCGAGTTCGGGATCGCTCGGGTCTTGGACGGGATTGCCGTGCTGGTGGACAACTCGTCGGGTTCTTAGGGAGGTTGGCCGGTCGGCCGGCCCTCAGCCGTGCTTCGGTGAAAGCCCCGACCGCAGCTGTCCGAACGCCCTGTTCGCCGCCGCCACCGCGTCCGGCCATACCTCGTCCGCGCTCTCGCCCGCGTCGATCCGGCGCCAGTTCTCCATGGCGAGGATGCGTTGTACGGCGATGATCTGGCCGGCGGCGAGGCGAGCGGTGAGGGGGTCGTCGCCGCCTAGGGCCTCGGCCAGGGTCTGTTCCGAGTGGTCCTGGTACTCGTAGAGGCGGGCTACCAGGGACGGTGTCCCGTACAGCAGGCGGTGGAAGGCGCGTACCGCCGGGTGGTCGCAGAGGCCTGTCACCGGGTCCTGGCGTTCGAGGCCGTCGAGGAAGTGGCGCTGAAGGGCGTCCAGGGGGGTGCGCTTGGCGGGGCGGGTCGTGACGACCCTCGCCGCCTCGTCCTGGTGGTCGGCGAAACGGTGGAGGACGAGGTCCTCCTTGGTGGGGAAGTAGCGGAACAGGGTCGGCTTGGAGATGTCGGCCGCCGCGGCCACCTCCGCGACCGGGACCTTCTCGAAGCCCTTCTCCAGGAAGAGCGCGATCGCCGCCTCCGAGACCGCCTGGTACATCCGCTGCTTCTTGCGCTCCCGCAGGCCGGGGGCCCCGGGGGCCCTGGGGGTCGACTCTTCGTCCGTCATGGGGGCAGCGTAGCGCACATGTGATTCGTGGTTACGAATTTTACTCGGCGACAAATTTAACTCGGTTACATTATTCTCGTCGGTATGACGCCCCTCGATGCCCTGCCTGACCCCGACCTCGGCCCCAACCCCGACGCCGGCCTCGACCGCGCCCTCGACCAAGAACGCGGCTACCACGAGGCCTGTCGCGCCGCCCTGACCGGCATGGTCGACGGGGCGCAGGAGCAGGTCATCAGGGGAGCGGACGTCTCCGCGTCCGGCGCCGACGCCGAAGTCCTCGGCTACGAGTTCCGCAGCCACGCCAAAGCGATGCGCGAACTCCCCGAAGCGCCCCTCTTCTTCGGCCGCCTGGACTTCGCCACCGCAGGACCCGCGGCCGACGAGGCGGGCGATCACCGCGGGCAGAGCTACCACATCGGCCGGCTCCGCATCACCGAACATCCCTCCGCCCCGCCCCTGGTGGTCGACTGGCGCGCCCCCGTCTCGCGCGCCTTCTACCAGGCGGGAGCGCGCGACCCGCAGGGCGTCGCCGTCCGCCGCCGCTTCGGCTGGGCGCCCGGCAGCAAGGGCGAATCCGCCGATCTCACCGGCCTGGAGGACGAGCCGCTGGCCGGCGGCGCGCCGATCACCCCGATCACCCCGATCACCCCGGACGCACCGCCCGCGCCGAGCAGCCGCATCCTCACCGGCGAGATCGAGCGGCCCCGCGTCGGACCCATGCGTGACATCGCCGCCACCATTCAGCCCGAGCAGGACGACCTCGTACGCGGTGAGATCGCCGCATCCGTCTGCGTGCAGGGCGCCCCCGGCACCGGGAAGACCGCCGTCGGACTGCACCGCGCCGCGTATCTCCTCTACACCTACCCCCAGCGTGTGCAGCGCGCCGGACTCCTCATCCTCGGCCCCAACCGCACCTTCCTCCGCTACATCGCCGAGGTGCTCCCCTCCCTCGGCGAGACCGGCGTGCGGCAGTCCACCGTCGAGGACGAGATCGCCCGCCCCGCCGCCCCCGTGCGCGCCCGCGACGACGAGGCCGCCGCCCGCGTCAAGCACGACGCCCGGATGGCCGCCGTACTGCGAAGGGCCCTCTACGAGCGCGTCGCGCCGCCCGCCAACTCCCTTGCCGTACCCGAAGGTTCGTACACCTGGCGGGTCCCGCTCGACGATCTTGAGCGGATCATCGAGGACGTGCGCGCGGAGGAACCCCCGTACGCCGTCGGGCGTGAACGCGTCCGCACCCGCGCCGTCCGGCACATCCAGCTCCAGGCCGAGCGCCGCGCAGGCGCCGTGAACAACGCCTGGCTGCAGAAGATCTCCCGGGCCCGCCCCGTGTCCGCCTTCGTCGACGCGGCCTGGCCGAGGACGCGGCCCGAAGAGGTGCTCGCAGCCCTGCTCGCCGACCCGGAAGCGCTCGCCGCCGCGGCCGACGGCGTCCTCACGGCTGAGGAGCAGCGGGCAATCGGCTGGGGCAAGGCGCCACGCTCGTACAAGTCGGCGAAGTGGTCCGCCGCCGATCTCGTCCTGCTCGACGAGCTCGCGGGGCTCATCGAACGGCCCGAGGGGTACGGCCATATCGTCGTCGACGAGGCGCAGGACCTCTCGCCGATGGAGGCCCGCGCGATCGCCCGCCGCGCCGACTTCGGCTCGCTCACGGTCCTCGGCGACCTCGCGCAGGGCACGACACCGTGGGCCGCCCGCGACTGGCCCGGACTCCTCGCCCATCTGGGGAAGCCGGATGCCGTCGTCGCCCCGTTGACCACCGGCTTCCGCGTCCCGAAGGCGGTTGTGGGCCTCGCCAACCGCGTCCTCGCCACCCTCGACGTCGATGTGCCGCCCGCCCGATCCCTGCGGGGCGATGGTGAGTTGACCATCCGGGAGGTACGGGACATCGGCGCGGCCGCCGTCGACGCGGTGCGCGCCGCGCTGACCCGCGAGGGTTCCGTCGGCGTCATCGCTGCCGACGCCGACACTCCCGGCCTCCGCGAGGCCCTCACCGCCGCGGGCATCGAGAGCGCGGGCCCGGACGAGCTGGGCGCGCGTGTCACGGTGCTGCCCGCGTCTGTCGCGAAGGGCCTTGAGTACGACCACGTGGTCGCCGTCGAACCAGCGGCCATCGCGGAGGCGGAGAGCCGCGGCCCGAGCCGTCTGTACGTGGTCCTGACCAGGGCGGTTTCCCGGCTCGACGTGCTGCACAGCAGGGGGCTGCCGTGGGAGGAGTGACGGGGCGGGGCGTTGAGGCGCTGGTCGGTCAGGCCTGCGGCCTCACCGAGGAGGTGCCCGACGTCGCCTGGGAGCCGGGCGCGCGCATCACACTCTGCTACGAGACCGTTACGGTTGGCTCATCCGGCTGGTGAGCCTCGATGTGATGGACGGTGACTCCTCATGAACCCGCACTCCGACACCCTCGGCCCCGCCGACGACGGCCGGCACAGCGTCCTGCGGATGGAGCGCCGCCTCGCGCACCCGCCCGCCAAGGTGTGGGCCGCGATCACCCGACCCGCGCACCTGGCCAACTGGTTCCCCTCCGAGGTGACGCTTGAGCTGAAGCCGGGCGGTGCGATGGGGTTCCACTTCCCCGGCGACGAGGGTCCCGGCATGACCGGCGAGGTCACCGACGCCGATGAGCCCCGCCTCTTCGCGTTCAGCTGGGGCGACGACCATCTGCGCTGGGAGATCGCCCCTGACGGGGACGGCGGCTCGCTCCTCACCCTCGAGCACACCTTCGGCGACCGCTTCGGCGCCGCGAGCTTCGCCTCCGGCTGGCACCTGTGCCTCTCGGCGCTCGGCCAGTTCCTCGACGGCAGCGGGGCCGAGGTGAGCCAGGACGCGGGGGAGCTGCACGAGGCGTATCTGGAGCAGTTCGACCTCGGTCACGGCGAGGTGACCGGCGACGGCATCCGTTTCGAGCGGCAGCTGGTCCGGTTCGCGGACCGGGTGTGGGCCGAACTCTGCGCGGGCGAGGAGCCGTTGGAGGGCGACACCGCGCCCGACGGGTTCCTCGCGGACGGCATCTCGGCGGGTCCGGTCACCTCGGTGTCGGCGCCGACTTCACTGACGTACGCCGTGCACCCGAAGGGCGAGGTGCGGTGGGAGTTCGGCGAGGGCACGGGCCACGGGGCTCGGCTGGTCCTTACGCAGACGGGAGCCATGGACGACGCGGATGCTGTGCTGGCGGCCTGGCACGCGCGGATCGAGCGGCTGGCGGGTCAACTGCTGGAGGCGTGACAGCGCCCCGAAGGGGCGCGGGGCTCTGACATGTGCGGCTCCGCCGCGTGGGCGCGACCAGCCACAACGCACCCGCAGACGCATACGAACCGTGATGCGCTCAGTCGTCCAGCACCGCCTCCATAACCGACTTAGCGATCGGCCCCCCAAGCCGCCCACCCGCGATCTCCGACCGCGGGATATCCATGTCCTTCGGGTCCACGAACACCGCCACCGCGACCGGCGAAGAGCCATCGTCCAGCTTGGCGTAGGAGATGAACCAGGCGTACGGGCGCTCGTCGTTGACGTTCGAGCCGTGCTGCGCGGTACCGGTCTTGCCGCCGACGGTGACGCCGTCGATCTGGGCCTTGTTCGCCGTGCCCTTGTCGACGGTGTGCTCCATCATCTTCTGCACCTTCTGCGCGGTGTCCGCGGAGACGGCCTGGCTGAGCTCTTCGGGCTTGCCCTTCTCGATCGCCGACAGGTCGGGGCCGCGCAGCTCCTCGACCATGTACGGCTTCATCAGCTTGCCGTCGTTGGCGAGCCCCGCGGCGACCATCGCCATCTGCAGCGGCGTACTGGTGAGAGAGCCCTGGCCCATGCCGGTCAGCGCGGTCTGCGGCTTGTCGAGGTCCTCCGGGTAGCTGCTCGCAGACGAGCGGACGGGGATGAACTGCTCCTCGTTGAAGCCGAACTTCTCCGCCGTCTCGCGCATGTCGTCGTCGCCGACCTTCAGCGCGGTGTCGAGGAAGACGTTGTTGCACGACCACTGCATGCCGACCTTCAGGGACGCCTTGTCGCAGGGCGCGCCCGGCACGTCGTTGCCGATCGTGGTGGAGCTGAGCGGCAGCTTGTAGGGGGCCTTGGCGCCGGTCGGCTTGTCGATGTCGTCGATCACGCCGTGCTCCAGAGCGGCGGCCGCGGTGAGGACCTTGAAGGTGGAGCCCGGCGGATAGATCTCGCGCAGTGCCCGGTTGGACAGCGGCTTGTCCTTGTTCTTGCTGAGCCGGGTGAACTCCTTGCCCTCCTTCGCCGAGATCCCGGCGAAGGAGGAAGGGTCGTACGAAGGAGTGCTTGCCATCGCGAGCACCTTGCCGGTGCGCGGGTCGAGCGCGACCACTGCGCCGCGCGCGTCGAGATCCACCAGGCCCTGGTAGGCGGCCCGTTGGGCCTTCGGGTCGATGGTCGTGATGACGTCGCCGCCGCGCCGCTTCTCGCCGGTCAGCATGTCCAGGGTGCGGCGGATGAAGAGCCGGTCGTCGTCACCGCTCAGCACGCCGTTGTGCACGCCCTCCAGGAACGTACCGCCCTGGGCCTGCGAGAAGTAGCCGGTGACCGGGGCGTACATGGGGCCTTCCTTGAAGACCCGCTGGTACTTGAAGTCCGTCCCGCTGACTTCCTTGGACCCGGTGATCGGCTTGCCGCCGACGATGATGTCGCCCCGGGGGTGCGAGAAGGCCTCGATCTGGACGCGGCGGTTCTTCTCGTGGGTCGAGAGCTTGTCGCTCTCGGCGAACTGGATCCACGTCGCGCGCAGCAGCAGGGCGAGCGTGAGCACGCCGCAGAAGATGGCTATGCGGCGCAGCGGCTTGTTCATGCGGTCCCCCCAAGACCCGTGACACCAGGACGTGATGCCGATCCATCATGTGCACGGGTCCATCATGTGCACGGCCGCGGCTCTTTCCGCCGTTGTTTCCGAACAGTCACACGACAGGCTCCCCCCGAAGCACTTCGATCACGCTCGCATAGCTGTCTGAACCGTGCCCCGCGGCGCTCGCCCGCTCCATGGTGGCCTTGAGGAGTTCGGGCAGCGCGTTGTCGAGTCCGCGGCCGGCCGCCGCGTGGATGAGGTGGTCGATCGTCGCGATCTGTACGTCGACGGTGGCGTCGTCGCCCGGATAGTGCCCGGCGTCCACCTGGGGCGCGTACGTGGTGAGGAAACCGGCGACGGCGTGCGTGAGCCAGCGGATGGCGACGGGGGTGAAGTCGGTGGCCTTGGTGGGCTTGGTGGGCTTCCCGCTTCCGGCGGTCCCCGTGTCCGCCCCGAGCAGGGCCGTGCCGTGCAGCCAGCCGGTGAACGCGGCCCACATCAGGCCGAGCAGCGCGACGTCGTAGAGGGAGGCGCGGCCCGGCTCATCGCCCAGGTACAGCGGGTCGCCGAGTGCCGCGAGTGCCGGGCGGTGGGTCTCGAAGACGTCGGCCGAACCGCTGTACAGGAACATCATCTCCGGGCTCCCGACGCCCGGCGGCGTGGTCATGATCGCCCCGTCGAGATAGCCCAGGTCCAGCGAAGCCGCCCACGCCGCCGCGTCGTCGGCCTGCTCGGGGGAGCCGGACGTGAGGTTGACCAGGGCCTTGCCCGCGAGCCCTCCTGCGGCGGCAACCGGGTCGACCACGGCGTGCAGCGCGTCGTGGTCCAGGACGCAGGCGACGATCAACTGACCGGCGGCGACGGCCTCTTCGGGAGTCGCGGCGAGCTGCGCGCCCCGGCCGACGAGGGCATCGGCCTTGCCGGGGGAGCGGTTCCAGACGGTGGTGGGATGGCCGGCGTCCAGGAGGGTGGCGGCGAGCGCCGAGCCCATGTTGCCGAGGCCGATGACGGTGACGGGGGTCTTCTGCGGGAGGCCGGTGATCTCTGTGTCCGTGGTGTTGATCTCTGTGCTCATGCCGACCACGCTCGCAGCGCGCGCCGCCACCGGACAGTGACAGGGATGACGCGGACCACCAAATTCCCGCCACCCCCACCCCCACCCCCGCGCACAGCGGCCTCTTTGACCTTGACACGGTGACAAGGTCTTCACTGCTCGCCAAGGAGGTGATGGTCTCGATGACGATCACGACACAGGACACCGATGTGACGCGAGGGCTCCAGGGGCTGGCGGACGACCGTTCGTCCGTGCGACTGCGGGCCGCCCTGGCGGTCGGCACGACGCCTGACCCGCGCTTCGTCGCCAAGCTCGTCGAACGATGCGCGATCGAGCCCGAGTTCTTCGTCCGCGACATGCTGACCTGGGCGCTCACCCGCCACCCGGTGTCCCTGACGCTCCCCGAGTTGCTCCGCGAGGTCCGCTCGGAGCGCACGCAGGCACGGAGCCAGGCACTGCATACGCTGTCCAAGATCGGGGACCCGCAGGCGTGGCCGGCGATCACACGGTCCCTCCTGTCCGACGCCGACGACGAGGTGGCGCGGAGCGCCTGGCGGGCCGCGGTCGTGCTCGTACCGGAAGGCGAGGAGCCG
The DNA here is from genome assembly GCF_040686095.1 of Streptomyces sp. NPDC086554. NCBI lineage: Bacteria > Bacillati > Actinomycetota > Actinomycetes > Kitasatosporales > Streptomycetaceae > Streptomyces > Streptomyces sp. NPDC086554. The sequence continues at coordinate 21,575 of NZ_JBFBJK010000022.1, forward strand.
TCGTTGGCGGCGGTGTTGGCGACGCAGCTCGGGCGCGGTGAGCGGGAGACGCAGCTGAGTCTCAGCCGGGCGCTTGTCGCGCTGGGTGCGGTGATCGAGCCCGCTCTGCAGGCCGCGTCGACGGCCGCCGACCCGCGCATGCGCGCGCACGCGCTCGCCACACAGCGGCTGCTGCGCGACCCGGACGCCGGATTCGAGTTCGCGATCGAGGAGGCGAAGCGCGTCGTGGCTCTCGGCGGGTCAGGCCAGGAGGGACGATAGGGCGTGTTGATCGGTGAGGTGGCGCGACGGTCCGGGGTCAGTGCCCGCATGCTCCGGCATTACGAGTCGCTCGGTCTGGTGCGGCCTTCGGGTCGTACGGGCTCCGGATATCGGGAGTACTCCGGCGATGACATCCGGCGGATCTTCCGTATCGAGAGCCTGCGGTCGCTGGGTCTTTCGCTGCGTGAGATCGGGCGCGCGCTCGACGATCCAGGCCGCACGCCGTCGGCGCTCGTCGACGACCTCATCCGTCAGACGCGCGAACGCATCGCGGCGGAGACCGAGTTGCTCACGCGGCTGCGCCGGATCGATGCCGCGGACCCCGCAGGCTGGGAGGACGTGCTCCAGGTCGTCGCGCTCCTCCAGGCGCTGGGGTCGAAGAGCCCCGACGCGCGCCAGCGGGCGGCCCTTTCCTCGGTCGACGAGGTTCCGGTGCCGGTGGAGGCCCTGGTCGAGGCGGCACTGAGCGAGACGGAGCCGAATGTCGCCGGGGCCCTTCGATGGGCCCTTGCACGATCGGCCGACGGCGGCGGCCCGGCACTCCTTGCGGAGGGCCTCGGTTCACCGGAGGCCGCGGTGCGGGAACGTGCCGTCAAGGCCCTCGCCGAGATGCCCGGTGACGAGGCTGCCGCGCGGCTGCGTGATGCCCTCGCGCACCCTGACGCGGTGGTCCGCGGGTATGCGGCTCTGGCGCTCGGGACACGGGGTGTGGCCGATGCGGTCCCGACGCTCATCGACATGATCGTGGCGGGAAGGAACGACACCGACGCGGCCGACGCACTGAGCGTGCTTGCGAGCGACTCCGCGACGGCGGATCGAATTGCGACCGGGCTCGTCGACCGCCTCGCCCACGACACCACGGAGGAGCCCGCACGCGGACGGCTGACCCAGGCCCTTGCGGGCATCCCGGGGAGGACGGCGTCACGTGCCCTCGTGGAGCTTTCGCAGGACGGGGACCGTGCCGTCGCACTGACCGCGGCGTACCTTCTCCGGCTGCGCGACGCACGGTGACGGTTCCGGGCCGCCCGATGTCAGACCCGCGTCCTACCCTCGCCGCATGAGCGCTGGTTCCGTCGCGTTGGTCGTGGCCGAGGAGATAGCGATCCCGTCCTGGGATCTGTACGAACTGAGCATCCCCTGCACGGTGTTCGGCAAGCCCCAGCCGGATCTCTCGGACCACTGGTACGACTTCCGGCTGTGCAGCGCGTACGAAGGCGGGGGTGCAGGGGGTGCAGGGGGCGCCGGAGACGTCGGGCTTTCGCTGCGTACGCCGCACGGGCTCGACGACCTCGTCGGCGCGGACACCGTCATCGTGACGTCGGTCCCGGACGCCTGTGTCGACGACGGCGAACCGCTCCCGCCCGGCCTCGCCCCCGCCCTGCGCCGCGCGTACGAGGCAGGTGCCCGGATGGTCTCCCTGTGCACCGGCGCCTTCGCGCTCGCCGAAGCGGGCCTGCTCGACGGCCGCCGGGCCACCGCGCACTGGATGCACACGGCCCAACTGGCCGAGCGCTACCCGAAGGTGGACGTCGACGACTCGGTCCTCTACGTGGACGACGGCGACATCCTCACCAGCGCGGGCGTGAGCGCGGGCCTCGACCTGTGCCTGCACCTGGTCCGCCGCGACCTGGGTGCGCACGTCGCCAACCAGCTCGCCCGGCGGATGGTCGTGCCCGCCCACCGCCCGGGCGGCCAGGCCCAGTTCATCGACCTCTCGGTGCCCGCGACGGACGACGAGGGCCTGGCGCCCGTACTCGAATGGGCCCGCGCCCGCCTCGACCGCCCCCTGACCGTCGACGACCTGGCCCGGCACGCGGCGATGAGCCCGCGCACCCTGTACCGCCGCCTCCAGGCGGCCACCGGCACGACCCCGCTCCAGTGGCTGCTCAACCAGCGCCTTGCGCGCGCCCAGAGCCTCCTGGAGTCGACGGACCTGCCGATCGAGCGCATCGGCGAACTCAGCGGCCTCGGCACGGCGAACAACCTCCGCCACCACTTCCTCAAGCAGGTGGGGGTGTCACCGGGGGACTACCGGCGGGCCTTCCCGCGTATGACAGCGGGCCCCGGTCAGGCGCCGACGTAGGCCGCGAGATGCTCGCCCGTGAGCGTGGAACGGTCGGCGACCAGTTCGCCCGGAGTCCCCTCGAAGACGATCTTGCCGCCGTCGTGTCCTGCGCCAGGGCCGAGGTCGATGATCCAGTCGGCGTGCGCCATGACCGCCTGGTGGTGCTCGATGACGATGACCGACTTGCCGGAGTCGACCAGCCGGTCCAGCAGGCCGAGCAGCTGCTCGACATCGGCGAGGTGCAGGCCCGTGGTCGGCTCGTCGAGGACGTACACACCACCCTTGTCGCCCATGTGGGTGGCCAGCTTGAGCCGCTGCCGCTCGCCGCCGGACAGCGTGGTGAGCGGCTGGCCGAGGCTGAGATAGCCGAGCCCGACGTCGGCGAGGCGGTCGAGGATCTTGTGCGCGGCGGGCGTGGCCGCATCGCCCGAGCCGAAGAACTCCTCGGCCTCGGCCACCGACATCGCGAGGACCTCGCTGATGTCCTTGCCGCCGAAGGTGTACGTGAGCACCTCGGCCTGGAACCGCTTCCCTTCGCAGTCCTCGCAGGTGGACTCGACGCCCGCCATCATGCCGAGGTCGGTGTAGATGACGCCGGCGCCGTTGCAGGCGGGGCAGGCGCCCTCGGAGTTGGCGCTGAACAGCGCCGGCTTCACGCCGTTGGCCTTGGCGAACGCCTTGCGGATCGGGTCGAGAAGGCCGGTGTACGTCGCCGGGTTGCTGCGCCGCGATCCCTTGATCGGCGCCTGGTCGACCGAGACCACGCCCGCGTCGGTGGGGACGGAGCCGTGGATGAGCGAGCTCTTGCCGGATCCGGCGACGCCGGTGACGACGCACAGCACCCCGAGCGGCACATCGACGTCCACGCCCCGCAGGTTGTTGCGGGTGGCGCCGCGGATCTCCAGGGCGCCGGTGGACTCGCGCACCGTCTCCTTGAGGGTGGCCCGGTCGTCGAGATGGCGGCCCGTGACGGTGTCGGTCGCCCGCAGCTCTTCGATGGAGCCCTCGAAGCAGACGGTGCCGCCCGCCGTGCCCGCGCCGGGGCCGAGGTCCACGACATGGTCGGCGATGGCGATCGCCTCCGGCTTGTGCTCCACGACGAGCACCGTGTTGCCCTTGTCCCGCAGCTGGAGGAGCAGGTTGTTCATGCGCTGGATGTCATGGGGGTGCAGGCCGATGGTGGGCTCGTCGAAGACGTACGTGACGTCGGTGAGCGAGGAGCCGAGGTGGCGGATCATCTTGACGCGCTGCGCCTCGCCGCCGGACAGCGTGCCCGCGGCCCGGTCGAGCGCGAGATAGCCGAGGCCGATCTGCACGAACGAGTCGAGGGTGTGCTGCAGCGCGGTGAGCAGCGGGGCCACCGAAGGCTCCCTGAGCCCGCGGACCCACTCGGCCAGGTCGCGGATCTCCATCGCACAGGCGTCGGCGATGCTGATCCGCTTGATCTTCGATGAGCGGGCCCCCTCGCTGAGCCGCGTCCCGTCGCACTCGGGGCAGACGGAGAAGGTGACGGCCCGCTCCACGAACGCCCGGATGTGCGGCTGCATCGCCTCCTTGTCCTTGGAGAGGAACGACTTCTGGATCTTGGGGATCAGCCCCTCGTAGGTGAGGTTGACGCCGTTGACCTTGACCTTCATCGGCTCGCCGTAGAGGAAGTCCCGCAGTTCCTTCTTGGTGTACTTCCGGATCGGCTTGTCCGGGTCGACCAGGCCGGACTGGGCGTAGACCTGCACGGTCCACTGGCTGTCCGACTTCCAGCCGGGGATGGTGAACGCGCCCTCGGAGAGCGACTTGGAGTCGTCGTAGAGCTGGGTGAGGTCGATGTCGGAGACCGCGCCGCGGCCCTCGCAGCGCGTACACATACCGCCGGTGCGGTTGAAGGTCGCCTTCACGGTCTTGGTCTTGGCGGCGCCGCGCTCGACGGTGATGCCGCCGCTTGCCCGGACCGATGCGGTGTTGAAGGAGTACGCGCTCGGCGGGCCGATGTGCGGCTTGCCGAGCCGGCTGAAGAGGATCCGCAGCATCGCGTTGGCGTCGGTGGCGGTGCCGACGGTGGAGCGCGGGTCGGCGCCCATCCGCTGCTGGTCGACGGTGATCGCGGTGGTGAGACCGTCGAGCACGTCGACCTCGGGCCGCGCAAGGGTCGGCATGAAGCCCTGCAGGAAGGCGCTGTAGGTCTCGTTGATCATCCGCTGCGACTCGGCGGCGATCGTGTTGAACACCAGCGAGCTCTTGCCCGAGCCGGAGACGCCGGTGAACACCGTGAGGCGGCGCTTGGGGATCTCGATGCTGACGTCCTTCAGATTGTTCACCCGGGCGCCGTGCACGCGGATCATGTCGTGGCTGTCGGCGGCGTGCGGCGCGGGCGGCTGCGTGCTCTTCCTCTTGGCCGTGCTCATCGCGTCTCCATCCGTCGTGCGGGCCGTCTGCGCGGGCTCCGTCGCCTGCCTCACGGTAGGCGGCGGCCGGGGGGCCGCGCTTCTCGAATCCTGATCTCGCCGATCCTGATCTCTCCGGTCCTGATCTCTCTTGCGCCATCTCCGGCGCCCGACGTGGCCTGGCGCACTATTGCAAGCGCCTGCTTGCAATAGTTAGCAAGGGCGGTGCAGTATCGGCGTATGGCATCACTCAACGTCGGCAATCTCGGTGAGTATCTGCGTGAGCAGCGGCGCAACGCGCAGCTGTCGCTGCGGCAGCTCGCCGACGCCGCCGGGGTGTCCAATCCGTATCTGAGCCAGATCGAGCGCGGCCTGCGCAAGCCGAGCGCCGAAGTCCTTCAACAGGTGGCCAAGGCGCTGCGGATCTCCGCCGAGACGTTGTACGTCCGGGCCGGGATCCTCGACGAGAAGGAGCGGGACGAGCTGGAGACGCGCGCCGTCATCCTCGCCGACCCGTCCATCAACGAGCGGCAGAAGCAAGTGCTGTTGCAGATCTACGAGTCGTTCCGCAAGGAGAACGGCTTCGAGGTCTCGTCGTACGCGGAGGATGTTTCGTACGCGGACGGCTCCTCGTTCTCAGATGAAGTGGACGCCTCCGCTGACGGCCCCCGCACGGCCGACGGCAGTGATGCCAGCCCCAAGGACCACCCCTCAAGCTGACGCGATTCCGGGAGGACCATCCCCATGGCCATCAAGGACGACCTGTACAAGACCCTCAGCGACCCCACCCCCGCCTACTTCGCAGCGGGCACCGCGGACCTTGCGTACCAGCAGGCGAAGAAGGTGCCGGGCCTGATCGAGCAGCTGATCGCCGAGGCACCGGCCCGTTTCGACGCCGTGCGCAACACCGACACCAAAGCCGTCCAGGACAAGGCCGCCACCCGCGCCAAGGAGGCGCAGGAGACGATCCAGGCCAAGGTCACCGAGTTCATCGAGACCCTCGACACCGACCTGAAGAAGCTCGGCGAGAGCGCTCAGGACCTGGCGCTGCGCTCGGTCGGCGTGGCCGCCGAGTACGCCGTCAAGGCGCGGGAGAAGTACGAGGAGGTCGCCGAGCACGGTGAGCAGGCCGTGAAGACCTGGCGCGGCGAGGCCGCCGAGGAGATCTCGGAGCTGGCCGAGGCCGTCGAGCCGGACGCCGAGCCGGCCGCCGCGGAGTCGAAGCCCGCCGAGCCGCAGGCCGCCGCCCCGGCGAAGAAGCCCGTGGCGAAGAAGACCACCGCCAAGAAGACGACGGCGAAGAAGACCACGTCGCCCGCCAAGTAGGCGCGTGTCACGGCTGGTGCTGCCGTGGGAGCGGGTCGGGCACTCTCGGAGTGCCCGGCCCGTTCTCGGGGTAGCGGGTACGGTGTCCGCGTACTCAAGACTCGCGTACTCAAGACTTTCGAAGGCCTCACGAGCCGGGACTGGTGGTGGACGTTGTGCTGATGCAGGGGTTCGCAAACTTCATGTGGCTGCTGTCGTTGGCCCTGATCGTCTTCAGCGGCTTCGCGCTCATCGACGCGGCCGTCCGGCGCGAGGACGCCTACCGCGCGGCGGACAAGAAGACCAAGCCGTTCTGGCTGATCATCCTCGGGATCGCCTTCGTGGCGAGCCTGCTCTTCCCGATCCTGTCGTTCCTGCCGATCATCGGGCTCATCGCGACCATCGTGTACATGGTGGACGTGCGGCCCGCGATCAAGCAGATCACCGGCGGAGGCGGCGGTGGCCGCAGGGGCTCAAGCAGCGACGGCCCGTACGGCCCGTACAACGGCGGCCGGTAGTCAGCCCGCCCGGGGCCTCAGCGGTCCCGGTCGAGCAGCAGCACCGCCACATCGTCCGTCAGGTCGCCGCCGTTGAGGTCGCGGACCTCGTTGACCGCGGCCTCCAGGAGCTCGTCGCCCCGCAGCCCCGCCGCGATCTTGCGGCGGACCATCTCCACCATGCCCTCCTGGCCGAGGCGCTCCTTGCCCCGGCCGATGCGGCCCTCGATCAGGCCGTCCGTGTAGAGCATCAGGCTCCACTTGCCGCCGAGCTCCACCTGGCGGCGCGGCCAGCGGGCGTTCGGCAGCAGGCCGAGCGCGGGGCCGCTGTTCTCGTACGGAAGCAGCTCCGCGAGGCGCCCGTCGCGGACGATCAGCGGGGACGGGTGTCCGGCCAGGCAGAGTCCCGCCCTGCGGCCGTCGGGGGCGATGTCGACGGTGCAGAGCGTCGCGAAGATCTCGTCGTCGGCGCGCTCGTGCTCCAGGACCTTCTGCAGGGTGGAGAGCAGCTCGTCGCCGCACAGGCCCGCGAAGGTCAGGGTCCGCCAGGCGATGCGCAGCTCGACGCCGAGCGCGGCCTCGTCGGGACCGTGGCCGCAGACGTCGCCGATCATGACGTGCACCGAGCCGTCGGGGGTGCGCACCGTGTCGTAGAAGTCGCCGCCGAGCAGCGCCCGCGAGCGCCCGGGGCGGTAGCGGGCCGCGAACCGCAGCGGTGAGCCGTCGAGCAGCGGCGTGGGCAGCAGACCGCGCTCCAGACGGGCGTTCTCCTGGGCCCGCAGGCGCGACTCCGTCAGCTGGCGCTGGGCGGCGTCGGCGCGCTTGCGCTCCACGGCGTACCGGATGGCGCGGCTGAGCAGCCGACCGTCCAGCTCGTCGCGGAAGAGATAGTCCTGGGCGCCGACGCGCACCGCCTCGGCGCCGCGCTCGGCGTCGCCGTTCGCGGTGAGCGCGAGGACGGCGTGCCGGGGCGCGAGGAGCAGCACGTGCTTGAGCATGGCGAGCTCGTCCTCGTCGGCCTCGGAGGCGCCGGCTCCGGGGGCGCCGGCCCCCGTCAGGGCGAGGTCGAGCAGGATGCAGTGCACGTCGTCGGTGAGCAGCCGCTCGGCCTCGGTGAGGTTGCGGGCGGTGCGGATACGGATCGGCTTGCCCGCGGAGTCGAGCAGCTCGGGGACGCTCAGCGCACCTGCCGGGTCGTCCTCGATCACCAGCAGGCTGAGTCCGGTGCCGCTTGTCTGCTCCGTCGGGCGGTGGTCTGCGCCCACGTCCAGGGACGTGGGTACGGGCGCCTGCAGAGCGTGAGCCTGACCGCCTTCCGCGGCCGGGATCGCTCTCTGCCGCGGTATGGGTACGGGCATCGGTTTGGTTCCTTCCCTCCCCCCGAGGGCATGGTGGGGCGACGGTCGCCGCACCACCGACGGGGACCATAGCGTTAGCCACGGCCCCATTGGAATGCCGAGCGGCAAACAGCCACCGTCATATGCCGCATGTAGGGCCGGATTTGGGCACGACGGCTACCACCGGGGATGACGAACATCACGCCGGAGGGGTTGAGTACGGAACGTGGGGGTGCGGTGGGTCACATGACGTACGGCACAGAAGGGCCGCGCAACTGACTCACCGCACAGGGACGGTCACTTGTCGGGCGCTTCTTGCCGGCGGCCGGGCTACTTGTCGGGCCGGACGACCCCGAGGATCTTCATCGATCCCGCGCCCGCGATGGTGACATCGCGTCCGGGGCGCGGTGCGTGCACGATCGCGCCGTCGCCCAGGTACATCCCGACATGGCTGGCGTCCTGGTGATAAATGATCAGGTCGCCGGGGCGCATGTTCTTGATGTCGATGCGCGGCAGTTGCTTCCACTGCTCCTGCGACGTACGCGGAATGCCCTGTCCTGCCGCCGCCCAGGCCTGTGAGGTGAGCCCCGAGCAGTCGTACGAGGACGGGCCCTCGGCGCCCCACACATACGGCTTGCCGATCTGCGCGGTGGCGAACTCGACGGCCTTCTTGCCCTGTCCTGTCGCCTTGCCCTTGATGTCCTTCAGGACACCCGAACTCACCCACGCCGTCTGCTTCTTGAGGGCGGCCTCCTCCTCGAGCTTCCGGAGCCGCTCGAGCTCCTTCTTCTCGAGCTTGGACTCCATCTCCTCGGCGGCCTCGATCTTCTTCTTGATCTTCTTCTTCGACGCGGCCTTCGCCTTGCGGTTGGCTTCCAGCTTCTTCCACTGGGCGGTGGCGTCCTTGGCGTAGATCCGCAGGTCCTCCTGCGTCCGGCCCATCTCCGTCAGCATGCCCTTGGTGGCCTTCTCGCCCTGCCGCATCCGCCCCGCGCCGTCCAGGAACTCCTGCGGGTCGTCGCTGAGCATCAGCTGGGCCTCGGAGGGCATCCCGCCGCTGCGGTACTGGGCGCGGGCTGCGGCGCCCGCACGGGACTTGAGCTTGTCGAGCTTCTGCTGGCCCTTGGTGATGGAGCGGGCGAGCTTCACGATCTGCTCGGACTGCTTCTTCGACTTCTCCTCGGCAGCGTTGTACGCGTCCGTGGCGACGCCCGCTTCGTGGTAGAGGCGGTCGATCTCCTTGCGTACGTCCTCAAGGGACTTGGCCTTGCCGGGCGTTGGCTTCGCCGGACTCGCGAAGGCCGTGCCGGGTGTCGTAAGCACCGTCACCGCGCAGATCAGCGCCATGCCAGCCATCGTCGAACTCCGCTTGCCGGTCACGTCCCGCCTCCCCCAAAACTGATTTACCGTCAGTAACTTGTGGTTGCCCCGGGGATGGTGCCATGTCCGCGCGCAATACGACAGAGCGCGTAGCCAACTCCATCCCGCTGCCCGTCTCATGTGACGAACGGCACTGGGAGATCGTTCCCCGCAGGTCAGGCCGGGGAGATCCGTTCCACGCGGGGCGCGGTTCACACCTGACGGGGCGCCAACGCCTCCCACCGCACCGTCACTTCACCCTGCCGCCAGCGCGAAGCCCGGTCCGCCACCGGCCAGTCCGCGGTCAGCTCGCGCACCGTCCTGATCCACCGCTGCCGCGCCCCGTACGAGGCGTACGGCGCCGCTGCCGCCCAGGCCCGGTCGAAGTCGCGCAGGAACGCGTGTACGGGCTCGCCCGGCACGTTCCGGTGGATCAGCGCCTTCGGGAGCCGCTCGGCGAGGTCGGAGGGCCGATCCAGCGAGCCCAGGCGGGTCGCGAAGGTCACCGTGCGCGGTCCTTCGGGGCCGAGCGCGACCCAGACGTGCCGCCGCCCGATCTCGTCGCACGTCCCCTCCACCAACAGCCCGCCGGGTGCGAGCCGCGCACAGAGCCGTTCCCACACGGCGGCGACCTGTTCCTCGTCGTACTGCCGCAGGACGTTCGCCGCCCGGATCAGCGCGGGACTGCCCGGCAGCGGGATCTCGAAGCCGCCGTGCCGGAAGGAGAGCCCCTCCCTTTCGTACGGCTTCGCGGCCGCGACCCGCGCCGGATCGATCTCGACGCCGACCACGCGCGCGTGGGGCGCGGCGGTGCGCAGCCGCACCAGCAGCTCGACGGCGGTCCAGGGGGCGGCCCCGTACCCGAGGTCGACGGCCACGGGGTCGGTCGCGCGCCGCAGCTCGGCGCCGTGCGTGGCGGCGATCCAGCGGTCCATGCGGCGCAGCCGGTTGGGGTTGGTGGTCCCGCGGGTCACCGTCCCCACGGGGCGGGAAGGGGTGCGGGAGGCCATGAGGAAAAGGGTATGCGCCCGCGATCGCCGACAAACGGTTGAGCCCGCCCCAGTAATGATTTGGCAAAGAGGAAATGGAGGTGGCTCTTCCGATGTTCTCCCTCTGGAGGGCTTTTGCGGGCCCTCCCTCAAGGCATGCCCGCGCGCGCAAGGAGGACCGCCACGTGACCCAGTACGTGTCCAGGCTCGGTCGCCTCTCTCCGGCAGCGCCCGGCAGACTCCGGCTCCCCGGTTCGCCCCGCCGGCCGCGCCGCGTGGCGATGCTGAGCGTGCACACCTCACCGCTGCACCAGCCCGGCACGGGCGACGCGGGCGGCATGAACGTCTACATCGTCGAGCTGGCCAAGCGCCTCGCCGCGATCAACGTGGAGGTCGAGATCTTCACGCGCTCGACCACGGGCACGCTGCCGCCCGCCGTCGAGCTCGCACCCGGCGTCCTGGTCCGGCACGTGGACGCGGGCCCCTACGAGGGCCTGGCGAAGGAGGAGCTCCCCGCCCAGCTCTGCGCCTTCACGCACGGCGTGATGCAGGCGTGGGCCGGCAACCGCCCCGGCTACTACGACCTGGTCCACTCCCACTACTGGCTGAGCGGCCACGTCGGCTGGCTGGCCGCCGAGCGCTGGGGCGTGCCGCTGGTGCACGCCATGCACACGATGGCGAAGGTCAAGAACGCGGCACTCGCTCTGGGTGACACCCCGGAGCCGGCGGCCCGCGTGATCGGCGAGACACAGATCGTGCGGGCGGCGGACCGCCTGATCGCCAACACCTCCGAAGAGGCCGACGAACTCGTACGCCACTACGAAGCGGACGCGGGCAAGGTCGCCGTGGTCCACCCCGGCGTGAACCTCGACCGCTTCCGCCCGGCGGACGGCCGCGCGGCGGCCCGCCACCGCCTGGGCCTCCCGCAGGACGCCTTGGTCCCCCTCTTCGCGGGCCGCATCCAGCCGCTCAAGGCGCCGGACGTGCTGCTGCGCGCGGTCGCGGTTCTCCTGGACCAGCGCCCCGAGCTGCGCTCGAACATCGTCGTACCGGTGGTGGGCGGCCCCAGCGGCAGCGGCCTCGCCAAGCCGGAGGGCCTCCAGAAGCTGGCGGCCAAGCTGGGCATCGCGGACGTGGTGCGCTTCCAGCCACCGGTGGGCCAGGAGCAACTGGCGGACTGGTTCAGGGCGGCATCGGTCCTCGTCATGCCCTCCTACAGCGAATCCTTCGGCCTGGTGGCCATAGAGGCGCAGGCGGCGGGCACGCCGGTGCTTGCGGCGTCGGTGGGCGGCCTGCCGGTCGCGGTGCGCGACGAGACGACGGGCTTCCTGATCTCCGGCCACGAACCGGCCCACTACGCGCGCGTACTCCGCGATTTCGCCGAGAACCCCCACCTCGTGGACCGCATGGGCGAGGCGGCCGCGCTGCACGCGGAATCCTTCGGCTGGGACACGGCGGCGTCCGCCACGGCGGACGTCTACACGGCGGCGATGCATGAGCACCGGCGTCGCGTACGCTCGCATCATGGCTGATCAGGCTGACGCACCGGCGATCATCGAGCAGACGCTGAACGACGCCGAGCTGGAGTGGGAGAACCCGGAGCCCGGCTCCTACGTAGTGAAGCTCCCAGGCACCCGCAAACTCTCCACGACGCTCTCACTCAGACTCGGCAAGCACGCCCTGTCCCTGACGGCGTTCGTGGTGCGCCACCCCGACGAGAACGACGCGGCGGTCCACCGCTGGCTCCTGGAACGGAACCTGCGCCTGTACGGCGTGAGTTACGCGATCGACTCCCTCGGCGACATCTACCTCACCGGCAAGCTGCCACTCTCCGCGGTAACGCCGGACGAACTGGACCGCCTCCTGGGCTCGGTCCTCGAAAACGCGGACGGCTCCTTCAACACACTCCTTGAGCTGGGCTTCGCGACGGCGATCCGCAAGGAGTACGCGTGGCGGGTGTCGCGCGGCGAGCCCACCCGAAACCTGGACGCGTTCACCCACCTGACCCAGGAGAGCTAGCCTCCCGGCGGGTGACCCGCCGCACACCTTCCCCAGGCGCCAAGCCCATGGCATGCTCACCGCCATCGCAGATATGAACTGCGTTCACATCCATGGAATGTGGAGGGTGGCGAGTATGGGTACAGGCATGGAGCGGCCCAGCAGACGTGGCGTACTCGGTGGTGCGATGGGCGTCGCGGCGGCAGCCGTCGCCGGTGGTGCGGTCGGCGGGACCGCGTGGGCGGCCGGGCAGCGGCCGGGCGGTGAAACCCCCGCCCTCTGGCGGGAGTTCACGAAGGCCCCGTACACCCACCCCCAGATTCCCTACATAGGCCGAGCCGGCGCACGCGCCGGCCGTCGTCGCCTGCCCCGCCCCGAAGTCGTAGCGAACGTACGCGATTACGGAGCCAAGCCCGACGACAAGTCGGACACGGCGCCCGCGATCAACCGGGCCCTCGCCGAAGCGGGGGCGATGGGCGGCGGGACCGTCCTCGTCCCGCCCGGTGCGTACCGCATCGACGGCGTCATCCGCATCGCCCACGACAACGTCGTCCTCCGAGGCGCGGGCAGCGCCCGCACCACCCTCCACGCCACCAAGAACCTCACTGAACTGATCGGCCCCTACGGCTCCCGCTACGGCGGGGACAAGAGCAGCTGGTCCTGGGCCGGAGGCCTCATCTGGCTCTGCCCGCAAGCCCGTTGGGACTCCCTCACCGGCGCCATCAAGGCGAAGGCCTGGCCCTTCGAGGGCTGGACGGGCAACAAGCGCGACGAGTGGCAGACCCTCACCACCACCGGCCCCGCCCGTCGCGGCGACCGCACCCTGAAGGTCACCGACACCTCCCGCCTGCGCAAGGGCGACCTGGTCCTGCTCCGCCTCGCGGACGACGCCGACCACACGCTCCTCGAACACATGGCGGGTGACGGCCCAGGCCCGGAGGCCTACACCTGGGACGACAAGACAAAGCTGACGTCGTACGTCCCGTACGAGTGGCCGGTGCGAGTCACTTCGGTGAGCAAGAGCAGCGTCACTCTGGAACGCCCGCTCCCCCTTGACGTACGCCCGGAGTGGGACCCCCGACTCACCACCCACGTCAGGGCGCTGACGAACGCGGGAGTCGAGGGCCTCACCCTCGAGGTGGTCGAGACGCCCCAGTCCCCGCACCTCCTGGACAAGGGCTACAACGGCGTCACGTTCCAGTGCGCGTACGACTGCTGGGCGGACGACATCGCCGTACGCCATGTGGACAACGGCTTTGGCCTGGTGAGCGCCTCGGCCTGCACTCTCCGCAACACCCGTGTCGCGGGCCGGGGTTCGCACCACCCGTACTTCTGCCGCGAGGGCTCCCACGACAACCTGATCGAGGACTTCACCATCGAGCAGCGCACGGTCCCGGCTCCGTCAGGAACCCAGCTGCACGGCATCAACGTAGAAGGGCTCTCCTCCTGCAACGTCTGGTCACGCGGCACGATGGACATGGGCACCTTCGACAGCCACCGAGGCATGCCCTTCGCGAACGTCCGCACGGACATCACCGTGAACAACAACGGCCGCCACGGTGGAGACGCCGGCGCAGGCCCGCTCTTCGGCGCCCGCTTCACCCACTGGAACATCCGCGTGACGAACGACCGCGCGGGATTGATGAAGATCGACGGTCTGGCCCCTTACAGCGCCACGGTGGGCATCAACGAGGTCCGGGAGTTCGACCAGATCGACGTACCGGACTTCTCCGGAGATCTGCACTCGCGCATCGAGCTGTATGGGACGACGGACGACGTCCGCCCCCGCAACCTCCACGACGCGCAGAGAGAGCTGTGAGCGCGGGACTCACTGCCCGCGAGGCCGGCTGAAGCGCACCATGTTGCCGGCGGGGTCGCGGAAGGCGCAGTCACGGACGCCCCAGTGCTGGTCGACCGGCTCCTGGAGCACTTCGCCGCCCGCCGAGCTGATGCGCTCGAAGGTCGCGTCGACGTCGTCGGTCGAGAAGATGACGCCACGCAGCAGGCCCTTGCCGAGGAGCTCGGCCATGGCCTGCTTGTCGGCCTCCGATGCGTTCGGGTCGGCCAGCGGGGGCTCCAGGACGATGTTCACGTCAGGCTGCGAGGGCGCCCCGATGGTCACCCAGCGCATGTCGGCGTACCCGACGTCGCTCCGCACCTCCAGGCCGAGAATGTCCCGGTAGAAGGCGAGCGCCTTGTCGTGGTCGTCGACGGCGATGAAGGTCTGAGAAAGCTTGATGTCCATGCGTTCCACGCTAGGGCCGTGCGCCGGATCCGGCTTCTCCGTTCCTGACCGGTCGCGTGTGGATCTTGGCGATGCAGGCCGGGACGTCGGAGCCCTCGTCATGGCTCCGGGCCCGGTACGCGCTCGGGCTCTCGCCGACCAGCTCGGTGAACCGCGAGCTGAACGACCCGAGCGACGTACAGCCGACGGCGAAGCACACGTCCGTCACCGACAGATCGCCCCGCCGCAGCAGCGCCTTGGCCCGCTCGATGCGACGCGTCATCAGATAGCTGTACGGCGTCTCACCGAAGGCGGCACGAAAGCTCCGGGAGAAGTGCCCCGCAGACATGAGGGCGCCGCGCGCAAGCGCGGGAACGTCGAGCGGCTCCGCGTAGTCGCGGTCCATGGTGTCCCGGGCCCGCCGCAGTCGAACCAGATCCTCCAACGTCGTCACCCGACCACCATCCCATAGGCGGCGAAAGTCCTTACGCGCGAAAAAGCCCCCTCCTCGCGAGCGAATCACGGGGAGGGGGCTTACGCAGAGCGGGGCAGGGCTACTTCTTCTTGCCCTGATTCTTGACCGCCTCGATGGCAGCCTTCGCCGCCTCCGGGTCCAGGTACGTGCCGCCCTGCTTCAGCGGCTTGAAGTCCGCGTCCAGTTCGTACGCCAGCGGGATTCCGGTGGGGATGTTCAGGCCCGCGATGTCCTCGTCGGAGATGCCGTCCAGGTGCTTGACCAGGGCGCGCAGCGAGTTGCCGTGCGCGGCTACCAGGACCGTCTTGCCGTCGAGGAGGTCCGGGACGATGCCGTCGAACCAGTACGGGAGCATGCGGACGACGACGTCCTTGAGGCACTCCGTCTGGGGGCGCAGCTCCGGGGGGAGGGTCGCGTAGCGGGGGTCGGAGAACTGCGAGTACTCCGACTCGCGGTCCAGCGCCGGCGGCGGGGTGTCGTACGAGCGGCGCCAGAGCATGAACTGCTCCTCGCCGAACTCGGCCAGCGTCTGAGCCTTGTCCTTGCCCTGGAGGGCGCCGTAGTGGCGCTCGTTCAAGCGCCACGAGCGGTGGACCGGGATCCAGTGGCGGTCGGCCGCCTCCAGGGAGAGCTGCGCCGTGCGGATCGCGCGCTTCTGGAGCGACGTGTGGACCACGTCGGGGAGCAGGCCGGCGTCCTTGAGCAGCTCACCGCCGCGGACCGCCTCCTTCTCGCCCTTCTCGTTGAGGTTGACGTCCACCCAGCCGGTGAACAGGTTCTTCGCGTTCCACTCGCTCTCGCCGTGGCGGAGGAGGATCAGCTTGTACGGTGCGTCGGCCATGCCCCTGAGCGTAATCGAACCGCCGGGCGCCCCGCGCGCCCGGCCGGGACGTGGACACAGGCCCCGCCGCAGCAGGATCAGTTGACCGTTTCTGTTAATCCGCTGGCTCTGCGGGAGTCCGGGATCGTAATGTGCAGTCGTCAACAGAGACACTTACACGTGCTGTTCGCGCGCCTGTCTGATCTGTGGGGGAAACCGAATGTCGCTCGCCGCCATGAGACGTGCCGCCAGAGAGTCCGTCTCGGGGCTTCCCCGCGAGTTCTGGTGGCTGTGGACCAGCACGCTCGTCAACCGGCTCGGCGCCTTCGTCGCCACCTTCATGGCGCTCTACTTGACCCTGGACCGGGGGTACTCCGCGACCTACGCCGGGCTCGTCGCCGCCCTGCACGGTCTGGGAGGCGTGATCTCGTCGCTCGGTGCCGGTGTCATGACCGACCGGCTCGGGCGGCGGCCCACCCTCCTCATCGCCCAGTCGTCCACCGCGCTCTCCGTCGCCCTGCTCGGGTTCATGAAGGACCCGTTGGCCATCGCCGCCGTCGCCTTCCTGGTGGGTATGGCCAGCAACGCCTCCCGGCCCGCCGTCCAGGCGATGATGGCGGACATCGTGCGGCCCGAGGACCGGGTGCGGGCCTTCTCCCTCAACTACTGGGCGATCAACCTCGGATTCGCGATCTCCGCCATGGGCGCCGGCTTCATCGCCGAGTTCAGCTACCTCGCCGGGTTCCTCATCGAGGCCGCCATGACCATGGCCTGCGCGATCGTCGTCTTCGCGAAACTGCCGGAGTCGCGGCCCGTGCGCACCGCCCTGGAGAAGGACGCCGAGCCGGAGGTGGGGCTCGGGACCGTCCTGAGGGACGGGCGGTTCATGGGTGTTGTGGGTCTTTCGTTCCTCATCGCGCTGATCTTCCAGCAGGGGTCCGTGGGGCTCCCCGTCGCCATGGGCGAGGCCGGCTTCACGCCCGCCGACTACGGCATGGCCATCGCCGTCAACGGCGTACTGATCGTCGTCCTGCAGATCCCGGTCACCCGCTTCATCGAGCACCGGGACCCGCAGCCGCTCCTTGTCATCTCCGCGCTGCTCGCCGGATACGGCTTCGGGCTCACCGCCTTCGCCGGGTCGATCGGCGTCTTCGCGCTGACCGTGTGCGTCTGGACGCTGGCGGAAATCGTCAACGCGCCCACGCAGACGGGTCTTGTCGTGCGGCTCTCTCCCCTCCACGGCAGGGGGCGCTACCAGGGCATGTACACCATGTCGTGGGCCGTGGCCGCGCTCGTCGCCCCGCTGATGTCCGGCTTCGTGATCGACCGGTTCGGGGCGGACTGGCTCTGGGGCATCTGCGCCGTCATCGGTACGGTCGCGGCGCTCGGCTACTGGTCGCTGATGAGGGGGCTGCCGGAGGAGGAGACCTCCGCGCCCGTACGTAAGAGAGAAGACCTCCGCGCGCGTGTGCGCCGTTGATGCGCCGTCAGCCATGGGCATGAGATGGGGGACAGGCAGTACGCCTTCGAGGAGGAGACCCATGGCCGAGTCCCCCAACCCCGTGTTCACCCCCGAGCAGCCGACCGAGACACCAGGACTGCCCGAACTGGTCCTGCTGGGAGCCTGCGGCTGCGGCTCGGGCTGCGGCTGCGGCTGCCAGTCGGGAGGCCCGTGCCAGTGCGGCGGGTGCTGCGGGTAAGGCGCGCAAAAAGGGTGTGCCCCGCACCTTGAGGTGCGGGGCACACCCTGACGCCCGTGAAGGAGACCTCAGGCCCCTTCCACAGGCGCCCCCGCCGGCTGAATCTCATCCGCGTGCTCACCGGTGACCAGGTACACGACCCGCTTGGCCACGGACACCGCGTGGTCGGCGAACCGCTCGTAGTAGCGCCCGAGCAGCGTCACGTCCACGGCGGTCTCGATGCCGTGCTTCCACCGGTCGTCCATCAGGTGCTGGAAGAGCGTGCGGTGCAGCAGGTCCATCTCGTCGTCGTCCTGCTCGAGCTGCAGCGCGAGATCGACGTCCTTGGTGATGATGACCTCGGCGGCCTTCGCCATCAGCCGCTGCGCGAGCTGCCCCATCTCCAGGATCGTCGCGTGCAGGTCCTGCGGCACGGCCGACGCGGGGAAGCGCAGCCGGGTCAGCTTGGCCACGTGCTGGGCGAGGTCGCCCGAGCGCTCCAGGTCGGCGCTCATCCGCAGCGAGGTGACGACGATGCGCAGATCGGTGGCGACCGGCTGCTGCCGCGCGAGCAGCGCTATCGCGCGCGCCTCCAGGTCATGCTGCAGATCGTCGACCTTCTGGTCAGCGGCGATCACGCTCTCGGCCATCTTCAGGTCGGCGTCGAGCATGGCCGTGGTGGCGCGCCCGATCGCCGACCCGACGAGCCGGGCCATCTCGACCAGGCCCTCGCCGATCGAGTCAAGTTCCTCGTGGTACGCGTCCCGCATGTGGATGTCCCTCTCTAGTACGTCCCGGGGGGTGACCCCCACGCTCCCACGGTGCGGGCCGGACGCGTCCGTTTCCGACATCCCAAATGAACCGTCCCTGTCACCGAGGTGAACTATGGGCGACGGGGAGCGTCCGCCCCGGAGCGGCCCGACCGAGGCCCCGGTCGGCCCGTTCAGTCGAAGTGAACCATCCCCGTCCCCTCGGTGAACTCTGGGCGACGAGTGTTCGAGGCCGCACCCGTATGGCTGTGGCCGGTGCGTAAAGGGCGCATAACCTGGAGGCATGGACGTGAACGCGGCGGTCGCCGCAGCGGCAGCGATCGCCGGGGTGTGCACCGGTGTCATCGCCATGCTGGCGTTCCGCTGGAGCGAGCGCGACCTGAAACGCCCCACCCGGACCTCCCTGCACACCGACCCCGTACTGCCGCCGGGCGTCGACACGGTGCTCTCCGTGCTCCGCTCGTCCGCCGTCGTCCTCGACGAGGCGGACAGCGTGGTGAAGGCCAGCTCGGCCGCGTACGCCCTTGGCCTGGTCCGCGGCGGCAAGCTCGCCGTCGAGCCGATGCTCCAGATGGCCCGCGACACCCGCCGTGACGGCGAGATACGCCAGGTCGAGCTGGACCTGCCGCGCCGCGGCACCGGCCGGGGCGAGGCCCTGGCCGTCTCCGCGCGCGTGGCCCCGCTCGGCTCCCGCCTCGTGCTCCTCCTGGTCGAGGACCTCACCGAGGCCCGCCGCATCGAGGCCGTACGCCGTGACTTCGTGGCGAACGTGAGCCACGAGCTGAAGACACCGGTAGGGGCTCTTTCCCTCCTCTCCGAGGCCGTCATGGACGCGTCCGACGACCCCGAGGCCGTCGAGCGCTTCGCCGGCCGGATGCAGATCGAGGCGACCCGCCTGACCAGCCTCGTCCAGGAGCTCATCGACCTCTCCCGGGTCCAGAACGACGACCCCCTGGAGGACGCCGAGCCCGTCCGTGTCGATGAACTGGTGGCGGAAGCGATCGACCGCAGCCGCCACCAGGCCTCCCACAAGCAGATCACCATGGCCGCGGGCGGTACCGCCGACCTGCAGATATGGGGAAACCGCGGCCAGCTCGCGGCGGCCCTCGGCAACCTCGTCGAGAACGCCGTGAACTACAGCCCGGCCCGCACCCGTGTGGGCATCGCCGCCCGCCGCGTCACCGCACCCGGCGGGGATCTCATAGAGGTGGCCGTCACCGACCAGGGCATCGGCATCTCCGACAAGGACAAGGAGCGCATCTTCGAGCGCTTCTACCGCGTAGACCCGGCGCGCTCCCGGGCCACCGGCGGCACCGGCCTCGGCCTCGCCATCGTCAAGCATGTGGCCGCCTCGCACGGCGGGGAGGTCACCGTGTGGAGCTCGGAGGGACAGGGCTCCACCTTCACCCTGCGGCTGCCCGAAGCAGCCGCTGCCCGCGACCGCGGATCCGGTCACGGCGGACTCGGCAACGACGCCGACACCGCACGGCCCGACGAGACCACTGCGTACGAACCCATCCCTGCCCCGGAGGTCCTTCCGTGACCCGAGTGCTCGTCGTAGAGGACGAGGAGTCCTTCTCCGACGCCCTGTCCTACATGCTCCGCAAAGAGGGCTTCGAGGTCGCCATCGCGGCCACCGGCCCGGACGGACTCGACGAGTTCGAGCGCAACGGCGCCGACCTCGTCCTGCTCGACCTGATGCTGCCGGGCCTGCCCGGCACGGAAGTCTGCCGCCAGCTGCGCGGCCGCTCCAACGTCCCGGTGATCATGGTCACCGCCAAGGACAGCGAGATCGACAAGGTCGTGGGCCTCGAAATAGGAGCCGATGACTACGTCACCAAGCCCTTCTCGTCCCGCGAGCTTGTGGCCCGCATCCGCGCGGTCCTGCGCCGCAGGGGCGAGCCGGAGGAGGTCACGCCGCAGGCCCTGGAGGCGGGGCCGGTCCGGATGGACGTCGACCGCCACGTGGTCACGGTCTCCGGCTCCAAGGTCGACCTGCCCCTCAAGGAGTTCGACCTCCTGGAGATGCTGCTGCGCAACGCGGGCCGCGTGCTGACCCGCATGCAGCTCATCGACCGCGTCTGGGGCGCCGACTACGTGGGCGACACCAAGACCCTCGACGTCCACGTCAAGCGCCTCCGCGCCAAGATCGAACCGGACCCGGGTGCGCCGCGCTACCTGGTGACGGTGCGGGGTCTGGGCTACAAGTTCGAGCCGTAAACCGCGTCTCCGTAGACGTACGCCACGTCTCCGTAGACGCACGGAAGGGCGGGAACCTCTCGGGGTTCCCGCCCTTCCGTATGCGTACGTACGTCGATCAGTGCTCGGCGGCGTCGCCCGCGCCGTGCGACTCCGCACCGCCCCCGGCCGGCGTCGAGGCCGCACCGGACGGGTTCTGCGACGGCTGCCCCGAGGGGTTCGTCGAAGCACCCTCGGTGGCGCCCTGGGACGGCGTCGTGGAGGCCGAGCCCGACGGCTTCGTGGACGGCTTGGTGTCCGGCGCCTTCGGGAGCTCGCTCGGGCCCCACTTCTTGAAGTAGCTCTCGGCCGGGATGACGAAGGTCTTCATCTTCACGTCGCCGGTCTTGCTGAAGGCGAAGGTGACCGGCTGCGCGTTGCCGTCCTTGACGGCCTCGCGGCTGCTGGGCAGGACGGCGGACGCGTTGTCCTTGCCGCCGATGACGACGGAGCCGCCGGCCGGGATGGTCAGCGGACCGCCCGGCTTGGAGCTCTTGTCGTCCTTGCCCGGCGTGATCTTGGCCTTCTTGCCGGTGCCGACGACCGTGATGCCGTCCAGGGTCTGGGCGGTCGAGCCGTTGTTGAAGATCGTCGCGGCGATCACCGCGGGACCCGTCGACTCCAGGTCGGGCTGGGTGATGACCATGGCGTTCTGGATCTTGATGTCGCCGACGGCGGTCGCGGCGTTGTCCGGCTTGATCTCGTTGGTCGCGGCGTCGTTGCCGGCCCCGCACGCGGCGAGCGAGGTGAGCGAGAACGCGATGGCGGTGGCGGCGATGACGCCACGTCGAAGGCTGCGGCTCACGGCGGCGGCAACTCCTTGAACGAGAGCGGTACGGGAGGGGCGGACGGCTGTAAAGCCGCCCTAAGGGTGTGTCAGCGGGCTTAGGTTACCGAGCCGTTCCCGCACCACCGCACCCGACCCGCCCCTAGGCACCACCAGCCTCCCCGCAGCGCCCGCGTCCCACCACCCGCGTCTCTTCCGTCACGGCGAGATCATTGCCCTCTCGTTCACCATTCACATAAGCGCCGTCAAGAGTCATCACGGCCCGCCTTGCGGATTTCCGGTAAGGAATGCATGGCGGTCCGGGGAAGTGCCGGAAATTGATCACGGGGATGGCTTGATCAATTCCGGATTCGTGCCGAACGGAGAGTCGCACCTGTCTTCCGTCGCCGAACGGAGTAGCGGAAGTTCACCGCTTGGATCCCGGCAAACCGGGACGTTCGGCCTGGTGGAGCGCTCTCGGAGGGTGTGTGACGCGCACGTTTCACCCTCCCCGAAGAGCGGCTCCCACCTGCGAATACCCCGCTCCGCCAGCCGTCCGCAGCACGTTCCTGTTGCTGTTGTCAAGCCCCGAGATATGCCCTGACCTGCGAAAACGCCATTCAGAAGAGGCCGTTCTCGTGTTAGGATGGATAGCCACGGAAGGGGTACCTGTCACATGACGTTCAAGGTTGGCGACACCGTGGTCTATCCCCATCACGGGGCCGCGCTGATCGAGGCCATCGAAACTCGCCAGATCAAAGGCGTGGACAAGACCTACTTGGTGCTGAAGGTCGCCCAGGGCGACCTGACGGTACGTGTGCCTGCGGACAATGCGGAGTTCGTCGGCGTGCGTGATGTGGTCGGTCAGGACGGGCTCGACCGGGTCTTCGAGGTGCTGCGCGCGCCGTACGCCGAAGAGCCGACGAACTGGTCCCGTCGCTACAAGGCAAATCTCGAGAAGCTCGCCTCCGGCGATGTCATCAAGGTCGCGGAAGTCGTGCGTGACCTGTGGCGTCGGGAGCGCGAGCGCGGACTGTCCGCGGGTGAGAAGCGCATGCTCGCCAAGGCTCGGCAGATCCTGGTGAGCGAGCTCGCCCTCGCGGAGAACACGAACGAGGACAAGGCCGAGGCCCTGCTCGACGAGGTCCTCGCGTCCTGATCGCGTCCTGACATACGCATACGTCTTGGCGCCATGAAATGCCGCGGTGCCCGCTGACCCTCAATGGTGTCGCCGGGCGCTGCGGCATGTTCGTATCCAGACGTATTCCTGTCCAGACGTATTGCTACGTATTGCTGAAATTCCCCCGATGCTTGCTTGGCGTGCCGGGCTCGGGCAGCTGGCTCGACCAGATGTCACGGAAGGGTCCGGTCAAGGCGTTCGCGCCCGGCACGGTGTGGCCATACCCATGTCTGCCGAGCGTACAAACCTGAACGGAACCGATGTCTAGCGAATCCCGCACCGCGGTCGTGATTCCCGCCGCCGGACGCGGCGTGCGTCTCGGCCCGGGCGCCCCCAAAGCGCTCCGCGCGCTGAACGGCACCCCCATGCTCATCCACGCCATCCGGGCCATGGCCGCATCCCGCGCCGTCTCCCTGGTCGTCGTGGTGGCGCCCCCGGACGGGGCCGCCGAGGTCAAGACGCTCCTGGACGACCACGCCCTGCCCGAGCGCACCGATTTCGTCGTCGTCCCCGGCGGCGAGACCCGCCAGGAGTCCGTGAAGCTCGGCCTCGACGCGCTGCCGCCCGGCATCGGCGTCGTCCTGGTGCACGACGCGGCCCGCCCCCTGGTGCCCGTCGACACCGTCGACGGCGTCATCGAGGCCGTACGCGACGGCGCACCGGCCGTCGTGCCCGCGCTGCCCGTCGCCGACACCGTCAAGCAGGTCGAGCCGCGCGACGCAGGCCTGCCCGAGCCCGTGGTGGCGACGCCCGAGCGGTCCAGGCTGCGCGCCGTGCAGACCCCGCAGGGCTTCGACCGAGACATCCTCGTGCGCGCCCACGAGACGGTCACCGACAACGTCACGGACGACGCGAGCATGGTCGAGCAGCTGGGCCTCCAGGTCGTCGTCGTACCCGGCCACGAGGAGGCCTTCAAGGTGACGCGCCCCCTCGATCTCGTCCTCGCCGAGGCCGTACTCGCCCGCAGGAGGCTCAACGATGGCTTCTGAGACCCCGCAGATCGTCCTGCCGCAGGTCGGCATCGGCACCGACATCCACGCCTTCGAAGAGGGCCGCGAACTGTGGTGCGCGGGCCTCAAATGGGAGGACGAGGGTCCCGGCCTCGCCGGGCACTCCGACGCGGACGTCGTCGCGCACGCCGCCTGCAACGCGCTGTTCTCCGCGGCGGGCCTCGGCGACCTCGGCGCCCACTTCGGCACCGGCCGCCCCGAGTGGTCAGGCGCCCCCGGCATCAAGCTGCTCGCCGAAGCCGCGCGGATCGTGCGGGACGCCGGATTCACCATCGGCAATGTGGCCGTGCAGGTGATCGGCTCCCGGCCCAAGATCGGCAGGCGGCGCGACGAGGCGCAGCAGGTGCTCTCCGAAGCCGCCGGCGCGCCCGTCTCGGTCTCCGGGGCCACCACCGACGGGCTCGGCTTCCCGGGCCGGGGCGACGGACTCGCGGCGATCGCGACGGCTCTGGTGGTGCGTACGTCGCACTGACGGCGACAGCGGGTAGTAGGACTCGAAGAGCCGTCGAAGTAGAGGAGTGGACTCCATGCCCGCCGAACTGTCCGAGAAGCTCAAGGCCCGGCTCGACTCCCCGGTGTTCGTCGCCGTCGCCACCATCCAGCCCGACGGCAGCCCCCAGGTGTCACCGGTCTGGGTGAAACGGGACGGCGACGACGTGCTGTTCTCCACCACGATCGGCCGCCGCAAGGAGACGAACCTGCGGCGCGACCCACGCGTGACGGTGCTGCTCCAGCCGTTCGACGAGCCGTACACGTACGCCGAGATCCGCGGCGAGGCGAGCATGACCACCGAGGGCGGGCAGGAGCTCATCAATGAGCTCTCGCTCAAGTACACCGGCCTGAAGTACGTGGAGTTCAACCCGCGGTCCGTGAACGACGCGCCCCGCGTCGTCGTACGCGTCACCCCGCGCAAGGTCGTCGGCCGCCTCTGAGTCCCATCCGAGTCAGAGCACATGTCACAGTTCCGTGCCCTGTTGGCCCAGGAGGTCGCAGGGCACTGTCCTGCGCCCACTACCCTGGTGTGGTGACGATTCGCCTGTACGACACCAGCGCCCGGCAGATCCGTGACTTCAGCCCCCTCGTCGACGGCTGTGTCTCGATCTACCTGTGTGGCGCGACGGTGCAGGCTGCCCCGCACATCGGGCACATCCGGTCGGGCCTCAACTTCGACATCATGCGGCGCTGGTTCGCCCACCGCGGCTACGACGTGACGTTCATCCGCAATGTCACGGACATCGACGACAAGATCATCCGGAAGTCGGCGGAGCAGGGCCGCCCGTGGTGGTCGATCGGCTACGAGAACGAGCGGGCCTTCAACGACGGCTACGACGTCCTCGGCTGCCTGCCGCCGACCTACGAGCCGCGGGCGACCGGGCACATCACCGAGATGATCGAGATGATGCGCGGCCTGATCGAGCGCGGCCACGCGTACGAGGCGGACGGCAACGTCTACTTCGACGTGCGTTCCTTCCCCGGGTACCTGGAGCTGTCCAACCAGGAGCTCGACAACCTCCTGCAGCCCGAGGGCGAGGGCGAGACCGGCAAGCGTGACCAGCGGGACTTCGCCATGTGGAAGGCCGCCAAGGAGGGCGAGCCGTCCTGGGAGACCCCGTGGGGCCGCGGCCGTCCCGGCTGGCACCTGGAGTGCTCGGCGATGGCGCACAAGTACCTCGGCCGCGAGTTCGACATCCACGGCGGCGGCATCGACCTGATCTTCCCGCACCACGAGAACGAGATCGCGCAGGCCAAGGCCTTCGGGGACGCGTTCGCGCGGTACTGGGTGCACAACGGCTGGGTCACCATGAGCGGCGAGAAGATGTCGAAGTCGCTCGGCAACTCGGTGCTCGTCTCGGAGATGGTCAAGACGTGGCGCCCGATCGTCCTGCGCTACTACCTGGGCACCCCGCACTACCGCTCGATGATCGAGTACTCGGAGGAGGCGCTGCGCGAGGCCGAGTCCGCGTTCGCGCGCATCGAGGGCTTCGTGCAGCGCGTGGTGGAGAAGGCCGGGGGAGTGGTCGAGCCGGCCCCCGAGGTGCCGCCTGCCTTCGCCGACGCGATGGACGACGACCTGGGCGTGCCGCAGGCCCTCGCGATCGTGCACACCACCGTGCGGCAGGGCAACAGCGCGCTTGCCGCCGACGACAAGGAAGCCGCCGTGGCGCGCCTGGCCGAGGTCCGGGCGATGCTCGGCGTCCTCGGCCTCGACCCGCTCGACCCGCACTGGGCCGGTGAGGGCGACCGCGGCGAAGACCTGCACGGGGTCGTCGACACCCTCGTACGCCTGGTGCTCCAGCAGCGTGAGGCGGCGCGCGGCCGCAAGGACTGGGCGACCGCCGACGCCATCCGTGACCAGCTCAACCAGTCCGGCCTCGTCATCGAGGACGGCCCCTCCGGACCGCGGTGGACGCTCGGCCCGCGCTGAGCGCTCCGACCTCGCGATGTGCCGCCCGGCGACCCGGGCGGCACACTTCATTACGTACGCGTGCGCATACGCGTCTGCGTACGTGCACACTTCATAGACATACGCAGTAGGCGTGCAGCCGCACGCGACACGACAGACAGGTAGGTCATGGCCGCTAACAACCGCCGCATGTCCGGCAAGAAGGGCGCGCAGGTCGGCAGCGGCGGAAATCGACGCCGCGGCCTTGAGGGCAAGGGCCCGACGCCGCCCGCCGAGGCGCGCAAGGGACATGTGAAGAACCGCCTCGCCAACGCGAAGGCGAAGCGCTCCGCGTCGTCCCCCGGCGGCCGCCGTCCCGTGAAGGGCCGCGGCGGCAAGGGCAGCTCCGAGATGGTCGTCGGGCGCAACTCCGTCGTCGAGGCGCTGCGCGAGGGCGTGCCCGCGTCGATGCTCTACGTCCAGCAGTTCATCGACAACGACGAGCGGGTGCGCGAAGCGCTGCAGCTCGCCGGTGAGCGCGGCGGCATCCACCTCATGGAGGCGCCGCGTCCCGAGCTCGACCGCATGACGAACGGCCTGAACCACCAGGGGCTCGTGCTCCAGGTGCCGCCCTATGAGTACGCGCACCCCGAGGAGCTCTCCGCCGCCGCGTACGACGCGGGGCAGGACCCGCTGATCGTCGCGCTCGACGGCGTGACGGACCCGCGGAACCTCGGTGCCGTGGTGCGTTCCGTCTCCGCGTTCGGCGGTCACGGGGTCGTCGTTCCCGAGCGGCGTGCCGCGGGCATGACCGCCGGCGCGTGGAAGACGTCCGCCGGTGCGGCGGCGCGGACGCCGGTCGCCCGCGCGACGAACCTGACGCGGGTCCTTGAGGCGTACAAGAAGGAGGGGCTCGCCATCGTGGGCCTCGCCGCGGACGGGGAGCACGAGGTCGGCGACCTCGAGGCGCTGTCCGGACCCGTGGTGGTCGTCGTCGGCAGCGAGGGCAAGGGCCTCTCGCGCCTGGTCGGCGAAACGTGCGACTACCGCGTGCGGATCCCGATGCCGGGTGGCACGGAGTCGTTGAACGCGGGTGTCGCGGCGGGCGTGGTGCTGTACGAGGCCTCTCGCCATCGGGCGTAGATCGCTCTCGAACGCCGGAGGGGCCGAAGACGGCCCCTCCGGCGTTTCTTGTGGAGCGGTGCACGTAGGGCGATCTTTGACGCGGTCCGGACATTTCCACACGGTCAAGGCAGTGTCCTAAGCACACATCACTCGGTTAGATGAGTGTGGACACCAGAACACCCCGCAATCCCACGGGGGGAAGCTCGTCAGGGTTCGACGAAGCTCCCGCGCTGACCATGGTGAAGGTGCCGAGCGACCCGGCCCAGGTCATCGTGAATCACGCGAGCTTCCGCGTGCAGCTCCCCGCCGCGCAGTGGACCCAATCCCCGCGTATCGCCCGGCACTTGAGCAATGCCGGTGACACCATGCGCATCCCCGCGGTCGGCTCCGCCGCACGGCGCCGCGCGCCTGTCGTCTGGAGCGGGAAGTCGGAGCCGGGCGACCCCGGAGCGACCGGACTGCTGCAGGCGGTGCGCGGCACCGGCGTGCGCCATTCGACCGCAGGCGGCGCCGACTCCTTCGACGACGGGGGTGCCACCCAGGTCATCCCGCGCATCGACCTCGACGACGATCTCGAGGTCACGCAGGTCACCCCCGCCGTCATCGGGCCCCGCCAACCCGACTCCGGCACCCGGCTGCTCCCGCAGATGCGGATGCCGGGCAGCGATCTCGACGAGCGGGAGCAACTCCCGTACGACGACGACGATTTCGAGGAGAGCGGCGAGGCCCCCGGGCGGCGCCACGGGGCCACGTGGACATCAGCCGCTGCCGCGGCGGGTGTGCGGCACGCCTATTACCCCGGGCGGCGGATGAACCTCGGTGTCGTGCTGCTCCCGCTGCGCGTCTTCCTCGGGTTCATCTCCATCTACGCCGGCATGGGCAAGCTCTGCGACCCCGTCTACTTCGACGGCGGCGAGCGCGGCTCCATGGTCCAGTGGCTGAACTCGCTGCACCCCTGGGCGCTCGCCGAGCCGCTGCGGGACTTCGCCCTCCAGCATCCGGTGGGCGCGGGGCTCTGCATCGCCTTCCTGCAGATCATCGTCGGCGTGCTCACGGTGCTCGGGCTCTGGCAGCGGGTCGCCGCCGGCGTCGGCGTACTGCTGTCCGCCGCGCTCATCGTCACCGTCAGCTGGAAGACCGTTCCCGCCTACGACGCGCCCGACATCATCTATCTGGCCGCCTGGTCGCCGCTGATCATCGCCGGCGCGCCCGTCTACTCCATCGACGGACGCCTCGCCGGAGAGGCCTGGCGGACGCTGGGTCCTCGCGTCGACATCTGGGAGCTGCGGCGGCGTGTGCTGCGGCGCGGCGCCCTCGTCTCGGCGCTGGTCGTCGGGCTGACACTGCTGATCGGCTCCATGCTGGGCGGCGCCGTGCGCGACGCCGACCGGGTGACCGTGCCCGGGCCCGGCGAGGCGCCGCGCAACGAACTGCCGGGCTCACCGCTCCCCGATGAGCCCGGCAAGAAGCAGCAGCGCCAGCGCCACTCGCAGAGCCCCACGGCCTCCCAGGCGCCGACGCAGGGCAGCTCCGCGAGCCCCACGCAGGGTGCGGGCATGACCGCTCCGGGCGAGGTGCGCGAGACCGGCACTGTCGGCTCCGGCCGGCAGCCGACCCAGACGCAGGGCACCGGCCAGGCCCCGCCGCAGCAGTCTTCGCCCCAGCAGCCCCCGTCGTCCACCAGCACGGGCCCGACGTCCAGCGGCAGCACCGGCGCGCCCGAGGGCGGCAGCACGGGCGGCAACGACGGGCTCGTGGGCGGTCTGCTCGGCGGCGGGTGACCGGTCCTGCGCCGTGTACGTACGTGACTGGGGCCCGCACAGCAGCTGTGCGGGCCCCAGTCACGTACGTACGAGGGAAAAGGCCTCAATGAGGCTGTGAAGCAAGCTCCTTGGCCGCCTCCGTGAGGTCCTTCGCCGTGTCGATCGCCCGCCAGTACGCGCCCTGCGGCAGCGGGAAGCCCGCCAGGTTCTTCTCGCGGGCCAGGCGCGGGAACGTGGTGCGCTCGTGGTCGCCGCGGTCGGGGAGCAGTTCCGTGAAGGAGGCGGAGAAGACGTACACGCCCGCGTTGATCAGATACGGGGACGGCGGGGACTCGATGAAGTCCGTGATGTGGCCGAACGCGTCCGTCTCGACGGCGCCCCACGGGATGCGGGGGCGGGCCAGGGCGAGGGTCGCGGTGGCGTCGCGCTCGGCGTGGAAGGCCGCCATGTCGCGCAGTGAGAAGCGGGTCCAGATGTCGCCGTTCGTCGCGTAC
This sequence comes from Streptomyces sp. NPDC086554, assembly GCF_040686095.1. Classification (NCBI taxonomy): domain Bacteria; kingdom Bacillati; phylum Actinomycetota; class Actinomycetes; order Kitasatosporales; family Streptomycetaceae; genus Streptomyces; species Streptomyces sp. NPDC086554. The sequence goes on from NZ_JBFBJK010000022.1 coordinate 50,691, forward strand.
CAGGGGCGGTCCGTGTGCGGCAGATGACGGGCGGCGTACTTGAGGCCGCCGCCGCGGCCGAGGGGTTCCTTCTCGACCACCGTGGTGACGTTCAGCGGGAGGTCCGCCAACTCCAGCCACTCCTGGAGGACCTCGGCGAGATGGCCGCAGGAGACGACGGCGTCCGTGACGCCCTCCGCGGCCAGCCAGGACAGCTGATGGCCGATGATCGGGGTCCCCGTGCCGGGGATCTCGACCATCGGCTTGGGCCGGTCGTCGGTGTACGGACGGAGGCGGGAGCCCTGGCCTCCGGCCAGGACGACGGCCTGCGTGGGCCTGGGTGCGTGCGGGTCGCCGGTCATACCGGACAACCCTACGTGGCGCCCCCGTCAGCCGTTCTGGTGGGCGGCCACGCCCGCCGCGAAGGACGTGTCGCAGACCGGGCGCGCGTACGACTGGGCGCGCGTCGGGCCATATGCCCGGACGGCCGCGCGGCCGAGGGCGCGGGCGATGGAGGCGCAGTGCCGGGCGAGCGACGGGTGGCGGTCCACTTCCTTCTGGAGGTGGGTGAGCGCGACGCCCGGGTTCTTCTCCTGGAGCTCCAGGAGAAGCCGGTCGCGCAGGACGTCCTGCGGGGCGCGGGACTTGGCCGGTACGGAGAGGTCACCGGCGGACGCGGTGAGCATCGAGTCCGTCGAGTTGCCCGACCAGTTGACGCTGGTGACCGCGAGGGTGCCGGAGAGCACCAGCATCACGGGCAGGACGAGGGCGAGGGTGCGGCCGATGCGGCGCGCGGGGCCTCGGTGGGCTCGGCGCGGCTTCTGGGTGTGGTTGGCGGAGTGCGTCACGCGAGTGAGCGTAGCGGTCGGTGATGATTTGGAGACATTTAGTCACCCGGTCGAGGGACGTGAATTGCGGTTTCTCTGGAGCGGTGTTGACGCGCGGTGGGCGAAATAGCCGGTCTGCCGGGGTATTTGTCGACAACACTGGCCAAAGCTGAGGGCCCCGCACCGCCGGGCAGGCGAAGTGCGGGGCCCTCAAGGCCCGGTCGTGCCGGGTCAGTCGGTGAGGCGCTCGCCCGTCGACGTCGAGAACACGTGAATCTCACCCGGACGCGGGACGACGTGCAACTGCGCGCCCTTCTCCGGGACCTGGCGGCCGTTCACCCGGACCACGAGGTCCTTGTGCTCGCCCGCGACCTCGGCGGAGCCGTAGACGTAACCGTCGGCGCCGAGCTCCTCGACGACGTTCACGGAGACGGCGAGGCCCGCCGGGGCGTCCTCGGCCTCCTTGCTGAGCGTCTTCGCGGCGGAGCCGTTCTGCTCGACGATGTCGAAGTGCTCCGGACGGACGCCGACCGTGACGGTGCGGTCGCCCTTGTCGGCCGCGGCGGACAGCGCCTCGCGGTTCACCGGGACCACCGAGTTGCCGAACTTCACGCCGCCGTCGGTGATCGGGACCTCGACCAGGTTCATGGCCGGGGAGCCGATGAAGCCGGCGACGAAGAGGTTGGCCGGGCGGTCGTACATGTTGCGCGGCGAGTCGACCTGCTGCAGCAGACCGTCCTTCAGTACGGCCACGCGGTCGCCCATGGTCATGGCCTCGACCTGGTCGTGGGTGACGTACACCGTGGTGATGCCGAGGCGGCGCTGGAGGGACGCGATCTGCGTACGGGTGCTTACGCGGAGCTTGGCGTCCAGGTTCGACAGCGGCTCGTCCATGAGGAAGACCTGCGGCTCACGCACGATGGCGCGACCCATGGCGACACGCTGGCGCTGACCGCCGGAGAGCGCCTTGGGCTTGCGGCCCAGGTACTCGGTGAGGTCGAGGATCTTCGCCGCGTCCTCGACCTTCTGGCGGATCTCGGCCTTGTTGACGCCGGCGATCTTCAGGGCGAAGCCCATGTTGTCGGCGACGGTCATGTGCGGGTAGAGCGCGTAGTTCTGGAACACCATGGCGATGTCCCGGTCCTTCGGAGGCAGGTGCGTGACGTCGCGGTCACCGATGCGGATCGCACCCTGGTTCACGTCCTCCAGGCCCGCGAGCATGCGCAGGGAGGTGGACTTTCCGCAGCCGGACGGGCCGACGAGTACGAGGAATTCGCCGTCCGCGACGTCGAGCTCGAGCTGGTCGACGGCGGGCTTGTCGCCACCCGGGTAGATGCGGGTCGCCTTGTCGAACGAAACAGTGGCCATGGTGAGGGCCCCCTTCACCGGCAGGAACGTGCCGGACGATCCGAGTAGAGGGAGTGGTGTAGTCCACCTGAGTGAACTGTTCGGACGGTACCCCGGGGGCCCTCGGTCTGTCAGTAGTCGGGCGCCCGTGACCTTCGAGGAAATTTTCGACGGGCGCACGGGCGGTGTTGGTTACACTGCTCGGGCACGTCAGTGCATGCCTCCTTAGCTCAGATGGCCAGAGCAACGCACTTGTAATGCGTAGGTCGTCGGTTCGAATCCGACAGGGGGCTCTTACTTTTTCCCCTTTTCCCCGTGCTTTTCCTAGTGCCGCCCCGAAAGCCGGTCCGCGATGCGGGCCAGGCGTGGGGCCTGTGCGGTCGGGGTCGTCAGTTCGTGGCGGTCGGCGCTGCGGTACGTCGCGTACATGCCCTGGACGCCGATCCAGCGGAAGGGCTCCGGCTCCCATTTGCGGACCTTGTGGTTGACCCACGGGAGTGTCGTCAGGTCCGTGGTGTCCGCCTGGCCCGAGTCCTGCTGGACCAGGTCGCGCAGGGTGCGGGCCGCCAGGTTGGCGGTGGCGACGCCCGAGCCGACATAGCCGCCCGCCCAGCCGAGGCCCGTGGCGCGGTCCAGGGTGACCGTGGCGCACCAGTCGCGGGGGACGCCGAGCACGCCGGACCAGGCGTGGGCGATCTCGACTCCGGCCAGCTGGGGGAAGAAGCGGGTCAGGATTTCGTGGAGGGCTTCGATCGTCGCGGGCTGGGTGCGGCCGTTGCTGTCCGTCTTTGAGCCGTAGCGGTACGGGACGCCCCGGCCGCCGAGTGCGATGCGGCCGTCTGCCGTGCGCTGGGCGTACATGTACGCGTGCGCCATGTCGCCGAGCGTCTCGCGGCCCTCCCAGCCGATGGACTCCCATTGGGAGGGGGAGAGGGGTTCCGTTGCGATCATTGAGGAGTTCATGGGGAGCCAGGTGCGGCGCTGGCCCTTCAAGGACGCCGTGAAGCCCTCCGTGCAGCGCAGGATGTAGGGCGCGCGGACCGTGCCGTACGGGGTGATCGCGTGCTTCGGCTTGATCTCCGTGACGGGCGTTGACTCGTGGATCGTCACGCCGAGTGCCTCGACCGCGGCCGCCAAGCCCTTCACCAGCTTCACGGGGTGCAGGCGTGCGCCGTGCGGGGTCCAGGTCGAGCCGACGGCGCCCGCGACGCGGATCCGGTCGGCCGTCTCGCGCGCGCCGTGCAGGGTGCGGTCCTTCTCGCCGTACGCGAGTTCTGTGGCGTGGAACTCTTTCAGGCGCGCCAACTGGGCCGGGGTGTAGGCCACTTCGAGTACGCCGCCGTGGTGGATGTCCGCCTCGATCGACTCCTCGGCGGCGGCGCGGATCACCTCGTCGACCGTGTCGTTCATCGCCTCCTGGAGGCGGACCGCCGCCTCCTTGCCGTGCAGCCGGGCGTAGCGGTCGCGGCCCGCGATGCCGTTGTAGAGCCAGCCGCCGTTGCGGCCCGATGCACCGTAGCCGCAGAACTTCTGCTCCAGAACGGTGATGCGGAGGAAGGGGGCGGCCTTCTTCAGGTAGTACGCGGTCCACAGGCCCGTGTAGCCGCCGCCGACTATGCAGACGTCGGCACTCTCGTCGCCCGGAAGGGGTTCACGGGGGGCCGGAGTGCCGTGGTCCGCGTACCAGAACGAGATGCCGCCGTTGATCGTGCTGCTCATGTGCCGGACGTTACTGCGCTGGTGGGGGCTTTGGGGAGGGTTTCGGGGCGGGGGTTCGGGGCGGGGTTCCGATACGTTGATCCGGCGCGTGGCGGAGCGTCATGTGCTGAGATCTTGGAGGACTGTTCAGATGGCCGTACGCAAGGCCGGGCGCATCGCCGCCGCGGTGGCCGCCGCCGCACTCGTCGCCGGGGGCGCAGCCGCCTGTGGACCCGAGGACCTCACGGGCGGGGGCGGCGACAAGGGGTCCGCCTCGGAGTCCACGTCCGCCGCGGGACCCGAGGCGAAGGAGCCCCCGGCGGGCACCGACGCGCTCGCCAAGGCCCCCGCCACCGTGAAGGGCGGCGTGATCACGGTCGGCGACCCGGCTGCCGCCCACGTGGTCAAGTTGTACGAGGACCCGCGCTGCCCGATCTGCAAGAAGTTCGAGGAGACCGGGGCGCGGGCCCTGGTGAAGCCGGTGGCCGAGGGCCGGGTGAAGGTCGAGTACACGCTCGCCTCGTTCCTCGACAAGAACCTCGGCGGCCACGGCTCGGTGAACGCGGCGAACGCGCTGCGGGCGTCGGTGGAGGCGGGCAAGTTCCCGCAGTTCCACGCCGCGGTCTTCGCCAACCAGCCCGAGAGCGAGACCGAGGACGCGTACACCGCAGCCTTCCTGCTGAAGATCGCCGACAAGGTGGGCGGTCTGCGGGGCGCCGAGTTCGACAAGTCGGTGAAGAACGTGACGTACAAGAAGTGGGTCGGTGAGGCCATGCAGGCCTTCACCGACGACGGCATGCAGGGCACGCCGACCGTCGTCATCGACGGCGAGAAGGTGGAGGGCAACGTGCTGTTCGACGAGGCCGCGTTCTCCAAGAAGCTCAAGGCTTCCGGCATTTCGTGATCGCCTGATCCTTTGTCGTTGCCAGTCGGCCGTCGCCCCGGAAAATCCCGGTGCGGCGGCCGGCCGTGCGTCGGTAGCGTCGCGGGCGTGATGGACATTCGTATTCCGGACGAGCTGGTCGAGTCGCAGCACATGTACGCCGGTGAGGCGGGCCGTGCCTTCATCGCGGGGCTGCCCGCGCGCGTGACGGAGTTCGTCGAGCGGTGGGACCTGACCGTCGACGGGCCCTCGATGCACGGCATGGCCGCCCTCGTCCTTCCCGTGGTGCGGGCCGACGGGACGCCGGCCGCGGTGAAGTTCCAGGTGCTCGACGAGGAGACCGAGGGGGAGCCGGTCGGGCTTCGGGTGTGGGGTGGTGACGGGGCCGTGCGGCTTCTCGATCACGACAGCGGCACCGGCACGATGTTGCTCGAACGGCTCGACTCCGCGCGGATGTTGTCGACCATGGCCGACACCCGCAAGGCGGTGCTCGTCATCGCCGAGCTGCTCGCCCGTCTCACGTCGGTGCCCGCGCCCGAGGGGATGCGGCGGCTCGGCGACATCGCAGCGGAGATGGTCGACGACCTGCCGGGCGCCCTGAAGGCGATCGGCGACCCCGTCGAGCGGGCGATCGTCGAGCGGTGCGGGGGAGCGGTGCGCGAGGTCATGGGGGAGCCCGGTGACCGGCTGCTGCACTGGGATCTGCACTTCGAGAACGTACTGGCGAGTGATCGTGAGCCCTGGCTCGCCATCGATCCGAAGCCGCTTGCCGGGGACCCGGGGTTCGACCTGTGGCCCGCTCTCAACAACCGCTTCGACCCCGACGACGTGCTGTGGCGGTTCGATGCCATGACCGAGGTGCTCGGGCTCGACCGGGAGCGGGCCAGTGCCTGGACGCTGGGGCGCGTGTTGCAGAACGCGTTGTGGGAGATCGAGGACGGGCGGTCGGTGGACGAGGACGACCTGGAGGTCGCCCGGCTGCTCCTTGGACGGTGACGGCCTGCTCGGCGGCGCCCGACGTACCCTGCGGCCATGATTCGTATCGCCACACCCGCAGACGTCCCCCTGATCCACGCCATGGTCCGTGACCTCGCCGACTACGAGAAGGCACTCGACGAGGCCAGGGCGACCGAGGAGCAGTTGCGCGATGCGCTCTTCGGGGAGCGGCCCGCCGCGTTCGCGCACATCGCGCAGGACGACGCGTCCGGTGAGGTCGTCGGCTTCTCGCTGTGGTTCCTGAACTTCTCCACCTGGCGCGGAGTGCACGGCATCTACCTGGAGGACCTGTACGTACGGCCCGAGGCGCGGGGCGGCGGGTACGGCAAGGCGCTGCTGACCGAGCTGGCGCGGATCTGTGTGCAGCGGGGCTATGAGCGCCTCGAATGGTCCGTGCTCGACTGGAACGAGCCGTCGATCAACTTCTACAAGTCCCTCGGCGCGCTGCCGCAGGACGAGTGGACCGTGTACCGGCTGACCGATGGGGCGTTGGCGGAGTTGGGGTCCGCCCAGTAGAGGGGTCTCTCAGGGGAAGAGGGGTCTCTCAGGGGATCAGTACGACCTTGCCCGTCGTGCCGCGGCTCTCCAGGGCGCGGTGGGCGGCTGCCGCGTCGGACAGGGGGAAGCGCTGGACGGCGGGGGTGAAGTGGCCCCGCGTCGCCTCGGTCAGGGCGGCGAGCTCCAGGGTGCGGATGGGGTTGTCGCCGCCGGCCCGCTGCATCATCGCCGGGCCGAGGACGTTGACCTGGGTGATGCCGCGGGCGGCGAGCTCCTCCTCGGTGAACGCCAGGGGCTCGCCGTCGTGCAGGCCCTTGCCGGACCAGCCGAAGACGATGTGCGTGCCGCCGGGGGCAAGGAGGTCCACGGCGGCGCTGCCCGCGTCGCCGCCCACGCCGTCGAACACGACGGTCGCGCCGGGGGCGTTCACCGACTTCAGGTATGTACGCACCTCGTCCGGCCACTCGGGGTTCTTGTAGTCCACGGCCAGGTCGGCGCCGTTCGCCTCGACGCCGGCCGTCTTCTGCGGGCCGCCCGCGAGGCCGATGACGGTGGCGCCGCGGTGCTTGGCGTACTGGACGAGGAGCGTGCCGATGCCGCCCGCCGCCGCGGGGATCACGGCCACGGAGCCGGGGGCCAGGTCGGCGAACTGCAGGATGCCCATCGTCGTACGGCCCGTGCCGATCAGGGCGACGGCCGCCGCGTCGTCGAGACCCTGCGGGATCTCGTGCAGGCGGGCGGCCTCCGTGACGGTCAGCTCGGCGTAGCCGCCGGGGGCGAAGCCGATGTGGGCGACCGCGCGCTTGCCGAGCCAGGCGGGGTCGACTCCCTCGCCGACGGATTCGACCGTGCCCGCCACCTCGCGGCCGGGGATCGTGGGCAGCGGCGGCAGTTCGGGGAGCGGGCCCTGGAAGCCGGCCCGGATCGCGGTGTCCAGGAGGTGCACGCCGGCCGCCGTCACGGCGATGCGGACCTGGCCGGGGGCCGGTGCCGGGTCCGCCGTCTCCTCGTACGTGAGGTTCTCGGCCGGGCCGAAGGTGTGCAGGCGGATGGCGTGCATGGTGGGCTCCCGTGGGTGGTGGCCGTCTTTGGTGCTTTGGTGCCGCCACTCTCGTACCTCAAGCGGACTTGAGGTCAAGCCTCGCCGGGGTCAGTGCGAGCGTCACCGCCCGGAGCGCGCTGTTGAAGGACACCTCGGAGAGCAGTCCGGGCGCCGCCACCTGGTCGCCCGCCAGGTAGACGCCGTCGCCGCGGTCGATCGCCGGACGGTCGCGCCAGGTGGTGCCCGGCAGGTCCACCGCGCCGGTGCGGCCGCCGGCCACGGCGTCGCGGCGCCAGACGAGGCGGTCGCGCCAGTCGGGGAAACCCAGGTCCATGAGGTGGTCGAGGCGGGCCGATCCTTCCGCCTTCGACTCCTCGGGGGAGAGCGGGAACTGGGCCTGTACGAGCTCCTGGCCCGCGGGGGCGAGGCTCTGGTCCTGGGTGGTGAACCGCTCGACCCATCCGGTGTCGTCCAGGTCGGAGATCGCGAAGGGGTCGCCCTTGCGGGAGCGCAGGGCCAGGTCGACGAGCGTGGTGCGGGCGCTGTCCCATTGGAGGGAGTCGTCCCGCAGGAGGCGGCGGGCGGCCGGGAGCGCGGTGGCGACGACGACCGGTCCTTCGGCGGCCAGGGCGCCGGGGTCGTCGACGCGGGACAGTGTCTCCACGCGTACGCCCAGGTTCCAGGCGAGCGCCGCCATGCGGTCGATGACCGAGCCCCAGCCGCCGCGCGGGTAGTGCGCTTCCGGGGGCAGCTTTGTGGCGCGGCGCAGGCGTTCGTGCACGAACCTGGCGGAGAGCGAGCCGGGGTCGTGGTGGAACGTCGCCACGGCGATGTAGTGCGCGGCGGCGCGGGCGCCCTCCTCGCCGACCTCGCCGGTGGCCCATGTCATGAAGTCGACGTCCACGGGGGCCTGTTCGGCCTTGCGGCGCAGGAGCTTCAGCATCGCGAGGGGTGGGGTGCGGCGGAGCCTGCCCTGGTGGTGGAGGCGGAGGCGGGTGCCTTCCAGCGGCGGGAGGGGGGCGAGCGGGCCGATGAGGTCGCGCTGCTTGAGCCAGGCCCAGTGCGGGCCGCCGTTGTAGAGGGCGTGCGGGCCTTCGTTCGTGCGGTACGGGCCTTCGGCGGTGCGGGCGCGGCCGCCGAGGGTGTGGTGGGACTCGTGCACGGTCACCTTGGCGCCGGCTTCGGCGGCGCTGATGGCCGCGGTGAGGCCGGCGATGCCGCCGCCGATGATGCTGAGGCGGGTGTTCCGCGGGTTCCGTGTGTTCCGCATGGGGTGGGCTCCTGTCGCGGTGGGGGTCCGTGGGGGTCCGTGGAGGTCGGTTGGGGTCGGTTGGGGTCCGTTGTGGGCCGTCTTCGGTACGACGGGCGGGGGTGCACCGGATGTGACATCGGGGCGCCTTGTCAGTGGCGGGGTGCACGATGAGGGGATGGGACGACAGGGTGCGGCAGTGGTGAAGAAGGCTCGGCGGCCCGAGGTGCGGTTGCCCGTGCTCCGGGCGTTCGAGGAGGGCGAGTTGTCGCCCGACGGGGACTACGACGGGGTGGAGTTCCGTGACCTCGACTTCGGCGGGCAGGACGGCGGGGGAGCGCTGTTCCTCGACTGTGCGGTGACGGGGTGCGGGGTGAGTGAGACACGGCTGAGCCGGGCCCGCTTCGTGGACTCCGTGCTGACGGAGCTGCTGGGGGTGGGTACGGAGCTGGTGGAGGCGTCGCTGCGGGACGTCGAGGTGGTGGACGCGCGTCTTGGGGGCGTTCAGCTGCACGGGAGCGTGCTGGAGCGGGTCGTCGTGCGGGGCGGCAAGATCGACTATCTGAACCTGCGGAAGGCGCGGTTGAAGGACGTCGTGTTCGAGGGCTGCGTGCTGGTGGAGCCGGACTTCGGGCAGGCGGCCCTTGAGCGGGTGGAGTTCGTGGACTGCGCGCTGAAGGGGGCGGACTTCAGCGGCGTACGCATGAAGGATGTCGACCTGCGGTCGGCGGCGGAGCTGGACATCCTGCGGGGGATCGACTGCCTGGCGGGGGCGGTGATCAGTACGGGTCAACTGATGGATCTGGCACCGGCGTTCGCCGCGCAGGTGGGGGTTCGGGTGGAGTAGCTACGCCGGAGGCACGCGGGGGTAGCGGGACTGGAGGGTCCAGATCGCCGGGTTGTCGGCCAGGGAGTCGTGGAGGTCGGTGAGGTCCGCCAGGAGGTCCTGGAGGAAGTCGCGGGCCTCGCGGCGCAGCTCCGCGTGGGAGAAGTTCAGCGGGGGCTCGTCCGGGTCCATCCAGTCCGCCTCGATGTCCACCCAGCCGAACCGCCGGGTGAACAGCATCCGGTCGCTGGACTCGGTGAAGTCCAGTTCCGCGTACTGGGGGCGGGAGGCCCTGCTCCCGAGGGGGTCCTTGTCGAGCGTCTCGACGATGTCGCACAGCGCCCATGCGAAGTCGAGCACGGGCACCCATCCCCAGGCTGTGGACAGCTCCCGGTCGGCCTTGGTGTCCGCCAGGTACACATCCCCGCAGAAGAGGTCGTGGCGCAGGGTGTGGACGTCCGCCCGGCTGTAGTCCAGCTGCGGGGGGTCCGGGAAGCGGCGGGAGAGCGCGTAGCCGATGTCGAGCACGGGGTCGATGGTGTCACGGCCGGGCGGTGGTCCGGTCCGCGGCGGTCAGGCAGGGGCGGGGGCAGGGGCAGGGGCGGGGGCGGGGTCAGGTCAGGGGAGCAGTCGCTGTTCCTTTGCCACCGCCACCGCGCCCGCCCTCGTGTCCACGCCGAGCTTGTCGTAGATGCGGCCCAGATGCGTCTTCACGGTGGCCTCGCTGATGAACAGGGCGCGGGCGATCTCCCGGTTGCCCAGGCCCTGGGACAGCTGGCCGAGGATGTCGCGTTCGCGGTCCGTGAGCGTGGGGTGCGGGGCGCGCATGCGGGCCATGACGCGCGATGCGACCGGCGGCGAGAGCGCGGTGCGGCCCTGGGACGCCGCGTGGATCGCGGAGAAGAGCTCCTCGGGGCGCTCCGCCTTGAGGAGATAGCCGGTCGCGCCCGCCTCGATCGCCCGCGTGATGTCCGCGTCCGTGTCGTAGGTCGTCAGGACCAGGACGTGGGGCGGGGTGCCGGACGACGAGGCGATGCGGCGCGTCGCCTCCACGCCGTCGATGCCCTCGCCGAGCTGCAGGTCCATCAGGACCACGTCCGGCGTCAGCTTCGCCGCCAGGGCCACCGCCTCCTCGCCCGTGCCCGCCTCGCCGACCACCTCGATGTCCGGCGCGCTGCCCAGCAGGGCGAGCAGACCCGCGCGTACGACGACGTGGTCGTCGCAGACCAGGAGGCGGACGGGAGGTGTGCTCGTCATGGGGTCTCCAACGTCATGAGGTCTCCAAGGGCGGCTCCAGCGGGATCGACACGGACAGGACCGTGCCCTCGCCCGGCGCCGACTCGATCGTCAGTCTGCCGCCGAGCTGGCCCGCCCGCGCGCGGATCGCGGGAAGGCCGTGGCCTCGTACGCCGGTGCTCCTGGCGGCGGACGGCGTGAAGCCCCTGCCGTCGTCCGCGACGTCCAGGACCACCTGGTCGTCAAGGAGCGTCAGGGTCAGCGCCGCCGTGGTCGCCTCGGCGTGCTCGCGTACGTTGGCCAACGCGCCCTGCGCGATACGGAGCAGCGCCGAGCCGACCCGGTCCGGCAGCGGCACCGGGGCGCCCTCCGCGTGGAAGCGGACGGTCAGGCCCGCGTCCGACTCCCGTTCCGCAAGCGCCCGCAGCGCCTGGGTCACGCCGCCGCCGTCCGCGAGGTCGGCGGGCGCCAGGTCGTGCACGAAGCGGCGCGCCTCGGCGAGGCCGCGTTCGGTGATCGACTCGGCGGTACGGACATGGGTGCGGGCCTTGGCCGGGTCCGCGTCCCAGACCCGGTCGGCGGCCTGGAGCAGCATCTGCTGGCTGGACAGGCCCTGCGCGAGGGTGTCGTGGATCTCCATGGAGAGCCGCTGGCGTTCGGCGAGCGTGCCCTCGCGGCGCTCGGTGGCGGCCAGTTCGCGGCGGGTGCGGATGAGGTCGTCGATGAGGTCGCGCTGGCGGGCGGCCTGGCGCTGCATGTACAGGAAGACGGCGCTGGCCACCGCCGCCCATGCGGGCGGCGCGAACAGCAGGTTCGGGTCGAAGTGGCCCGCGAGTTCCAGCTGCGCGGCGACCACGAAGGTGGTCAGTACGGCCACCAGGAGCAGAGCGGCGCGCGGCGGCAGCGTACGGAGCCCGGTGTAGAAGAGCGGCACCGCGCACCACGCGAAGCTCGGCGCGAGCATGACGAGCACGCCCCAGGCCGCCACGACGAGGGTCAGCCAGGCGAGGCGGTGCGGGGTGGGGCGGGTGCCGAGGGAGGGGCCGAGTACGTAGAGCAGCGCGAGGGAGACGGAGAGCGCGATGATCCACGGGGTGCGGGGCTCGCCGGGGTGACGGATCAGGAAGCGGGCCAGCGAGGCGGCGAGGAGGAGAAAGAACGCCGTGTGCATGACGGCTGCGAGCCAGCGTGCGTCGGGGTCCGGGTAGCCCGGGCCGGGGTGGGCGTACCCGTCCACCGCGGTGGCGGCAGGGTCGGGCTCGCCGTTCTGGTTCACCCTCTTATTGTGACCTTGAGCGGACAGGTACGGGTCAGCCGATCGGCTGACCCAGGGGTCAGCCGGAACGCTCCTCGGGAGCAGCCGGTACGCCGACGAGGGGAGCCGGAGCGCGGCCTGAAGATCGACGCATGAGACGCATGACCAAGAACCCCAGCCACAAGCGCTCGAAGCGCACCCGCATCGTCACCGGCGCCCTCGCGATCGCCGCCCTCGGGGCAGGCACCTTCGGCGCCGTGTCCGCGACCGCCGGGACCCCGGACGCCGCGTCGAAGGCCCCCGTCGTCGCCGACGCGGGCGACGGCAACCTCCAGCAGTCCACGCACCTCACCGTGGGCGCAGCGACCAAGGCCGCGCAGGCGAGCCTGGACGCCGCGAAGAAGGAGAACCAGCGGATCACGGTCGCCGTCGTGGACCGGGGCGGCAACACCGTCGTGACCCTGCGCGGCGACGGCGCGGGCCCGCAGTCCTACGAGTCCGCCGAGAAGAAGGCGTACACCGCCGTCTCCTGGAACGCGCCGACCTCCGAGCTGACCAAGCGCTTGGAGCAGGCCCCGACCCTGAAGGACATCCCCGGCACGCTGTTCCTGGCGGGCGGCGCCCCGGTCACCGTCAAGGGCGCCCCGATCGCGGGCATCGGTGTCGCGGGCGCGCCGTCCGGCGACCTGGACGAGAAGTTCGCCCAGGCCGGTGTAGCTGCCCTGAACGGCTGACATCCGTCAGGGCGTCCGCAGTGTCCGCAGTGTCCGCAGCGTCCGCAGCGCCCGGGCGGTGCGCGACGCCTGGGCGGCGATGCCGGGGATGCTGGACGTGATGAACGAGCCGCCGCCGAACATATGCCGCATAAGATCGCATCCGTGCACCCACGATCCACCGCGCCCCGCGGCACAACCACCGCGCCCCGCGGCACAACCACCGCCGCACTGGCCGCCCTCACCGCCCTTGCCCTCACCGCATGCAGCGGCTCCGGAGTGCACGGCACGCCCGGAGCCGACGGTGTGCGCGACCCGTACTTCCCGAAGCTGGGCAACGGCGGTTACGACGTCGCGCACTACGGCCTGACCATCGGCTACGACCCCGAGTCCCGCCATCTCACCGGCGAGGCCGAGATCACGGCGCGTGCCACGCAGGGCCTCAGCGCCTTCAACCTCGACCTCAAGGGTCTGGACGTGAAGACGGTGACCGTCGAGGGGAAGGACGCCAACTTCCACCGCGACGGGCAGGAGCTGACGATCCGTCCGCCCGACGACCTCGACAAGGGCGAGACGTTCCGCACCACCGTCCGCTACTCCGGCACCCCGGAAACCATCACCGACCCGGACGACTCCGAGGAGGGCTGGCTGCGGACGGCGGACGGCGCCGTCGCGCTCGGCGAGCCGACGGGCTCGATGGCCTGGTTCCCCGCGAACAACCACCCCTCGGACAAGGCCTCGTACGACATACGGATCACCGTCCCCAAGGGCCTGAAGGCCATCTCCAACGGCGAGTTGACCCGCGAGTCGACCAGGAACGGCCGCACCACCTTCGCCTGGCACAGCGCGGAACCGATGGCGAGCTATCTGGCGACCGTCGCCATCGGGACGTACGAGGTGAAGCGCTCGACCACCAAGTCGGGCATCCCCGTGCTCACCGCCGTGGACCCCTCCCAGGTCAAGGCGAGCGCGAAGGCGCTCGCCAAGATCCCCGAGATCATGGAGTGGCAGGAGCTGAACTTCGGTCCCTACCCCTTCTCGTCGACGGGCGCGATCGTCGACAGGGAGCAGGACGTGGGCTACGCCCTGGAGACCCAGACCCGCCCCACCTTCCCCGGCGCCCCCGACACCGAACTCCTCGTCCACGAGCTGGCCCACCAGTGGTTCGGCAACTCCGTCACGCCCAAGTCCTGGCAGGACATGTGGCTCAACGAGGGCTTCGCGACGTACGCGGAGTGGTTGTGGGAGGAGGACCACGGCGGCGACAGCGTCCAGGAGACCTTCGACGCGATCTACGACGACGAGTACTACGAGTCCGACGAGGACAACGAGGCGATCTGGGCCTTCCCGCCCGCGAAGCCGCCGTCCGCCGCGCGCGTCTCGGACAGTCCCGTGTACGAGCGGGGCGGCATGGTCGTCCACAAGATCCGGCAGGCGGTGGGCGACGACACCTTCTACGACATCGTGCAGGGCTGGACGAAGTCCCGTCGCCACGGGAATGCGGACACCAAGGACTTCACCCGGTACGTCGAGGAGCACGCGGGCGGCGACGCGGCGCGCGAGAAGGTGCGCGCGATCTGGGGGCCGTGGCTCTACGGCGACGGAAAGCCGGACCACCCCTGAGGGGCACCCGGAGGGGTGATCCGGCCTGGCTCCAGCGCTACTTGACGTTCACCCCGGTCCAGGCGGCCGCGACCGCCTTCTCCTCGGCGCTGCCCGCGCCGTACAGGTCGGCGGCCGCCTTGAGCGTGGCGGTGCGGGCGCCCGCGTAGTTGGTCGTCGACGTCATGTAGACGGACAGCGCCTTGTACCAGATCTGGTAGGCCTTGGTCCGTCCGATGCCGGTGAGCGAACTGCCGTCCGCCGTGGCGGAGTCGTAGGAGACGCCGTTGATGGTCTTCGCGCCGCTGCCCTCGCTCAGCAGGTAGAAGAAGTGGTTGGCGACGCCGGACGAGTAGTGCACGTCGAGGCGGCCGACGTTCTTGGACCAGAAGTCGGCGGAGTTGCCGTCCTTGCTGGGCTTGTCCATGTAGCGCAGCGGGGTGCCGTTGCCGCGGATGTCGATCTTCTCGCCGATGAGGTAGTCGCCGACGTCGCTCGGGTTGTTGGCGTGGAACTCGACGGACGTGCCGAGGATGTCGCTGGTCGCCTCGTTCAGGCCGCCGGACTCCCGGCTGTAGTTGAGCTTCGCGGTGGCGGCGGTGAGCCCGTGGGTCATCTCGTGGCCGGCCACGTCGAGTGAGGTCAGCGGCTTGAGGTTGCCCGCTCCGTCGCCGTACGTCATGCAGAAGCAGGCGTCGGACCAGAAGGCGTTGACGTACGCGTTGCCGTAGTGGACGCGGGAGTAGGCGGCCTTGCCGTCGCCCGCGATGCCGTTTCTGTTGAACTCGGACTTGTAGAAGTCCCAGGTCTGCGCGGCTCCGTACGCGGCGTCGACGGCGGCGGTCTGCCGGTTCTGCGGCGTTCCGTCGCCCCACGTGTCGTCGGCGTCGTGGAAGAGGGTGCCGGTGCCCGACGTGCCGCCATTGAGGTCGTACGTCTTGTGGCCGCCGCGTGCGCCGTCGGTGAGGTCGTAGCCGCCGGACGCGGATGCGGTCGAGCCGACGGCGACGGAGCCGCTGTACTGCCCCGTCCCGGTGCCGTTCTCGATGGCCTCGTGGCTGAAGAGCTGCTTGCCGGTGCGGGCGTCGGTGACGACGTGCAGCTCGCTGGGGGTGCCGTCGTGCTGGACGCCCGTCACCACGGTTTCGTACGCGAGGACGGGCGAACTGCCCTTGTCCCCGGCCCAGATGACCTTGCGTACGTTCTTGGCGCGGGCCTTCTCGGAGTCGGCCGCGGCGACGGCGGACTTCTTGGCGTCGGCGCTCGACACATCGGCGTCCGTCGACGCCACGGATATCCGTCCGCCGCGGGCCTTGTCGACGCTTTTCAGCTTGCCGCTCTTCGCGGTGTGCGCGACGAGGTCGCCGCCGAGCACGGGCAGTCCTTCGTAGGTGCGCTCGTAGCGGGTGTGGACGGTGCCGTCGGTGTCCTTGACGACATCGCGGACGACGAGCTTCTCCTTGCCGCCGAGTCCGATCTCATCGGCGGCCGAAGAGGCGTCGGCCTGCGCCGACTTGATGGCCTCGGCGCGCTGCGCCGCGCTCAGGCGCAGGGTGCCCGCGCCGGCGGATTCCTGGTCACCGGCCGCGGTGGCGGCGGTGGTGCTCTGTACGCCGAGCACGACCATGGCGGCCGATGCGGCGAGGGCGGCGGCGCGAACAGCGGTCTTGCGAGGGGTGGGGGACTGCTGTCTCACTGGCTCTCCTTGAAAAAGGGCTTGGCCGAGGGTGGGGAGCGGCGGAGAGAGAGTGACACCGGTGACCCGTTGATTGACGGTTCACTAACAACTCTTTACTTGTTCTTGTCCGAATGGTGCGGCCCAATGTCCGCTATGCGTACGGCTGTTCACTACCCCAGCGGCTTGCGGAGCACGGCGCACGGACGATCCGCGCCGCGATCCTTCCTGCGATCCACGACCTCGTACCCGAGCGAGCCCCAGAAGGCGAACCCCGCGTCATTGCCCTCGAGGACGGCCAGGCGCATCCCATCACGCCCCTCCGCCCGGAACCGCTCCTCGATCTTGCCCACGAACTCCCGGCCGTACCCCTTGCGTTGCTGCCGCGCATCCACCAGGAGCAGCCCGATCCACGGATCGGGGTCGGCGGGGTCGGGATGCCGGGCCAGCGTGATGCCGACCCCGACGACCCGCCCCTCGGAACGGGCCAGGAGCACCTCGGCCCCCGGCACCGCCAACTCGTCCGCCAGCGCGGCCGCGACCTGCTCGGGACGGATGTCGTCGGGGTCCGGGAAGTCCCCGGAGAGCGCGTGGAAGGCGCGGTTGGAGGCGTACACGGCGGTGAGCTCGGTGAGCAGTTCGCCGGGCAGGGCGCCGCCGTCCGAGGGGGTGAGCGGTTCGAGGATCATGCGGCGCAGATTAGTGGACGGACAGGCCGGTTCCCGCTGCCTCCCTTTTCGCTCTCCTTCCCTCGAGCACCAGGAATTGATTCCGGCATCACGCGTCTGAACAAATTCAGGACAGCTGTCGATTTGGCCGGAAGAACGGCTGCCGCGAGCCGCGTGAATTCTTCAATCTGTACGAGCGTCGCCGCGTCATATCGAGATGTGCGGCGCTCAACCAATTCCCCGGAAGGGAGAATTACGTGGCAAGCAGCAGGGCACGTATCCGCGTCGAGCTCGTCAAGGTCCACTGTTTCGACACCGAGGACAACCTCGGCGGCGACGAGTTCTACGTCGTGGGCGCCGCCGCCTGTGGTGACATCCGCAACGTCGTGCTGACCAAGCCGCTCGACATCAACGACCAGCAGACGAAGATGTTCAACCCGACCGAGTCCGTGATCTTCGAGGGCGAGGTCGACATGGCCGACACCCTCACCCTCGGAATCGCCGGCTACGACGAGGACTTCAGCTCGGACTGGGGCAAGTACGGCCAGGCCCTCAAGGAGATGCTGGACTCCGTCAACAAGGTCGTCCCCATCCCCGGCCAGTTCGGCCAGCAGCTCATCGACGTCTCGTACACGGCGATGAGCGAGGTCCTCAAGAAGATCGACCCGGACGACGAACTCGGTCAGCTCACGGTCTCCCGCCCCATTTCGGAAATTCACGCGGGTGACAAGCCGTGGCCGTTCGAGGGCGGCACGTGGATGGGCAAGTGGAAGTACGAAGTGACGTACCGGATCACGAAGATTCCGGTGCAGTAGCGCGAAGATTCCGGTGCAGTAGCGATTAGTCGCAGGCCTCTTCTAGTCGCAGGCCTCTTCTGGATGGGACGGCTTTCCGCAGGCGGCGGCCGTCCCATTCCGGGCCTTTATGGTGTGAACGTCAGGGCCTTGAACGCCCGCGTCTGCTCCACGATCGCCCGTTCCGTGGGGAGCCGTTCGATCGAGGACGCGCCGAAGAAGCCGACGATTCCTGTGGTGCGGGAGAGGACGTACGCCGCGTCCTCGGGCTCCGCGATCGGGCCCCCGTGGCAGAGCACCAAGATGTCGGGGTTCACCTCCTTGGCCGCGTCGTGCATCTCCTGGACCGCTGCCGCCGCCTGGTCCAGGGTCAGGGCCGTGCCCGCGCCGATCGAGCCCTTCGTGGTCAGACCCACGTGCGGGACGAGGACGTCCGCGCCCGCGCGGGCCATGTCCGCCGCCTGGGCCGGGTCGAAGACGTAGGGGGCCGTCAGGAGGTCGCGGGCGTGGGCCTCGCGGACCATGTCGACCTCCAGGGCGTAACCCATGCCCGTCTCCTCGAGGTTGGTGCGGAACGTGCCGTCGTAGAGGCCGACCGTCGGGAAGTTCTGGACGCCCGCGAAGCCCATCGCTTTCAGCTCGTCCAGGAAGCGGCCCATGTCCCGGAACGGGTCCGTGCCGCACACCCCGGCGAGCACCGGGGTGTCCTTCACCACCGGAAGGACCTCCCGCGCCATGTCGACCACGATCGCGTTCGCGTCGCCGTACGGGAGCAGCCCGGCGAGCGAGCCGCGGCCCGCCATGCGGTAGCGGCCCGAGTTGTAGATGATCAGGAGGTCGACGCCGCCGTCCTCGGCGCACTTGGCGGAGAGGCCGGTGCCTGCTCCCGCCCCGATGACGGGATTCCCCGCCGCCACTTGGGAGTTGAGGCGGGAGAGGGCTTCCTTGCGGGTGATCGAGGTCATGAGGTCAGCGCTCCTTGATGACGGTGAGTGCGTACGTCGATGCCTGTGCGCGGGTGCGTCACGGGGTCGGCTTCAGCTCGCGCGAGCCGATCAGCTCGTCCAGGCGGTTCGCCATCGCCACCGCGAACGACGCGTCGTTGATGTGTACGTCCATTTCGTGGAGCCGCACTCCGCTGCCCCGCACCGTCGTACGCAGGGCGGACAGGCCCGCCGCGTCCGCCGCCGCGTCCTCGAACGGGCCGCCGTCGATGTCCACCGCCGAGACGCCGCGCAACGGCCAGAACAGTTCGGCGGGGCCACGGGCCGCGGCGAGCTTGTGGCCGAGGGATGCGCCCAGGGTCGCCATCTCCTGGGCGGTCGTCCGCATCAGGGTGACCGTCGGGTTGTGGACGAGCAGGTTGCGGTCCGCGAACCGGGCCGGGACGGTCGACTCGGGGCCGAAGTTGACCATGTCGAGGGCGCCGGGCGCGACGACCTGGGGGATGCCCGCGCGGCCCGCGGCGGTGAGGCGCTCGGGGCCCGCGGAGAGGACACCGCCGACCAGATCGTCGGCCAGTTCGGTGGTGGTCAGGTCCAGTACGCCGTCCAGGAGACCGTCGGACGCCAGCTTCTCCACCGCGCGGCCGCCCGCGCCGGTGGCGTGGAAGACCAGAACCTCGTAGCCCAGCTCCTCCAGACGGGCGCGGGCCGCGTCGATCGCGGGCGTCGTCACGCCGAACATCGTCGCCGCGACCACCTTGCGGCCCTGGCCCGCGAGTTCGTCGTGGTTGCGTTCGTAGCGGCGGGCCATGCCGGAGGCGGCGGCCGCCGCGTTGCCGAGGACCTGCCGGGAGACCGAGTTGATCCCGGAGATGTCGACGACGCTGTACATGAGGGTGATGTCGCTGCTGCCGACGTACGGGGCGACATCCCCGCCCGCCATCGTGCTGACGAGGACCTTCGGCACCCCGATCGGCAGTGCCCGCATCGCCTGCGCGGCGATCGCCGAGCCGCCGCTGCCCGCCGCCGCGAGCACCGCGTGCAGCCTGCCGGCGCGGTGCAGGTCGAGGACGACCTCCGTCACGCCGTCCGCCATCGCCGCGACCGCCGCGCCCCGTTCGGCCGAGCGCCGCAGCTTTGCCAGGTCGTGCCCGGCCGCGCGGGCCACGGCGTCGGCCGGTACGTCGGCGGTGGGCGCCTGTGCGGGTGGCGGCAGTACGCCCGTGTCGACGAGCAGGACATTGCCTCCGTACTCCCGCAGCCGTTCGCGCAGCCAGGCGTACTCGGCGCCTTTGGTGTCCAGCGTGCCGACCAGCACCACGGTTGCCATGGGCTCTCACACTCCTTCATTTCCCGCCCACCCACCCGATTACCCGGCGATTACCCGGCACAGACGACGAGGGCCCCCGGCGGAACGAATCCGTCGGGGGCCCTCGTCAACTGCCTGGTGAACCTCAGACGTTGACGCCGAAGTCCTGCGCGATACCGACCAGGCCGGACGCGTAGCCCTGGCCCACCGCGCGGAACTTCCACTCCGCACCGCTGCGGTACAGCTCGCCGAAGACCATGGCGGTCTCGGTGGCGGCGTCCTCGGAGAGGTCGTAGCGCGCGATCTCGGCGCCGCCGGCCTGGTTGAGGATACGGATGAAAGCGTTCCGCACCTGGCCGAAGTTCTGCGAGCGGTTCTCGGCGTCGTAGATCGAGACCGGGAAGACGATCTTGTCGATGTCGGCCGGGAGGCCCGCCAGGTTGACGTTGATCTGCTCGTCGTCGCCCTCGCCCGCACCCGTGACGTTGTCACCGGTGTGCACGATGGTCTGGTCCGGCGTCGCCTTGTTGTTGAAGAAGACGAAGTGGCCGTCCGAGAAGACCTTGCCCTGGGGGTTCACCGCGATCGCGGAGGCGTCCAGGTCGAAGTCGGTGCCAGTGGTGGTGCGGACGTCCCAGCCGAGGCCCACGGTGACGGCGGTCAGGCCCGGAGCCTCCTTGGTGAGCGAGACGTTGCCACCCTTGGACAGGCTTACTGCCATTGTTGGGAGTCCCTTCCCTCGTTGCGTACGAACGGGCTTCGTACTGGGGACGAAGCTACCGTCACCTCTATGAACGTCGACCGGGGTCCCAGAGGTTCCACTTCCTTTTACTTTCTTTACTCACCTCTGGCACCACACGTCCCCGGCGCGTCGGCATGACGACCGTAAATACGGGTGACGTGGACCGGACAGACGCGGGACCATGGAGCACATGTCCGGTCCCTATGTCATCCGCGGCTCCGTCTCCCTCCCCGAGGCCGAGCTCATGTGGCGTTTCTCGCGGTCCTCGGGGCCGGGCGGGCAGCACGTCAACACCAGTGATTCGCAGGTGGAGCTGAGGTTCGACCTGGCGAACACGGACGCGCTGCCCGAGGTGTGGAAGGAGCGCGCCCTGGAGCGCCTCGCGAACCGCCTCGTGGGCGGAGTCGTCAGCGTGCGGGCCTCGGAGCACCGCTCCCAGTGGCGCAACCGCGAGATGGCCGCGATCCGCCTCGCCTCGCTCCTCGCGGAAGCCACCGCCCCGCCGCCGCGGCCCCGCAGGGCCACGAAGATCCCCCGTGGCATCAACGAGCGGCGGCTGCGGAACAAGAAGCAGCGCAGCGAGA
Organism: Streptomyces sp. NPDC086554; assembly: GCF_040686095.1. Lineage (NCBI taxonomy): Bacteria > Bacillati > Actinomycetota > Actinomycetes > Kitasatosporales > Streptomycetaceae > Streptomyces > Streptomyces sp. NPDC086554. The sequence goes on from NZ_JBFBJK010000022.1 coordinate 71,558, forward strand.
CCAAGCGCGGCCGCTCGGGGCAGGGCTGGGGCTGAACGCCAAGCAAACCCCGCGTTAGCAAATGGTGCTCAGCCAAGATGCCGGTACTTCCCCTTGAAATACATCAGCGGCCCGCCGTCCGCGCTGGGCACCTGCGCCGTGAGCACCCGCCCGATGACGAGGGTGTGATCGCCCGCCGTCACCGTCTGCTCGGTGCGGCACTCCAGCGTCGCGAGCGCGCCGCCCACCAGCGGCGCCCCGCAGGCCTCGCCCCGTACGTAAGGGATGTCCTCGAAGAGCAGCCGGTCGCTGATCCGGCCCTTCATGGCGAACCGGCCCGCGATGTGCCGCTGGCTCTCGGCGAGCACCGAGACGCCCCACAGCGGCTGCTCGGCGAGCAGGTCGTCCATCCGGGAGCCCTCACGCAGGCTGACCAGCACCAGCGGCGGGTCCAGGGAGACGGAGAGGAACGCCGTCGCCGTCATGCCGACGTCCTCGCCGCCCGGTGCCATCGGGTCCTGGGCGTCCAGCGGAAGCTCACGCGCGGTCACCAGGACCACGCCCGCTGCGAGCCGGGACATGGCGGCGCGGAACTCTTCGTTGCTCACCCCCACAGGATGCCTGTCGGGGGCCGGGATGCCGGGGGATGCCGGGGCGGGGGAGGTCGCGGGAGCGCCCTGGGGCGGCGCCTGCGGCGTCTGGAGTGTCTTCGGTACGGGAACCACGGCACGACGCTAGCCCGGCACTCGCCGCCGCCACATCGGGCCCGGGGCCGAGACCGGGCCTAGGACCGATGGCCTATGGGCCGCTGCCGAGAGGGTGGACTAGGCCAGTGGACTGGACCAACGAAGGCTTCCCATCTGTGACTTGAGTCACAGGACCCATAAATTGTTGACCCTGTGTACCGAGTGAGCTGCTCGCTGTGATTCAGTGACGGTGGCAATCAGACACTGGGGTGACTCAGACACTGAGGGAACTAAGGGCGCTGCGAATCCTGGAGTTGCTGTCGAGGTCTCGGGGAGAGCGAGCAATGGAGACCGAGTCGGAGCCGTACGTCCGTCTTGCGACCCTGCGGCAGCTGCATCAAGTGGTGGCGGACCTGAACACGGCCCGAAGCCTGGCGGACACGCTGCAGACCGTCGCCGACGGCGTGGTCAACGGCCTTGGCTATGAGCTGGCGTGCGTCAATCTCGTGCGCCCGGACGGCGACCTCGTCGTGGCCGCCTTCGCGGGCAACACCGCCGCCGAGGCGCTCATCACCGGCCGGGTCGGCTCCCGCGACGCCTGGGAGCGCCGCCTCTCCATGGGCGAGCCCTGGGGCGCCCTCCGCTTCATCTCGTACACAGAGGGCTGGATCCTCGACGAGGACGACGTCCCCCAGTGGTACACCGAGGGCCCCGAGCCCCGCTTCGAGGACGAGTGGCACCCCTCCGACCGGCTCTTCGCCCCCATGTACGCGACCGGCGCCGCCGGCGGTGAACTGCTCGGCGTGATCTCCGTGGACCGGCCGCGCAACGGCCGCAGGCCCGGCGCCTGGGGCCGCGAGGCCCTGCAGATGTACGCCTTCCAGGCCGCCATCGCGATCAGCAACGCGCGTCTGCGAGCCAACATGCAGCGCGCCCTGGTCAGGCTTGAGCGCGAGCAGCAGGCACTGAGGGCCAGCGAGGAGAGTTTCCGGCAGGCCTTCGAGTACGCACCCTCCGGCATGGCCATCGCCGAGATGGGCGGCGACCAGCACGGCCGCATCCTGCGTACGAACGACGCGCTCTGCCGCCTGCTCGGCCGCCCCGCGTCCGCCATGCGCCGCTACTCCTTCTCCGACCTGGTCCACCCCGAGGACATCGGCACCCTCCTGCGGACCTCCGCCGAGGGCGGCCGCGCCGAGCTGCGCCTGGCCCGCCGCGACGGGACGTACCTCTGGGTGTCGCTGCGCAATTCCGTCGTCGCGGACGCCGCCGACGGCCCCCGATTCCTCCTGACCCACGTCGAGGACATCGAGGAGCGCAAGCGCCGCGAGCTCCAGCTCGCCCACCGCGCCTCGCACGACGCCCTCACCGGCCTGCCCAACTCCGCCGAGCTGAAATCGCGCCTCAGCGCCCGCCTCTGCCGCCGCCCGCACGCGGGCCAGCCCAGCGCGGTGGACTCGCTGGACGCCGCGTACGACGGCGCCTACGACGCGGACGGGCAGCACGGCTTCGACTACGGCGTGCACGCCGCGCAGGCGCCGAACAGCCTGCAGCAGGGCGGCGAAGGCTTCGACCACCATGTGCACACCGCCGCGCCCCCGGAGGGCAACGGCGACACCGACGACGGCACCAAGGGCCTGGCCGTTCTCTTCTGCGACCTCGACGGCTTCAAGTCCATCAACGACCGCTTCGGCCACCACACCGGCGACGCCGTCCTCATCGAGGTGGCAAGGCGGCTCACCAACGGCGTACGCGACGGGGACACGGTCGCCAGGCTCGGCGGCGACGAGTTCGTCGTCCTCGCCGACGGGCTCGGCAGGGCCGACGCGCAGGACCTCGCGGTGCGACTGCGGAACGCGATCATCCCGCCGATCCGGGTGGACGGCAGAGCGGTCCGCGTGGGGGCCAGTTTCGGCATCGGCTGGGCGCACTGCGGGATGTCGGCCGACGCAGTGTTGCACTCCGCTGACCAGCGGATGTACGTGGAGAAACGCTCACGTGCCAAGCAGCACCGGCGGGCCGGCTGACGGTCCTGATGAGGTCAACGCCACCCCGTGGCATCACTCGGAGCGGGTAGGCTCCCCCGGTCAGCGATATGTATGAGGGAGTGACCTGGGAATGACGACGCCCGGCAATAACGGCGAGCAGACGCCGAGCGCGCCGCAGGGCGACGACGACCCGTTCGGCTATCTGTACGAGGACGGCCAGGCGGCCGGTGCGACCCCGCCCGGCGGAGGCGGCGGCTACGGCTACCCGGGCCCCCGGTCCTCGTACAACCAGGTCCGCGCGGTCGGCGACCGGCGTCCCTCGTACGGCCAGCAGCAGACGCAGCAGACGTACGGCCAGCAGGTCCCGCAGCAGCAGACGTACGGCCAGCCGAACGCCCACTACGCGGCTCCCGAGACACAGCCGGGCGGTGCGCCCCAGTACTCACCGGCGCCCGCGGGCACGGGCGGCGGCCGGGGCCGGGGCCCCAACACCAAGGGCCTGCTGATCGGCGCGATCGCGGTGGTGGCGGTCGTCGCCATCGGGATCGGCGCTGCGATGCTGACCGGCGGCGGTGACGAGAAGGACGGCCCCGAGGCGGGCGGCCGGCCCAGCAAGGCGTCGACGGTCGAGCCCAGCGAGAAGCCGTCGAAGCCCGCGAAGGACCCGGTCGACCTCCCCAAGACGGACGCGAAGGCCCTGAAGCTGGAGGGCGGCACGACGACGGCGTCGGACGTCCCCGGCGCGGAGGCCGCGGGCGGTGTCTACGTGGCGGGCTTCGACAAGGTCGGCGCCCAGGTCACATGGACGGTGAACGGCATCCCCAAGGGCGGGACGTACAAACTGCAGGTGACGTACGGCGTGCCGGGCAAGGATGCCAACGCGAACATCATCGTGAACGGCAAGAAGGAAACCCGCCCGCTGAACATGAAGAACTTCGCCGGCGCCGACGAAGGCGACTGGGAGAAGGGCTGGACGAACACGTTCGCCGTGATCCAGCTCAACAAGGGGACGAACACGATCGCGCTCGCGTGCGACCAGAGCAGCATCTGCGGGGCGAACCTCGACCAGATGTGGCTCAAGGGCAGCCAGGGCTAGGCCGGTTCCCTGGGGCTCCGCCCCAGACCCCGCTCTCCCGATCACTCCGCAGCTTGGCCGCGCCGAACAGGCCTTTCCCGCCCACCCGCCCGATACCCCGGATTGCCCGGGCGGGGTTGGGGAAAAAGCCCCTACGCCGCGCTCTCCGCCCCCGTCACCACAACCCGTCCCAGCAGCTCCTCGTACGCTGCTGCGTCGAACTCTCCCGCCACCGGCGAAGCCACCGTTGCCGCCGACAGGGCTATTGACCGCGCCAGGCGCTCCGGCCACGGGAGGGCCTCCACCAGGCCGGACAGGAGGCCCGCCACCGCCGAGTCGCCTGCGCCCGTCGGGTTGCCGCGGACGCGGGATGGCGGCGTCGCTTGCCACGTGCCGTCGGGAGTGACGGCAAGCAGGCCCTCGGCCCCCAGTGACGCCACCACCGTGTGCGCGCCCCGGCGCCGGGCGTCACGGGTCGCCTGGACGGGCTCGTGGGAGCCGGTCAGCTCGGCGAGTTCGTCGGAGTTCGGCTTGACGATGTCGGGGCGGGCGGCGACGCCACGGCGCAGCGGCTCGCCGCTGGTGTCCAGGAGTACGGGGATCTTGGCGGCGCGGGCCGCGCGGACCAGCACGGCGTACGCGCCGACCGGCACGCCCGGCGGCAGGCTGCCGCACAGCGCGACGGCGGACGCGTCGCGCAGCAACTCCTCGTAGGCGGACTGGAACGCCGCCCATTCGGCGGGGGAGACCTGCGGCCCCGGCTCGTTGAGCTGTGTGGTGTCGCCGGTTGTCGCGTCCACCACGGCGATCGTGCGGCGGGTCGCCCCCGCGACCGGCAGCAGCGTGTCCGTGACGCGCGGCTCGTGCGCGAGACGGTTGCGCAGGGTGCGGCCGGTGTCGCCGCCCGCGAGGCCCGTGACCGTCACGTCGTGGCCTAGGGCCGCGAGCACGCGGGCGACGTTCAGGCCCTTGCCGCCGGGGCGTTCGGTGACCTCGGTGACGCGGTGCGAGGCGTGCGGGGTGAGGGCGGGGACCTGGTAGGTGATGTCCAGGGCGGCGTTCAGCGTGACAGTCAGGATCACTGGTACCACCCCCGGGAACGGTCACGTTCGGTCGCTTTCGGCGTCTGATCATGCCAAACAGAAGGCGGTTGGCCCAGAGGCCGGACCAACCGCCTTGCGCTCAACAGCAGGTGAAACCGCCTGAGTTGGGGTCTTTGGGGGCTAAAAGGGCTCAACCATCCATTCGCCCTTGCGCATCACGCCCTTGAGGTCGAAGCCCGCGTCGAGGACCACCAGATCGGCGTCCTTGCCGGGCTCAAGCGAGCCGATCTCGTCGTACATGCCGAGCAGCTTCGCCGGGTTGGCGGAGATCGCGCGGACGGTGTCCTCGACGGAGAGGCCGTCGACGGTCACCGAGCGTTTGAACGCGCGGTCCAGGGTCAGCGTCGAGCCCGCGATCGAACCGCCTTCGACGAGGCGCGCCACGCTGTCCTTCACCTCGACCTCAAGAGGGCCGAGCATGTAGCGGCCGTCGCCGAAGCCCGCCGCGTCCATCGCGTCCGTGATGAGGGCGACGCGGGCCGCGCCCGCGCGGTGGAAGGCCAGCTCGAAGGCGGCCGGGTGCAGGTGCGTGCCGTCGTTGATCAGCTCGACGGTGATCCGCTCGTCCTCCAGGAGGGCGGCGATCGGTCCGGGCGCGCGGTGGCCGAGGGCGGGCATCGCGTTGTAGAGGTGCGTGGCGACGGTGGCGCCCGCGTCGATGGCCTGCACCGTCTGCTCGTACGTCGCGTCCGTGTGGCCGATGGCCGCGATCACGCCGTGCTCGGCGAGCAGCCGCACGGAGTCGATGCCGCCCGGCAGTTCGGTGGCGAGCGTGACCATCTTCGCGTGGCCGTGCGCCGCGTCGATCAGCTTGCGCACATCGGCCGGGTCCGGGTCGCGAAGGAGGGCCTCGCTGTGCGCGCCCTTGCGGCACGGGGAGATGAAGGGGCCCTCGAAGTGGATGCCGGCGATGTCGCCCTGCTCGGCGAGCTCGGAGAGCAGCCCGGCCCGCTGGACGAGGAAGTCCATCTCGCCGGTGACGGTCGAGGCGACGACGGTCGTGGTGCCGTGCAGCCGGTGGGTCTGGACACCTTTCAGTACGTCATCGACGGTGCCGGAGGTGAAGGAGGCACCGCCGCCGCCGTGGTTGTGGATGTCGACGAAGCCGGGCACCACCCAGTGGCCGCTGAGGTCGATCGTCTCCGCGTCGGCAGGGGAGCTCCCGGCGATCCGCGAACCGTCGACGATCACTCGGCCGTCCGTGAGGGTCCCGGTGGGCAGCACCACCTGAGCACCGGCGAGCACCTTGCTAGTGGCCATCAGGCGGTTACCTCCGTGGGGTCGGACTTCTGGTGGACGAGGTCCCAGGCCAGCAGGCCCGCGCCCAGGCACCCGGCGGTGTCGCCGAGGGCCGCGGGCACGATCTGGGGCAGCGTCTGGAACTGGACGACGCGCGCCGCGACCGCGGCCCGCAGGGGTGTGAACAAGGTTTCCCCGGCCTCGGCGAGACCGCCACCGATGATCAGGGTGTGCGGGTCCAGGAGGGTGAGGGCGGTGATCAGGCCGTCGGCGAGCGCGTCGACGGCGTTCTGCCAGACCTCCAGGGCGAGCGGGTCGCCGGACTCCACGGCCTTCGCGCAGTCCGCGGCGTCCGCCTCCGGGTCGCCGCTTGCCGCCGCCCACGCCTGGCTCACCGCGGAGGCGGAGGCGAGCCGCTCCAGGCAGCCGCGCTGGCCGCAGCCGCAGGGCGGTCCTCCGGGACGTACGACGATGTGCCCGATCTCGCCGGCCGAGCCGTGCGCGCCGGGCTCGATGCCGCCGCCGATCCCGATGGCCCCGGCGATGCCCGTGCCGAGCGGCACGAACAGGAACCGGTCGGCGCCCTTGCCCGCGCCGATCCGGCCCTCGGCGAGGCCGCCGGTGCGCACGTCGTGGCCGAGGGCCACGGGTACGCCTTCCAGCCTGCGGCTCAGCAGGTCCCGCAGCGGGACGTCGTGCCAGCCGAGGTTCGACGCGTACACCGCGATGCCGCGCTCGGTGTCGACGATGCCCGGGACGGCGACGCCGGCCGCGGCGGCGGGTTCCCCGAACTCCTCGATCCCGTGGGCGCGCAGGTCGGCGGCGAAGCCGACGATGGACTCGACCACGGCGTCGGGCCCGCGCTCGCGGCCGGTGGGCCTGCGGGCCGCGTGCAGCAGCGTGCCGTCCGCCCCGACGAGGGCGGCCTTCATTCCGGTGCCGCCCACATCGAGGGCGATGACGTGTTTCACGGGGGACAGTCTCGCGCGTGACCCGCGAGAGGTCTAGTCCACTTCGGGTACTTGCGTGCGGTAATCGGCGGGCAATCGGGCGGGTGTCCGAAGCAGGTAGTTGCGCAAGCGATACTGGAGTGGTGTAGACCTCGTGTTCATGCGCGGGGGAAAATCGCAGTTCACGTAGATCATCGAGGGTGGGAACAGCTGTGCAGCGGCGCGCGACAGGACTGACCGCGGCGGTAGCCGCACTGGGCATGGCGGCGACTCTCGCCGGCTGCGGCGGTCCCGGCGACTCAGGCGACGTCACCCTCAAGCTGGTGGCCGCCGACTACGGCGACTCCAAGGCCAACAGCTCCCAGAAGTACTGGGACAAGCTCGCCGAGAAGTTCGAGGACGAGAACCCGGGCATCAAGGTCGACGTCAGCGTCTACTCCTGGACGGACGTCGACCGCAAGGTCAAGGACATGGTCAAGGCGGGCAACGCCCCCGACATGGCGCAGATCGGCGCGTACGCCGACTACGCCGCGCAGAACAAGCTCTACCGCGCCGAGGACCTGCTCGCCATCTCCACCCAGGCCGACTTCATGGCGCCCCTCTCCGAGGCGGGCGAAGTCAACCGCGTCCAGTACGGCATGCCGTTCGCCTCCTCCACGCGCCTCCTCTTCTACAACGAGAAGATCTTCAAGGACGCCGGCCTCACCCCGCCGCAGAGCTGGACCGAGCTTGCGGCCGACGCCAAGGCGCTCAAGGCGCGCGGCGTGAAGATCCCCTACGCCCTGCCGCTCGGCCCGGAAGAGGCGCAGGCCGAGACGATGCAGTGGCTGCTCAGCGGTGGCGGCGGCTACACCGACAACGTCGGCACGTACGCCATCGACTCCACGCAGAACGTGAAGACCTTCACCTGGCTGAAGGACGAGCTGGTCGACAAGGGCCTGACAGGACCGACGCCGCCCGCCGAGCTCGACCGCGCCGAGGCCTTCGCCGCGTTCACCCGAGGCGACGTGGGCATGCTCAACGGCCATCCCACGCTGATGCAGATGGCCGAGAAGAAGGGCGTGAAGTACGGCATGGTGCCGATGCCCGGCGTGAACGGCAACGCCAAGGCCACCATGGGCGTCGCCGACTGGATGATGGCCTTCAAGCAGAACGGCCACCGCGAGGAGATCGGCAAGTTCCTCGACTTCGCCTACAGCACGAAGAACGTCCTGGACTTCTCCCGCCAGTACAACCTGCTGCCCGTCACCACCTCCGCCGCGCAGCAGATGACCGGCAACGACGACGACAAGGCGCTCGCCGAGTTCCTGGAGGAGCTGCCCACCTCGCAGCTCTACCCGGTGGGCAAGACGTCCTGGGCGCGGGTCTCCGTCGAGGTCAAGAAGTACATCGGCAAGGCCGTCTCCCGGAACGCCGACCCGGGCTCGATCCTCACCCAGATCCAGACCAAGGCGGCGACCGAGGCGAACTCGGAATAGCGTGACGGCATGACGGGCACAGCAGACGGGCCAGGCACCACCGACGACGGGTTCCCGGACGAGACGGACGACACCGGCCTCTCCGAGCGCGACCGGGCGATCCTCGCCCTGGAGCGGCAGGACTGGGTGTCCGGGCCCGGCGCCAAGGAGCGGGCCATCCGAGAACGCCTCGGCATGGTCCCGATCCGCTACTACCAACTCCTCAACGCCCTGCTCGACGATCCCCGCGCCCTCGCGCACGACCCGGTGACCGTCAACCGGCTTCGGCGGGTTCGGGAGTCCCGGCGCGAGGAGCGTTGAGCGTAGGGTCGGCCCCATGGGTGACCCCGTGTACTCGCCGTCCTCTCCCTCTCCCTCTCCCTCTCCCGAGCTGCCCGAACCCGTGACCCCCGCCGGGCGCGAGGGCCTGGCCGCGCTCCTGGCGCGGCCCGAACGTGCCGTGATCGCGCTCGACTTCGACGGCACGCTGGCCCCGATCGTCCCCGACCCCGAGCAGGCACGCGCCCACCCGGACGCCGTGCCCGCCCTCGCCGCGCTCGCGCCGAAGGTCCTTTCCGTCGCCGTGGTCACCGGCCGCCCGGCGGGTGTCGCGGTCCGCTACGGCGGCTTCGCGGGCGTCCCGGGCCTGGAACACCTGGTCGTCCTCGGCCACTACGGAGCCGAGCGCTGGGACGCCGTCTCCTCCACGGTCCACGCCGCCGAACCGCACCCCGGCGTGGCATCCGCCCGCGCCGAACTCCCCGGCTTCCTCGACGCGATCGGCGCCTGGCGCGGCACCTGGATCGAGGAGAAGGGCCGCGCGGTCGCCGTCCACACCCGCCGCGCGCAGGACCCACAGGCGGCCTTCGAGGCCCTGCGCGACCCGCTCGCCGAACTGGCTGCCAAGCACGGCCTGATCGTCGAACCGGGCCGCCTGGTCCTGGAGTTGAGGCCGCCGGGCATGGACAAGGGCGTGGCCCTCGCCGACTACGTACGCGAAGTGGGCGCCGAGACGGTCGTCTACGCGGGCGACGACCTGGGCGACCTGCCCGCCTTCGCCGCGGTCGAGAAGCTCCGCTCGGACCAGGTGCGCGGCCTGCTGGTGTGCAGCGGCAGCGCGGAGGTGGCGGAACTGGCCGAGCGGGCCGACCTGGTGGTGGAAGGCCCGCAGGGCGTGGTGGAACTGATCGCTTCGATCGCTGCTCAACTGCCCTGATCCGCCCCGAGGCTGGGCGGATCGGGGATGGGATTCCCGAAGTAGTCGTGGGTGGTCCCGTCGTCGACGGGCGTACCGATCCCGCGAGCGGGTGAATCGCTCTTCAGCCGTACGTCGTCGGGGGCGTCCGGAGTGGTGTCGATGAACCGGGGGTCGGCGTTGACGCCGGACGTGTCGCGCGGCTGGGCGGTCCGCCAGTACAGGTTGTTGCTGTAGGTGCTGACGGTGTCCTTGATGGGAGACCCGGCGCCCGGCGCGCCCACAAAGACGTTGTCGCGGAAGGTGACACCGGCGGGCCCGTTGTTGGAGACGAGCGCAGTGTCGGCGCGGTCGGTGACGACGGTGTTCCGATAGACCTGGGTGTCGGTCGCGGCCCCGCAGACAACAGAGATCACGGCGTACGGAGACGTGGTGTTCCGGTCGTTGACGCTGATGTTGTCGTGGATGCGGTTGCCGTCGCTGGTCTTGTCGGGGGCATTGCAGACGAGGAGGAAGCCACCTTCGTTGTCGTGGCTGTAGTTGTAGCGGTAGGTGTTGCGGACGTTGCCGCCGTCGATGTCGTACGCCATCGAGTCCCGCGTCCCGTGGCCGCCGGTGACCTCGTTGTACTGGTAGAGCGCGTCCTGCGACTCCCAGGCCCAGATGCCCGCGTTGTAGCCCGCCGAGCGCATGTTGAAGCCGTCCACGTAGTTGTGCTCGACGCGGGCCTTGCGGGTCTCGTGGATGACGATGCCGTCGCCGCCGACGTCGTACGCCTTGTTCCGTACGAACTCGACGCCGCTGGAGAGGAGTTCGGCGTCGGCGTCCGTGCCGCTGCCCCAGGTCGACATGGTGCCGATGCCGGTGCGGTCGACGTGGCGGACGGTGGAGTCCTCGACGCGGAGGTCGTTGAAGCGGGTGGGGGTGGTGCTGCCTTGTACGACGAAGAGAATCCCGCCGGAGGGGTCGGGGTCCTTGAAGTCGGCGCCGTTCACGTCGTGGACGTCGACTCCGTCGACGACGAAGTGGTCGGCCGTGCCGTAGTCGGTGAGCTGGACGTAGAGTCCGGCGCGGCGTTCGGTGGTGGTGGCGGGACCGGTGTTGGAGAGGTCCAGATTCCGGATCTCCCACTGCTCGGTGTTGATGAGATGCAGGGCGGCGCGGGCGCCGTTCGCCTGGATGCGGGGCTTGGCCTTGTCGCTTCCGTAGGCGTCGATCAGCACGGGGGCGCCGGCCGCACCCGCACCTTTGGGAGCCAGCACCCCCGTGCAGCTTGTGCCACGCCGCAGCAGGAGCTTCTCGCCGGGGGCGTAGGTGTGGGCGCCGGCCTTTGCCAGGGAGCGCCAGGCCGTTCCGGCGGAGGTGCCGGACGCGTCGTCGCTGCCGCGCCGGCAGTCGACGTAGTACGTCTTAGCCTCCGCGGCGGCGGGGGCGGCTGTCGCCCCTGCCAGGGCGAGGGCGGTGAGGGCTACGGTGCTTGTGCGGCGTAGGGCCATGCCCCGGAAGGTATCGAGGCGGGGCTTCGGGGGCCCATGGACAAACGTGGGGTGGGGTTGGACGGAAACCGCTCTTACCCCAGCGCCCCCAGCTGGTCCAGGAACCACTGGGCGGGCGGCAGCGCCGTAGCCGCCGCAGCGAGCCGCTTCGTCCGCTCCGCCCGCTCGTCCAGCGGCATCGTCAGCGCCTCGTGCAGCGCAACCGCCGTCCCCGTCACGTCATACGGGTTCACCACCAGCGCGTCCTCGCCCAGCTCCTCGTACGCCCCCGCCTCCCGCGAAAGAACAAGAACGCACCCCTCGTCGGAAACGACCGGCACCTCCTTGGCCACCAGGTTCATCCCGTCCCGGATGGGGTTCACCAGAGCCACGTCCGCCAGTCGGTACGCCGCGAGCGACCGCGCGAAGTCGTCCTTCACGTGGAGCACGACCGGGGTCCAACCCGCCACCCCGTACTCCGAGTTGATCGAGTCCGCGAGCCGCCGCACCTCCGCCGTGTACTCCCGGTACACCGCCAGGTCCTGCCGGGACGGATACGCGAACGCGACGTGCACCACCCGCTCCCGCCACTCGGGGTGGTCCTCCAGGAGCTGCCGATACGCCTGCAGCCCCCGCACGATGTTCTTCGACAGCTCGGTCCGGTCGACGCGGACGATCACCTTCCGGTCGCCCCCCACCTGGTCCCGAAGCGCGACGAGCCGCTCCTCCACATCCGCCCGCCGCGACCGCTCCCGCAGGAAGTCCGCGTCCGCCCCGAGCCCGTGCACCCCGATCCGCGTACCCGACGTACCGCCCAGCGCGTCCACGCAGCACGCCGTGAACGCGTCCGCCCACCGCCCCGTCAGGAACGCCGCCCGGTCGGCGCCCAGGATGCCCCGCAGGAGCTGCTCGGCGATGTCGTCCGGCAGCATCCGGAAGTAGTCGACCGGCGCCCACGGCGTGTGCGAGAAGTGGCCGATCCGCAGGTCGGGGCGGAGTTCACGGAGCATCCCAGGGACCAGGGAGAGGTGGTAGTCCTGGACGAGGACCGCCGCCCCGTCACCGGCGCTCTGCGCGAGCGCCTCCGCGAAGGCCCGGTTGTATGTCTCGTACGAGGCCCACTGCGCCCGGAACTCCGAGCCGAACGCCGGTTCCAGCGGCGTCTGGTACAGCATGTGGTGGACGAACCAGAGGACCGAGTTCGCGATCCCGTTGTAAGCGTCGGCATGTACCCGCGGATCAATGTCGAGCATCCGCACGCCCGGCTCACCGACCCCGCGCCGCACGGCCTCCCGGTCGCCTTCCCCCAGCGCCGCGCAGACCCACAGGGCATCCGCCTCGTCCCCGATCGCACTGAGCCCGGAGACGAGTCCGCCGCCGCCCCTCTTGGCCGTCAGCTCCCCGTTCTCCTCCAGGGCGTACGTGACAGGGCCGCGGTTGGACGCGACAAGGACCTGGGCGGCGGGAGCCGCTGCCTGCTCGGAGACCATGTGCGGAAACCTAGCCCCTCCGGGAATCCCTCAAACGTACGGCCGGACCCCCGCGGGATCCGGCGGTATACGTTCCATTCGGCTACGCCACGCGGCGTTCCGCGTACTCCGCGATGTCGGCCATCGGCGGCCGCTCCTCCGTGTCCACGGAGTGGGTGCGCGGCGCGAATCCGTGCTCGCCCCGCTCGAACTGCGTGAGCTCGGGGCGTACGAGGTGCCCGCGGGCGAGCCGCACCTGTGCCGTCCGGTAGATCGCCGCCGCCATCCGGCCGAGCGCCTGCCCGTCCTGGTGACGGTGCTTGCGCACACCGACGTCGACCTGCGCGAGCGCATCGAGGCCCACCGTGTGCAGCGCGTCGACAAGGAGGCCGAGCTCCACTCCGTAACCGACGGGGAACGGCAGCCGCTCAAGCAGCGACCTGCGCGCCGCGTACTCGCCGCCGAGCGGCTGGACGAATCCGGCCAGCTGCGGCCAGTGCATGTTCAGCAGCGGGCGCGCCATCAGCTCGGTGACCCGGCCGCCCTGCCCTGCTGCCTCGCCCAGCGGGCGGTCGTACATCGCCTTCACGAAGTCCACGTCGGGCTCGGTCAGGAGCGGGCCCACGATGCCCGAGACGAAGTCCGCAGAGAACTCCTTCAGGTCCGCGTCGATGAAAGCGACGATGTCACCGCCGGTCACCAGGAGCGAACGCCAAAGCACCTCGCCCTTGCCGGGCACGGCCGGGATGCGGGGGAGGATCTCGTCCCGGTGCACGACCCGCGCGCCCGCGGCACGCGCGACCTCGGCCGTGCGGTCCGCCGAGCCCGAGTCGATCACCAGGAGCTCGTCGACGAGAGGCGCCTTCTCGACCAGCTCACGGCGGATCTCCGCGACGATCTCGCCGACCGTCTCCTCCTCGTCGAGCGCGGGCAGCACGACACTGACCGAGGCGCCGGACGCCTTCTTCGCCGCGGTCAGCCGGTCCAGCGGGCGGTCGGCGACGGACCAGGAACGCCTGCTCAGCCAGCGCTCGGCTTCTTCCAGCACGGTCAGGGTCCTCTCTATGTGATCCATCTCGCGGTTCGGACGACTATCTCAAGCGTCCAGGCCTTCGGTTACAGTCTTGAACAACGCGGATGACCATCGCATGTCGGGGGTCATCGCGTAACAAATGCACCGGGACCGCGAGCCCGGCGCCATACCGCTCATCCAGAGGGGCAGAGGGATACGGCCCGTTGAAGCCCCGGCAACCCTCCCGCCGACCGACGAGGTCACGGTGGGGAAGGTGCCAATTCCGTCTCGCGGCGAGATGCGCCGCGGGGAAGATGAGGAGAAAGGGCCTCGCCTCCATGGCTGCGCAGACTGTCGCAACGAACGACACCACCACCGCCACGAACTCCGTAGACCTCGGTCCCGCTTCGGGCCTCTCCTGCCGCGAATGCGGCGAGCTCTACGCCCTCGGCCCTATCTTCGCCTGTCAGGCCTGTTTCGGCCCGCTCGAGGTGGCCTACGACCTGCCGACCGGTGACCCCGAGGCGCTCCGCAAGCAGATCGAGTCCGGCCCCGCCAACATCTGGCGCTACGCGCCGCTGCTCCCCGTCCCCGCCGACGTGGCCGACAAGCCGAACCTGAACCCCGGCTGGACCCAGCTCGTCAAGGCCGACAACCTCGCCCGTGAACTCGGCGTCGAGCAGGGCAAGTTGTTCGTCAAGGACGACTCCGGCAACCCCACGCACTCCTTCAAGGACCGCGTCGTCGCGCAGGCGCTCGAGGCGGCGCGCGCCTTCGGGTTCACGACTCTTTCGTGCTCTTCGACGGGCAACCTCGCCGGTGCTGTCGGCGCCGCCGCCGCCCGCGCCGGCTTCCGCTCCTGCGTGTTCATCCCGCACGACCTGGAGCAGGGCAAGGTCGTCATGGCCGCGGTGTACGGCGGCGAGCTCGTCGGCATCGAGGGCAACTACGACGACGTGAACCGCTTCTGCTCCGAGCTCATCGGCGACCCGCTCGGCGAGGGCTGGGGCTTCGTCAACGTCAACCTGCGGCCGTACTACGGCGAGGGCTCCAAGACCCTCGCGTACGAGATCTGCGAGCAGCTGGGGTGGGTCCTTCCGGACCAGCTGGTCATCCCGATCGCTTCGGGCTCGCAGCTCACGAAGATCGACAAGGGTCTGAAGGAGCTGATCCGGCTCGGCCTCGTCGAGGACAAGCCTTACAAGATCTTCGGGGCGCAGGCGGAGGGGTGTTCGCCGGTTTCTGCCGCCTTCAAGGCCGGGCACGACGTCGTACGTCCCCAGAAGCCGAACACCATCGCCAAGTCGCTGGCCATCGGCAACCCGGCCGACGGGCCGTACGTCCTGGACATCGCGCGGCGTACGGGTGGTGCGGTGGAGGACGTCAACGACGAGCAGGTCGTCGACGCGATCAAGCTTCTCGCTCGCACGGAAGGGATCTTCGCGGAGACCGCCGGTGGTGTGACCGTGGGCGTTGCCAAGAAGCTGATCGAGGCCGGTCTCATCGACCCGTCCCTCACCACCGTTGTGCTCAACACCGGGGACGGCCTGAAGACCCTGGACGCCGTTGCCGAGACGTCCCAGGCCACCGCGACCATTCGGCCCAGCCTTGATGCGTTCCGCGACGCGGGGCTTGCAGGCTGAGCTTGTCCGCTTGTCTGCGGGGCCGTCGTGGCTGGTCGCGCAGTTCCCCGCGCCCCTTACGGGGCGCCTCCGCCCCCTGTATCAAGAGGTGAACCCCATGAGCGTCAACGTCCGCATCCCCACCATCCTTCGTACGTACACCGACGGTAAGGCCGAGGTCGCCGCCGAGGGGACGAATCTCTCCGAGGTGATCGCCGACCTGGAGAAGAACCACGCCGGCATCGCCGCCCGTGTCCTGGACGACCAGGGCAAGCTGCGCCGCTTCGTGAATGTGTACGTGAACGACGACGACGTCCGTTTCGAGCGGGGCCTTGAGACCGCCACTCCGGACGGCGCGGGCGTCTCGATCATTCCGGCCGTCGCCGGAGGCTGACCATCGAGCACAGTGCCGGCGGCTGATCCTTTACGCAAGCACCCTGTGTTATCTCAATTGCCCCCTCCGCGAGAGAAGTGGAGGGGGCAATTCCGTGTGGTTGAGCGCGGTACAGTTGGGAAACGAGCTTCTCCGTTTGTGCCGAGCGCATATACGAAGTCGGTCCGGGGCCGACAAGAAGTAGCCAAAGTGCACTGCCCATTTGAGCCGATCACGGCATTTGTCTGGCCCGACTTGCCCTGAACTCCGGCAAATTCTCCGCATATTTCCGATCGGGCGTGCCCGGAATTCTCGTCCGATTGACCTGTTGCAGACGGCAGTTGGACAGATACATTCAGCCGCGGTCGACGCGTTCCGGCGCACACCTCCACATCCCATTGGGGGGGTGAGGTCTGACCCGGGTCCGCGAAGTGCGGGCCCGTGCAAGGGCCAGTAATAGGGGAGTTAGGCATGGCTCAGGGCACCGTCAAGTGGTTCAACGCGGAGAAGGGGTACGGCTTCATCGCGGTCGACGGTGGTGCGGATGTTTTCGTCCACTACAGCGCGATCCAGATGGACGGTTACCGCACCCTTGAAGAAGGTCAGCGAGTCGAGTTCGAGATCTCGCAGGGCCAGAAGGGTCCGCAGGCGGACATGGTCAAGCTCGCCGTCTGATCTCGGCGCGATCGGCCACCGACGCACTCACGGCGAGGGGCCCGTATCCCATCTGGGGTACGGGCCCCTCGTACGTCTGGGATCCGTCAGAGGCGCTTGCACTCGCAGGGGGCGAGTGCTAATCATTGGCTTAGCACTCTCCCAGTGAGAGTGACAGAACTTGGATCGGGTCAGCGAGGTCCGCAGGCCGGGTGGGGCAAGGAACCACACGGCACGCAGGCCGTCCGTCGCGGGCGCGGGCACGATCCGTTTGCATTTCCACCCCGTCCGGGAGGACCACTTCACATGGCCAAGATCATCGCGTTCGACGAGGAGGCACGGCGCGGCCTCGAGCGCGGCATGAACCAGCTCGCCGACGCCGTCAAGGTGACCCTGGGCCCCAAGGGTCGCAACGTCGTCCTCGAGAAGAAGTGGGGCGCCCCCACGATCACCAACGATGGTGTTTCCATCGCCAAGGAGATCGAGCTCGAGGACCCGTACGAGAAGATCGGCGCCGAGCTGGTCAAGGAGGTCGCGAAGAAGACGGACGACGTCGCCGGTGACGGCACGACGACCGCGACCGTCCTGGCCCAGGCCCTGGTGCGCGAGGGTCTGCGCAACGTGGCCGCCGGTGCCAACCCGATGGCCCTCAAGCGCGGCATCGAGAAGGCCGTCGAGGCCGTCTCGGGCGCCCTGCTCGAGCAGGCGAAGGATGTCGAGACCAAGGAGCAGATCGCTTCGACGGCCTCCATCTCCGCCGCCGACACCCAGATCGGCGAGCTCATCGCCGAGGCGATGGACAAGGTCGGCAAGGAAGGCGTCATCACCGTCGAGGAGTCGCAGACCTTCGGGCTCGAGCTTGAGCTCACCGAGGGCATGCGCTTCGACAAGGGCTACATCTCGGCGTACTTCGCGACCGACATGGAGCGCATGGAGGCGGCCCTGGATGACCCGTACATCCTGATCGTCAACTCCAAGATCTCGAACGTGAAGGACCTCCTTCCGCTCCTCGAGAAGGTCATGCAGTCCGGCAAGCCGCTGCTGATCATCGCCGAGGACGTCGAGGGCGAGGCCCTGTCGACCCTGGTCGTCAACAAGATCCGTGGCACCTTCAAGTCCGTCGCCGTCAAGGCCCCGGGCTTCGGTGACCGCCGCAAGGCCATGCTCGGCGACATCGCCATCCTCACCGGTGGCACCGTCATCTCCGAGGAGGTCGGCCTCAAGCTGGAGAACGCCGGTCTCGACCTGCTCGGCCGCGCCCGCAAGGTCGTCATCACCAAGGACGAGACGACGATCGTCGACGGTGCCGGTGAGAGCGACCAGGTCCAGGGTCGCGTCAACCAGATCCGTGCCGAGATCGAGAACTCGGACAGCGACTACGACCGCGAGAAGCTGCAGGAGCGCCTGGCGAAGCTCGCCGGCGGTGTTGCGGTCATCAAGGCCGGTGCCGCGACCGAGGTCGAGCTCAAGGAGCGCAAGCACCGCATCGAGGACGCCGTTCGCAACGCGAAGGCCGCCGTCGAAGAGGGCATCGTCGCCGGTGGTGGCGTGGCCCTCATCCAGGCCACCGCCGTCTTCGAGAAGCTTGAGCTCGAGGGCGACGAGGCCACCGGTGCCGCCGCTGTGAAGCTGGCCCTGGAGGCCCCGCTGAAGCAGATCGCGGTCAACGCCGGCCTTGAGGGCGGTGTCGTCGTCGAGAAGGTGCGCAACCTGACCGTCGGCCACGGCCTGAACGCCGCGACCGGTGAGTACGTCGACATGATCGCCGAGGGCATCCTCGACCCGGCGAAGGTGACGCGCTCTGCCCTGCAGAACGCCGCCTCCATCGCCGCGCTGTTCCTCACCACCGAGGCCGTCATCGCCGACAAGCCGGAGAAGGCGGGCGCTGCCCCGGCCGGCGGCGGCATGCCGGGCGGTGACATGGACTTCTGATCCCTCGTGGATCGTAAGTTCTGAGCGCCTGCTCGTACGACGGGGCGGCACTCTCCTCACGGAGGGTGCCGCCCCGTCGGCGTTCCTACGGAAGCCGGTCCATGATCCAGGTGCAGAGCTCCTCGGTGACCAGCGTGTGGCCCTCGTTCTGCGCGGCGCAGAGGTACTCGTCGAGCTCGCTGTCCCCGGAGGTCTCCGGGAACGGCTCGTACAGCTTCTGGTGGGTGTCGACGTCGCGCAGGGCGACCGCGCTGACGGCGGGCACGAAGCAGTGCTCGCGGATCTCGGCCTCCGAGCCGAGACCGATGATCGCGGGGATCTTGTTCAGCTCGTCGGCGAGGATGCCGAAGCCCTCCAGGGTGCCGCCGGGCGCGCCGTCGATCTCGGGCAGGCCCGAGGTGCGGATCTGCGGTTTGCGCAGGGTCACCACCCGTAGCTGCGCGACGAGTTGGTCCTCGCCCGCCGCCTGCGTGTAGAGGTGGGTGCCGGTGATGGCAAGGCCCTTGCCGCGGAATGCCCGCACGCCGGGGTCGATGCCGTTGCCCTCGCCGGTCCGTACGCCGTTGGCCACGCCGATCTTCCGCGGCCGCGCGGGCCAGCCGCCGACCCGCTCCAGCTCGGCGATGAACTCGGTGCGCTGTTTGTCGGTCTCGGGGGCGTCGTCCCACTCGGCGATGTGCTGCCACAGGAGCTGGCGGGCGGCCGGGCTGTTCATCTGGTTCGAGAAGGCCGCGTTGAGCCGCCGGATGTAGTGCGCGAACGACTGCAGGGCGACGGGGATCCAGGCGCCGCGGTGCGGGCTGTCGTACGAGAAGTAGAGCCCGGTCTGGTGGTCGTTGTCCGCGCCGCCGTCGTGCTCCATCTTGGCGAGCGCGTACCGCGTGACGAGGCCGCCCATGCTGAAACCGCCGACGGCCAGCGGGTGTTCGCCCCTGCGCCGCGCGATCGCCTCCTGGATCGCGGCCCGCGCGACCTCGGCGTTCTCCAGGATGGACGCGCTGCGCTCGTCGAAGCCGATCAGTACGACGTCACGCCCGCGCTCCCGCAGCGCGCTGATGAACGGGTACGGCCCCCGCTCCAGGATCTCCCACGAGAAGTCCAGGTCGCTGGGCCCGGAGTTGAACCCGTCGCCGAGGAGCACCGGGCGCCGCAGCCCCTGCTCGGGGTCGGCGAGGTACACCCAGGCGGTGCCGCCCGGCAGCGTCCACTCCTCGTCCGGGGCGGGCGCGGCGGCGGGGACTTCCCTGGGGCCGGGCGCGAGGGTGATGCGGGCGGCGCTGCGCAGGGCTTCGGCGATCTGCTCTTCGTTGGGCTCGTTGGGCTCGGTCATGAAGGTCCCCTCCGGGAGTACCGGTGCGATGGCGTACGCGTGGTCATGACGTTCGGTGCCATCTTTGGTACGTCGGGTAGCCGCCGACAGTCGGTCTCGGCGATCCGCACCGGGGCCAGGAGCCTTTCGGACAGGGCGACTTCGGCCGATTACGCGTGTGACGCGAGGGGCGCGGTCCGCCGACCAGGGGCGTACCTGTGGCCTTGGCACCGCGGCCCGTGCCGGCCGACGGCGCGTCGGCCAACACGGCGCCCGGCCCGGCCGCCCGTACCCCGCCGCGGCGCGGGAACTCTGTCGCGAAGACGACCGGGCCGGGTGACGGTTGGCTGGGCAGTTGGCGGCGGTGGCGAGCAGTGACCTAGGGCGGGGCTGTTCGTTTCCCTTGACATGAAGATCACCAAGATCCTGATGACCGGTGCCGCCGCCGCGGCCATGGTGGGCGCCTCCGCTTCCGGGGCGTTCGCGGCCGACCCGGCGCCGAGCGCTTCGGCCGGGGACAAGAACGTGGATGCGGAGTCCGTCGCGACCGTGGCGCTCGCCCAGGCGCGCGACAACCTCAGCACCGGCCTCGCGGGCCGGCGCATCAGCAAGTCCCCGGATGTGCTGTCCGACGTCGCCAACGTCGCCGGCAAGATCGATGAGTCGGGGAAGTCCGCGCTCGCGGGCAAGTAGGGCGCTCGCTGCTTGCGGCTTGAGCTCCGGGATTCCTCGCTGTCAGGTGGCCTTGAGGTTCGTGACGAAATCAGGGCCAGGGATTCCTTCGGGGAGAGCGCTGCTGCTTCAGGGGGCCGTCCATCGAAGCGTGAGCCCCGGCGTCGAACGGCAGCACCTGCATGATGATCCGGCGCCTGCGCGCGAGGTCCGCCGCGTGGCGCAGCGCCTCCGCCATGACCGTGCCGTCGCCCACCTCCCGCCTGAGGGCGGCCTCGTCCAGAACGGCCCACAACAGCGGGGTTGTTGGATCGTCGAGGAGGTGGGCGACGGCACGGTCATGGCGTCGCCGGAGTCGGTCGGGGCTCAGCGGACCGGGAAGCCGAAGGTGTAGCCCTGCTGCTTGAGCCGGGGGAGGAGCGTGCGCAGGGCCTCGACGGTCTGGGTGCGGTCGCCGCCCGCGTCGTGGAAGAGGAGGGTGGGGCCGTTGGGGAGTTCCCGCTCCACGGTGGTGACGATGGCGTCCGTGCCGGGACGTTCGAAGTCCTTGCTGTCCACGTTCCAGCCCAGCGGGCGCATGCCCCGGGAAGCGGCGAGCTTGCGGCTGGCGGGGGTGAACGCGCCGCCGGGCGCCCGGTAGTACATCGGGCGTACGCCTCCGGATGCCTTGGTGATCATGCGTTCGGCGTCGAGTATCTGCTTCGACTGGTAGGCCTCGGACTTCTTGTCCATGGCGGTGTCGTGCGACACCGAGTGGTCGCACAGGCGGTGCCCGGCCGCGACCACCTTCTTCACGATGTCCGGGTGCGCCTGCGCCTGCGTACCCACCATGCAGAACGTGGCCTTCACGTCGTACTCCCGCAGCAGGTCGAGCATTTGAGGGGTCCACTTGGGGTCGGGGCCGTCGTCGATGGTGAGGTTGACGCCGCGCTTGCCCGCCTCCGAGGCGTGCGCGATGGTCGCCGAGACCGGCTTGGCGGCGCTGCTCGGTGCCTTCGCCGCCGGGGAGTCGTCTGCCGTACCGGCCTGTGCGCTCCACACCCCTGCACCCGTGGCGAGCATCGTCACCCCGAGCGCCGCCCCGATCAGCTTGCCGTACCAGCCCCGCCCGCCACTGTGCCGTGCCATGTCCCGCCCCTTTGCGTCCGGCCCCTCGCCGCTCCCCGGTCACTTTGACCACAGGGCAGGACGGAGATCGGCGGCGAAGGGATGCGTCCGTTACCGATCACGGACAATTCCGGGGGAGTTCGCGGACAACTCCCCGCGGGGAGGCGTTCATCGCGGTGGCCACGCGGCGCAGGAGAGGCGGGGGCTCCGACTTTGGGCTACGGGTTGCGGTAGACGTCGCGCCGCCGGTTGCCTACGTTGACGACCAGGATCACCAGGACGTCGTCGCGGATCTCGTAAACCACCCGGTAGTTGCCCACGCGGAGGCGGTACAGGCCGTCGTGTCCCGTGAGCTTCTTGCTGTCCGCGTCGTCGCGATGCGGGTCGTCGCCGAGTGAGGTGAGAGCCGTCAGGATGCGCAGGGCCTGCTGGCGGTCGATGGCGCGGAGCTGGCGCTGGGCGTGCGTAGTGAAGCGGAACGCGTATTTCACGCGGCGTCGCCTCGGCTGCCGTCGCCCTCGAAGAGGTCCGCGAGCAGTTCGGCCATGCTTACCGTCGGGTCGTCGCGGTGACGCTCGGCCTCGCGGGCCGCGAGCTCGTCGGCCGCTTCATCGAGCGCGTCCAGAACCTCTATGGGCACCAGCGCCGCCACACGCTTTCCTTTGCGCGTCAGCACGGTGACCTCGCCTGCCTCGGCCTTGTCGACGACCTCGGCGAGATGGGCGCGGGCTTCACGGATGGTGACGTTCTCGCTCATGACGTCAGCGTACTCGCGTGTACGCGGCTGTGTGTACACATCGACGCGGGCGGCACCCCACGGAAGGGTGCAGCCCGCGTCGACGTGCGTCCGGAACTGCCTCAGGCCGTGGCCGGTTCCTTTGTTGGTTCGGGAGTCGCTCCGGCGGACCCCGCCACCACCTGCTCCGGGGCCACCGTCTCTGTGTTCAACTCCACCAGCATCTGCTTGCTGAAGCCGAAGAAGTACGTCGTGAAGAAGCCCACCGCGTAGCCGACCAGCAGGCCGCCGCCGTAGATCGCGATCGTCGGTCCCAGGCCCTTGTTGCCGTCCAGGAGGGGGAACAGCGCCCAGCCCGACGGGCCGATCGCCGTGGAGCCGACCTTCTCGCCGATCATCGAGAAGAAGCCGATGAACGCGCCGCCCGCCGCGCCGCCCACGCACGCCGTGATGAAGGGGCGGCCGAGGGGGAGCGAGACGCCGTAGATGAGGGGTTCGCCGACTCCCAGGAAGCCTGCGGGGAGCGCGGACTTGATCGTCGTACGGATTGAGGTGTTGTGCCTCAGGCGCTTGTACACCGCGATCGCGCAGCCGACCTGGCCCGCGCCCGCCATCGCCAGGATGGGGAGCAGGACCGTGAAGCCCTGCTGCTCGATGAGTGTGGTGTGGATGGGGATCAGGGCCTGGTGCAGGCCCAGCATCACCAGGGGGAGGAACAGGCCGCCAAGGACCAGGCCCGCGAACGCGCCCGTGTTGTCCAGGAGCCAGTCGGCCGCGGTCCCGATCCCGGTGGATACCTCGCCTGCCAGGAACATCAGGCCGAAGATCGTGACCAGGCCGGAGAGGAGGACCGTGATCGTGGGGGTCACGAGAACGTCCAGGGCCCCCGGGACCCTTCCCCAAGCTCTCGACTTCGCTCGACCAGGGGAGACCCCATTCCTGCACCACTTCTCGATGTACGTGGCGAGGACTGCCGCGCCGAGTGCGCCGAGCACGCCGCCCTGGCCCGGCGACAGCTTCTGGCCGAACGCCTCGATGTTCGCCACACCCGGGAACACGATGATCGCCGCCACCGCGCCGCCCAGGATCGGCGTACCGCCGAACTCCTTCGCCGTGTTGAAGCCTACGAAGACGGCAATCAGCGCCATGAAGCCTGAGGCGATGGCCGCCAGGGCCGGGGTGATGGAGGGGAGCCATTCCAGGTTGATCAGGAGGCCGTTGATGCCCGCGATGATGCCGCAGCCGATCAGGGCGGGGATCAGGGGGACGAAGATGTTCGCGATGTGGCGCAGGAAGAGTTTGAAGGGCGTTGCGTTCTTTGCCTTGCGGGCTTCCTTGAGGGCCGCGCCCTGCGCCGCCAACTCGTCGGCGGTGGAGGCGTGTTCGGGGGCGGGAGCCTGCGACCTGCCCTCCTCCACCAGCGTCTCGAACTCCGGCGTGACCCGCGCGACCGTGCCTGGGCCGAGCACGATCTGGTACGTGTCGTCCTCGACCACGCCCATCACGGCGGGCAGTGCCTTCAGGGCCTCGTCGTCGACCAGCGAGCGGTCGGCGAGGCTCAGGCGCAGGCGCGTCATGCAGTGGGCGATGGACGTGACGTTCCGGGCACCGCCGACGAGGGGGAGGATCGCGGCGGCTGTGGCGCGGTTCTTGTTCTCAGGTGCCATGGTGCGGTGCCTTGCTGTGCGGTGCCTTGCTGTGCGGTGGTCAGGAGGTGCGTGCGGAGTCCAGGGCTGCCCTCAGGTGGCCGTCCGAGGACGCGAGCAGATCGGCCGCCGTGGGGCCGTCGACACCGCCGAGGATGGTGAGGATGGCGTTCTTCACCTCCCCGTCGGTGGCGGCGAGTGCGGCCTCGATCTCCTCGTCGGTCGCGCCGGTGGCCAGCGACACGATGCGGCGGGAGCGGGCCCGCAGCTTCTCGTTCGACGCGCGTACGTCGACCATCAGGTTTCCGTAGGTCTTGCCGAGGCGGATCATCGTGATCGTCGACAGCATGTTGAGGACGAGCTTCTGGGCCGTGCCCGCCTTCAACCGGGTGGATCCGGTGAGGAGTTCGGGGCCCACGACGACCTCGATGCCGTGGTCGGCGGCCGCCGCGAGCGCGCTGTCCGCGTTGCAGGACAGGCCGATGGTGAGAGCGCCATAGCGGGAACGCGCGTGCTCGACCGCGCCGATGGCGTACGGGGTGCGGCCCGACGCGGAGATGCCGACGACCACGTCGTCCGCCGTGAGCCCGAGCCCGTCCAGGTCCTCGGCGGCGAACTCCTTGCTGTCCTCCGCGCCCTCGACCGCCGTGACCATGGCGCTCGGGCCGCCCGCGATGAGGCCGACGACCTCGCTGGGGGAGGTGTTGAAGGTCGGTGGGCACTCGGACGCGTCGAGCACGCCGAGGCGCCCGGCCGTCCCCGCGCCTGCGTAGATCAGCCGTCCGCCGCGGGCCATCCGCGCGGCGGTGCCGTCGATGGCGGCGGCGATCGCCGGGAGCTGCTCGGCGACGGCCGCGGGCACGGTGGCGTCCTCGCCGTTCATGATCTTCGCGATCTCCAGCGTGGGCAGCTGGTCGATCTCGGAGAGCTCGGGCCGGAACGCCTCGGTGGTCAGCGTGTCCAGCTGGGCTCGGAGCTCGCCGTAGTTCTCGTCGGTGGCGTCGCTGGCGTCGGTCGTGGAAGTCATGGCGTGCGGCTCTTTCATACGCGGGCGGGGGTGGCGGGTCCGGTACGTGTGCGGGCTCAGCGGCTGCTGCGTGCTCAGCGGCTCTGCGGGCTCAGCGGCTGCTGCCGCGAGGGCTGTGGCGGTGGGCGAGCGCTTCGTAGGAGGCGGCGAGCGCGGGCGCCGCCGTCTCGTACGTCCGCTGGGCGACGCCCACGAACAAGCAGTCCACGACGAGCAGCTGGCTCGTGCGGGACGACATCGCGGCGGGCCGCAGCTCGCTCTCGCGCGCGGTGGAGGTGGTCAGTATGTGATCCGCGTACTGGGATACCGGGCTGCCGGGACGGCCTGTGATCGCGATGGTCGTGGCGCCCCGCTCGAAGGCGACCCGCAGCGGTTCGATGACGTCGCCGGTCGACCCGGAGTGCGTGATCGCGATGGCCACGTCCTTGGCCCGCAGGGTGACGGCGTTGGTGACCGCGAGGTGCGGGTCGGAGTGCGCATGGGCGATGTGGCCGATGCGCAGCAGCTTCTGCGCGAGGTCCTGGGCGACGAGGCCGGAGGCGGCGACGCCGTAGATCTCGGCGCGGGGCGCGACGGCGAGCGCGGCGACGGCGGCGCCGAGCTGCACGGTGTCGAGCCCGGCGGCGGTGTCGGCGAGGGTCTGCTGCTCGTCGTACGCGAGTTTGGCCACGACGTCCGCGATGGGGTCGTCGACGGCGATGTCCGCGGTGACGGCGGGCGCGCGGCCCGACTGCTGCTGGGCGGCGAGTCCGGCGAGGGCCAGGCGGAGGTCGCGGTAGCCGGGGTAGCCGAGCAGGCGGGCGGTGCGGACCACCGTCGCCTCGCTGGTGCCGGTGAGCTCGGCGAGGCCGGTGACCGTGAGGGCCGCGCAGCCTGCCGGGTCGCCGGCGACGGCTTCGGCGACCCGCTGCATGGAGCGGGTCATGGACGGCGCGAGGGTCCGCACCTTGGCCGCGAGGGCGGCCGGGGCGGGGGGCGCGGCGCCCGCGAAAATTTCCTTCACATCATTGGTCACACCTGAAAGATATTTTCGGAGCGGGGAAGGGTCAAGACCCCTTTGGTCCCGGTCTCGGACGGGCCTCTGGCAGGTTGCGCATGGGGTGGACAATGGCTGCATGGACGCGATCGACCCCCTGGAGCAGGCGCTGCACGCCGCGCGCGCACTCGTCATCGCCGACCTCGTCGCCCGCGAGGTCGCCGAGGCGGAGGTCGTCTCGCTGGTCGAGGAGGCGGTGGCGCACCGCCGCTGGTGGGTCGAGCAGTGGCCCGACGGCGTCGAGTACGTCGCGGGGCTCGTCGCCCAGGACGTCCAGGACTCCCTCCTGGAGCGCTACGGCCGCTGGCCGCTGTGCCCGGTCTGCGGCTCCGGCGACCCGCACGCGCTGGATGTGGAACCGGAGTTGGGCCCCGACCCGCACCGGGTGTGCGGCAAGGCGGGAGTCGTCGTGGCCCCGGTGGGCGGCCTGACGGGGACGGACCTGACGTGACGCTCTACATCGACCCGCCGACCTGGCCGGGCCATGGCCGCATGTGGTCGCACCTGGTCAGCGACGTCTCGTACGAGGAACTGCATGCGTTCGCGGAGGCCATCGGCGCCCCTCGCCGCGCCTTCGAGCGCGATCACTACGACGTGCCGTCGGAGCGGTACGGGGACGCGGTGCGCGCGGGCGCGGTCGAGATCGGCTCCAAGGAGCTGGTGCGGCGGCTCACGGAGGCGGGGCTGCGCAGGCCCAAGGGCAGACCGGCGTAAGGCGGTTCGAGCCTAGGGTGGGCCGCATGATCACCGTTCATCTGAAGTACGAGATCGATCCCGACCGCATCGATGACTTCGAGGAGTACGGCCGCCGCTGGGTCACCCTGGTCAACCGCTTCGGCGGCGACCACCACGGCTACTTCCTGCCGAGCGAGGGCGACAGCGACATCGCGTACGCCCTCTTCTCCTTCCCGAGCTTCGCCGAGTACGAGCGGTACCGCACCGACAGCGCGAGCGACCCCGAGTGCCAGGAGGCCTTCGAGCTTGCGCGCCGGACGGGGTGCATCCGCCGCTACGAGCGGCGGTTCCTGCGGCCTCTGGAGTGAGCGCTGCTAGCGGGCGGCTTCGACGTCGGCCCCCGCTTGCGTGCTGCCGGCGGAGAAAGCCGTGACCACGCGGCTCGGTGTCCTGCGGGGCAGCCGCAGCGACACCGCCACGGCGCCGATCGCCACCGTCGTCATCGCGGCGCCGGCGACGTTGAACATACGGGCGTTGAGGGCCGGGGCGGTATAGAAGGCGGAGACGCCGAGGAGGAAGGAGAGGGTGACCGCGACGGCCGCCGTGCCCGAGAAGAGGGCGAGGGCGATGAGGAAGAGGGTGGACGCCGCGATGCCGCTGAGCAGGACGCCGAAGAGGTGCGCGTCGGCGATGCGGCCGCCGATCCAGGTGCCGATGAGGGCGCCCGCCCCGAAGAGACCGAGGACGGTCGGCACCCAGCCCTCGTCGAGCCCGGCGACGTCCGTCAGGAGCGGCGAGAGATACGAGAACGCGCAGAAGACGCCGCCCGCGGCGAGCGCGGTGACGACGACGGAGAGCCAGACCTGCCGGTCCCGGTAGATGGCGAGCTCCCTCTTCAGCTCGGGCTTCTCGTCCGGGAGCGGGATGCGCGGGATGAGGGTCAGTACGCCGACGAGCGCGACGGCGGAGGCGACGCCGACCGCCCAGAAGGCCGAACGCCAGCCGAAGTTGTCACCGAGGAAGGCACCGGCGGGGACGCCGAGGACGTTCGCGATGCTGAGCCCGCCGATCATCACGGCCATGGCGCGGGCCCGCTGTGGGCGCGAGCGCACCGGCGACCTGCCCGATGCCGAAGACCGTGATGAGCGTGATGAGTGTCGTGCGCCGTGGGAGCCGCAGGGTCGCCACGGCGAGCAGCGGGGGCCTTTGGGGCAGGGGTCGGCATGACGGGGGTGAGCGCTGGGGTGACGGCTTACATTCCCCGGTGGGGGGGGCTTGTGTTGTTTCGGGTGCGGGCCGGTCCCGGACTGGCCCGCCGCTCCGCGGCGGATCTTTCCCGCCCACCCACCCATTACCCCGGGTAATCGGGTGGGTGGGCGGGAAAGTTTGGACCGTCACGCACGACGGACGTAAGCCCGGTTCTCCTCCCGGTCGGAGACGCGGACGTATCCCGCCCGCGTCACCACCCCCTGCGAAGCCGCGTTGCCGGGCTCGATCACGGCAAGGAGAGCGGACACCCCGGGACGGTCCAGCGCCCACGCGGAGAGGGCGGACAGCGCCTCGGAAGCGTAGCCGCAACCCCTCGCGGCGACCGCCAGGTCGTAGCCGACCTCCACCGTCCCCTCCTCGTCCGGCGGCCCGTGGAACCCCATCCCGCCGACGGCGACGTCGTCCTCCGTGCGGACCAGCGCGAACATGCCCCACTCGGGCCGGTGCACCCCGGACCCGTACGCCTTTGTCACCATCTCCGCCGCCGTCCGCGTCCCCTCGAACGGCCCGCCCTCGATCCAGTTCAGACCCCCCGTACCGCCCACGGCGAGATCCGCGGCCGCCGCGGGCCTGACCTCCCGCAGGGCGATCCGTCCGGCGGGGATCTCAAGGGAGTTGTGCCAGCGCCACCGGTCGAGGCGGGGCCGCCCCGGCAGCGTGCCACGCCCCGTGGCCCAGAGCAGCGTCGCCCACTGCTCCTCGGACCGGGACGCGGGCGTGACCTGCGGGAAGATCCAGGCGAGTACGGCCTCGCACAGCCCGGCCCGTGGCTTCGCGTCGACGCCGAGCGCCCGCGCGATGTCGTACGTGTGGAGCAGGACCTCCGCGACGCCCATCGCCGCGAAGCCCGTCGCGTCGGCGCTGCCGTGGGGGTAGGGGTGGAACGCCCGTACCCCCGGCGGCGTGGTCCGGACGACCGCCGAGAAGAGACCGCCGGTCGCCTCGATGACGCTGATCGCGTCCTCGGGGCCCGAGCCCTCGTCGAGGGAGATGTCGAACGGGACGTACGCATCGGTCGCGCGGCCCGTCAACTGCCCCGCGTACGCGACGAGATCGCCCGCGATGTGCTCGGCGGTCTGCAGGCAACTCCACTCCAGGCCACCGGCCTTGACGCTCCAGTCGAGCCCCGCAGCCGTACGCAGCACCCGCGCCGCGTGCGCCACGGCCTCGTCCACCTGATCCCCGCCCATGGAAAGCATGCGCCGAGAGTACGGGAGCGTCAGGGGCTGAGCAGCTCCAATTCTGTCGCGAGGTTCGCGCGCGCCCGCGCCTCCCACTCCCGCGCCCCGTGCGGCGTACGGAACAGCCTTGGCAGGGCGAGGAGTTGGCGAAGCACGGCCGCCCGGCCCTCGCGGAAGGCGTCGTCGGGGACGAAGGCGTACTCCTCGCGCACGGCGGCGGCGTACGCGGCGTACGCGTCCGGGGCGGCGGCCAGGATCGCCAGGTCGGCGTCGCACAGCGTCTCGCCGTTGAGGTCGCCGTCGGCGGGGTCGTGGCTGACGGTGAGCCGTACGAGGCGGGCCACCTCGGCGGTCTTCGCGTCGGTCAACCCGGCCTCGGGCAGGGCGCGTTCGGCGAGGCGGGCCGAGCGTTCCTCGTTGGTCGAGCGCTCGGGCAGATACACCGCGTCGTGGAACCAGGCCGCGAGCCGCACGAGGTCGGGGTCCTCCGCGTGCTCTTCGAGTACGTCGATGTGGTCGAGGACCGCCGTCAGGTGGGCGGTGGTGTGGTACCGCCGCTGCGGCTCGGCCCAGCGGGCGAGCAGGTTGTCGGCGTACTTGTACGGGTCGTAGACGCACTCGTCCGTGTCCCGCGCCCGCAGCAGCGTCGTGAGCCAGCGCCCGCGCAGCTCGTCGTTCTCGTCGTCGGCCATGGGGCGACCCTAACCCTTGAGTACCCCTAGGGGGTATGTTAACTTCCCAGCGCTGAATACCCCTTGGGGGTATTGAGATTGGCTCGACTCTTTGCGCT
This sequence comes from Streptomyces sp. NPDC086554, assembly GCF_040686095.1. Lineage (NCBI taxonomy): Bacteria > Bacillati > Actinomycetota > Actinomycetes > Kitasatosporales > Streptomycetaceae > Streptomyces > Streptomyces sp. NPDC086554. Next base: position 101,215 of record NZ_JBFBJK010000022.1, read on the forward strand.
CTTTGGACTCTCAGGAGGGGACCGTCATGTCAACCGCCAATCCCAAGCGCTGGTGGGCGCTCTTCGTGCTCGCCACCGCCCAGTTCATGGTGATCATGGACACCTCGATCATCGGGGTCGCGCTCCCCGAGATGCAGCGGGACCTGGGCTTCTCGCAGGGTGAGTTGGATGGGGTCTCCCCTGCTCGAACGTAGTTGAGAGCTTGGGGAAGGGTTTTCAACGCGTACGTCATCGCCTTCGGCGGCCTGCTGCTGCTCGGCGGGCGCCTCTCCGACCTGCTCGGGGCGCGCAAGGTCTTCGCCTCCGGCTGGGTGGTCCTCATCGCGGGATCCGTCATCGCCGCGGCCGCGCAGACCGCGACCGTCGAGGTCGTCGGGCGCGCAGTGCAGGGCGTCGGCGGCGCGCTGATCGCGCCCGCCGCGATGACCCTCCTGATGATGCTCTTCGGCCACGACCCGAAGGAGCTCGGCAAGGCAATGGCCCTCTATGGAGCGGCGGCCCCCGCGGGCGGCACCGCCGGAGTCTTCCTCGGCGGAGTCTTCACGGAGTGGCTGAGCTGGCCCTGGGTGTTCGTCATCTACGTACCGATCGGCGTCGCGACCCTCGCGGCGACGCGCCTGCTGCCCGCGGTCGAGGGCAAGCGCGGCTCGGTCGACATCCTCGGCGCGGTCTCCGTCACGGCCGGTCTCGCACTCGCCGTCTTCGCGGTCGTACGGGCGCCTGAGGCGGGCTGGGGATCGTCCTCGACTGTCCTCCAACTGGCCGGGGCCGGCGCCCTGTTGGGCCTCTTCCTCCTCATCCAGAAGTCGGTGCGCGAACCGCTGATGCCGCTCAAGGTGTGGCGCATCCCGCGGCTCGGTTCCGCCAACCTGGCGATGACGCTGCTCGGCGCGGCGTGGATCCCGATGTGGTACTTCCTCAACCTCTACCTCCAGCAGGTGATGGGGTACGGGGCGTTCGCGTCCGGCGCCGCGCTGTTGCCGATGACGGGGCTCCTGATGGTCTTCATGACGGCCATCACGGCGCGGCTGCTCGGCCGCTTCGGGGCCAAGTCGCTGATCGGCACGGGCCTGTTGGTGCTCGCGCTCGGCCTGGTGTGGCTGGCGCAGGTCGGCCCGACCGGCTCGTTCGTGATCGACGTGCTTCCGGCCTCGCTGGTGGCGGCGCTCGGTATGTCCCTCGCGTACATCCCGGCGATGATGGCCGCGATGTCCGGCGCCCCGCAGGAGCAGGCGGGCTTGGCCTCCGGCATCGTCAACACCACGTACCAGGTGGGCTCCGCGCTTGGCCTCGCGGCGCTGACCGCGCTTGCGACGTCGCAGGGGGCGGGGGAGCTGGGCAATCTGCCTGCTTTGACGGACGGGTTCAGTGCGGCGTTCACCGGCGCGGCGGCCGTTGCCGCGATTGGGGGCGCCGTCACGCTCCTGGTGATGCGGGGAGAGTCGGTTGCCGCGAAGGAGAAGGTGAACGCTTAGTGGGGTGACCGTCTGTCGTCGGCTCCGCCGTACTCGTCCTCAATCGCCGGACGGGCTGGATGTTTCCGCCGGACGGGCTGGAAACTCCGGCCCCGTCCGTTGCCATGTCATTGCCGCGCGGCGCCGTACAAGCTTGGCTGGCAGACATGACCACCACTCCGAACCGTGACGAGACCTACGACCCCGAGCGCCCCGGACGCCTCCTGCGCACCGAACGCGACGTACTGATCCCGCTGTTGAGGGGCGCCGACGACTCCACGTACGAGATCAGGACCTGCTGTCCCGGCTGGACCGTGCGGCACATGCTCGCGCACTGCGGCTCCGCGCTGATGCGTGTCGTCGAGACCCGCTTCGAGGAGGGCGTGTACAGCCCCGAGAGCAACGAGCGCGACATCGCCGAGCGCGCCGACTGGTCCAACTCCCGCATCGTGGACGAGCTGGAGCGCGGGATGACCGAGGCGGGCGAGATCATGGTCAAGGCCAAGGGGCGCCTCGACGGCGTGTCACTGGGGGAGTGGGTGCACGCGGGGGACGTGCGCGAGGCCTGGGGCCTGCCCGGCGCGTACGGCGGCGACGGCCTCGCGGACGCGCTGCCGCTGCTCGCGGAGCACAGCAGGAGGACGTCTGCGCTGCCGCTGCACGCGGACGTCGACGGCTGGGACGAGCCGCTGGTCCTGGGAGTCCCCGACGGCAAGCGCCCGCCAGCCCGCTACATCGGCGACGCCCCCACCCTGATCAGGCTGTACACGGGCCGCCCGCTGACGGGGACGCGCTATGAGCTGGCGGGCGCGAAGGAGACGGAGTTGCCGATCTTCGACTGAGGGCAGCAGGACATGCGAAAGCCCCGGCCGGGGAAGGCCGGGGCTTTCGGGCCCCGAAGGGGCGCGGGGCTCTGACATGTGCGGCTCCGCCGCGAAGGGGGTCCCCCCTGTTCGAGCGAAGCCGAGAACTTGGGGGAGCGACCAGCCACAACAGACCCGCAGCGACACACGCCCCCGCACGGCGACGCTCAGTGCGCGTGCCCCGAGTCCCCCGACTCGGCCCCGGCATCCGCTCCACCGGCGGAGCCCCCCGCGTGGACGGTGAACGCCGCCGTCCGCACCTCCCCCTCATGCTTGAAGTCCAGGAACAGCCGATAGGCCCCCGCACTGGGCGCGGTCGCCTGGAAGGAGACTCCGGGCCCCGGCTCGGTCCTGCCGTCGCCCGGCTCACCGGTCGGGTGGACGTGCAGGTACGCCAGGTCCCCGGAACGCAGGGCGACCAGATGCCCGTACGCACCGAGGTACGGCTGGAGATCAGTCACCGGCTTGCCGTTCTTCGACACGCTCAGGGTCAGGCCCGCCGACTTCCCCGGTTTCAACTCGCCCTTGAGGCTGACCTCGTAGCCGTCCACCGAGGCCTTCGCGTTGTGGGCCGGCAGACCCGCGGGGTCGTACTTGCCCGCCACCGCCAGATCCGCCCCCAGCGTCAGGCCCTCCTTTACGCCCGCGGGCTTGAAGTCGGCGAAGATGCGGTAGCCGCCCGCTTCGGGGAGCTCGACCGGCGTCGACCAGGTGCCGTCCGTCGCGCGGGTCGGGTGCAGATGGCGGTAGGTCGTCAGGTCGCGTGAGGCGACGATGAGGTGCAGCTCCTTGTCGTGTTCCTTCTGGTACGCCGTGACGTTCTTGCCCGTGACGTTCTTGCCCGTGCCGTCCTTGCCGGTGCCGTCCCTGACGATCGTGAACCGCAGCTGCTCGCGCTTCTCGGCGTCGATGCGGGTGGTCTTCAGGCCAAGCGTGTAGCCGCGCTCGGAGATCTGGAGGCCGCCGGGGACGGTGGCCGCGTGGCCCCCGCCCTGCTTCTCGCCGGCACCGGCGCCGGCGGCCTCCTCCTCTCCGCCATGGCCCCCGTGCTCACTCGCGGGCTTCTTCTGCGAGGTCACGGGGTCGACGCCCTTCCCCACGCCGTACGCGGTGCCGAACGTCGCGGCGACGGCGGCGGCGAAGGCGGTGATCTTCAGTCCGGTGTTCATGGCGACTCCCTATGGGTGAGGTGAGCGGGTCGGCCGGTCGATGCCTCGAAGATACCCCCTAGGGGTATCAAGTCAACCCCGGATCCCCTCTTGCTTTCGGTACCCCCCAGGGGTATACATAGATCTCGTCAGCGGTACCCACCCCGGGTACCCGGATCGCGAGGAGCCCGCAGCCATGTCCACCACTCACGGCACCACCGAGGTGGCCTCCACCGCAGAGGTCGAACTCGCCATCGGTGGCATGACCTGCGCCTCGTGCGCCGCCCGGATCGAGAAGAAGCTCAACCGCATGGACGGCGTCGAGGCGACCGTCAACTACGCCACCGAGAAGGCCAAGGTCAGCTACAACGGCCAGGACATCGCCGTACAGGACCTGATCGCGACCGTCGAAGCCACCGGCTACACCGCCAAGGAGCCCGCCCCGGTGATGGCGAACGCCGACACCGGCGCGGACACACCGACCGACGAAGAGGCGGCCGCCGACGAGGAACTGCGGCCCCTGCGCCAGCGGTTGACCGCCGCCGTCCTGCTCTCCCTGCCCGTCATCGCGATGGCGATGGTCCCTGCCCTGCAGTTCGAGTACTGGCAGTGGCTCTCCCTGACCCTGGCGGCGCCGGTCGTGACGTACGCGGCCTGGCCCTTCCACAAGGCCGCCTTCACCAACGCGCGGCACGGCGCGGCCACCATGGACACCCTCATCTCGGTCGGTACGTCGGCGGCCTTCCTCTGGTCGCTGTGGGCGCTCTTCTTCGGTACGGCGGGCACGCCCGGCATGACGCACCCCTTCGAGCTGACCATCGCGAGGAGCGACGGCGCCGGGAACATCTACCTCGAAGCCGCCGCCGGCGTCACCGCCTTCATCCTCGCCGGGCGCTACTTCGAGGCCCGGTCGAAGCGGAAGGCCGGGGCCGCGCTCAAGGCGCTGCTCCAGCTGGGCGCCAAGGACGTCACCGTCATCCGTGACGGCGGGCGTGAAGAGACCATCCCCGTCAGTGACTTGAAGGTCGGCGACCGGTTCCTCGTGCGGCCCGGCGAGAAGATCGCCACCGACGGCAAGGTCGTCGAGGGCGCGTCGGCCGTGGACGCCTCCATGCTCACCGGCGAGTCCGTGCCGGTGGAGGTCGCCTCCGGGGACGCCGTCACCGGCGCCACCCTGAACGTCGGCGGCCGCCTGGTCGTCGAGGCCACCCGCGTCGGCGCCGACACCCAGCTCGCCCGGATGGCCAAGCTCGTCGAGGACGCGCAGAACGGCAAGGCCGCAGCCCAGCGCCTCGCCGACAAGATCTCCGCGGTCTTCGTGCCGGTCGTCATCGCCTTGGCCATCGGCACCCTCGGCTTCTGGCTCGGCAATGGCTCCGGCCTGACCGCCGCCTTCACCGCGGCGGTCGCCGTACTGATCATCGCCTGCCCCTGCGCCCTTGGGCTCGCCACGCCGACCGCCCTCATGGTCGGCACCGGGCGCGGCGCCCAGCTCGGCATCCTGATCAAGGGCCCGGAGGTCCTTGAGACCACCCGCAAGGTCGACACGATCGTCCTGGACAAGACCGGCACCGTCACCACCGGCAAGATGACCCTGCTCGCCACGCACGCGGCGGACAGCACCACCGAGGCCGAAGTGCTGCGCCTGGCAGGCGCGCTGGAGCACTCCTCCGAGCACCCCATCGCACAGGCCGTCGCCACCGGTGCGGCAGCTCAGGTGGGCACGCTGCCCACCCCTGAGGACTTCGCGAACGTCGCGGGACTCGGCGTCCAGGGCATCGTCGAGGGCCACGCGGTCCTGGTCGGCCGTGCCCAGCTGCTCGCCGAGTGGGCGATGCAGTTGCCCGTCGACCTTGAGCGCGCCAAGGCGGAGGCCGAGGCGGCAGGACGTACGGCCATCGCCGTCGCCTGGGACGGCGAGGCGCGTGCGGTCCTCGAGGTCGCGGACGCGGTCAAGGAGTCGAGCCCCGAGGCGATCAAGCGCCTGCGCGCGCTCGGCCTCACCCCGATCCTTCTGACCGGCGACAACAAGGCCGTCGCGGCATCGGTGGCCGCCGAGGTCGGCATCGCCCCCGATGACGTGATCGCCGAGGTCATGCCGCAGGACAAGGTCGACGTGGTCAAGCGCCTCCAGGCGGAGGGCCGCAGCGTCGCGATGGTCGGCGACGGCGTGAACGACGCGGCCGCGCTCGCCCAGGCCGACCTGGGCCTTGCGATGGGCACGGGCACGGACGCCGCGATCGAGGCGGGCGACCTGACCCTCGTACGAGGTGACCTGCGCGCCGCGGCCGACGCCATCCGCCTCTCGCGCCGCACCCTCGGCACGATCAAGTCGAACCTCTTCTGGGCCTTCGCCTACAACGTGGGCGCGCTGCCCCTGGCGGCATCCGGCCTCCTGAACCCGATGATCGCGGGCGCCGCGATGGCCTTCTCCTCGGTCTTCGTGGTCGGCAACAGCCTGCGCCTGAGGGGATTCAAGCCGCTGAGCTGAACGGTCTCCACGATCACCCCGGTGCGCTTGGGGCGCGCCGGGGTGATCTGCGCGTAGGCTGGGTAATTGGACTAGACCTGTTTGCCTGTTGCCCGCGCCCGCGGCCCCGGACCCGAAGGAAGACATCCATGAGCAAGCGTGCAGTCCTGGAGGTGATCGCCCTCGATGCCGAGGACGCCGTCGCCGCCCAGGCCGGAGGCGCCGACCGCCTTGAGCTGGTCACCGACATGGCCGCGGACGGCCTGACCCCGTCCCGCGAGACCTTTGCCGAGATCCGCGCAGCCGTGGACATCTCCCTGCGCGTGATGCTGCGCCTCGCGGACGGATTCGCCGCAGGTGACGTCGATGCTCTCGTACGCCGTGCCCGCGGGCTCAGGGAAGCGGGCGCCGACGAGTTCGTCCTCGGGTTCCTCGACGAGGCGGGCGGCCCCGACCTGGCCGCGGTCGAGACGGTGGTCGGCGCCCTGGACGGCTGCCGCTGGACGTTCCACCGGGCCATCGACCGGGCCGCCGACCGCGACGCCCTGCGCAAGCAGCTCGCGGACCTGCCGGGCCTCGACACCTACCTCACTGCGGGTTCGGCGGCAGGCGTCGACGAGGGTCTGACCACGCTCCTCACCGAGGCGGCACGGTCCGGGGAGCCCGGCTACGAACAGCAGATCCTGGTCGGCGGCGGCCTCCGCCTCGACCACCTTCCGCGGCTGCGGGCGGCGGGCGTCGACGCCTTCCACATCGGCGGGGCGTCGCGTCCGGACGGCTGGTCGGCACCGGTCTCCGCGGCGGCCGTCGCCCAGTGGAGGGCCGCGGTCGACGATTGATCGATTCCCTGCGGGGCCGATACAACTGGGATCGAAACGGAGGGGACTTCATGTCGAGACCAGCTGAGAAAACGCGTCCCGCGGAACGAATACTCAGGGCCGGGACACTGCCCGTCGTCGCGTTGCTGTTCACCGGGACGCTCGCGCTCTATATCGCGCTCGTCGCGTTCGGGAACATCACCGACTTCGACTCCAACCAGCAGTTCGTCCGCCATGTCCTGGCGATGGACAGCACGTTCAAGGACGACGACCTGATGTGGCGCGCGGTGGAGTCCACCGCGCTGCAGGACACGGCGTACGTGGCGATCATCGCCTGGGAGACGCTGGCCGCGCTCGTCCTCGGCACGGCGACGGTCCTGTGGGCCAGGGGCCTGCGCCGCCCCGAGGGCCTGCGCCGCGCCCAACGCGCGGGCACCATCGGCCTGTTGATGCTCCTCCTGCTGTTCGGAGTGGGCTTCATCGGGATCGGCGGCGAGTGGTTCGCCATGTGGCAGTCGGAGGACTGGAACGGCCTGGACGCGGCCACGCGCATCGTGACGATTACGGGCATCGCGCTGGTCGTGACGCACTTGCCGTCCAAGGAGGCTGCCTCGTGATTCGGGGCAGCGCCCCGAAGGGGCGCGGGGAACTGCGCGACGAGCCACGACGTACCCGCGCCCGGACTTCCAGCGAAGTGCCCTAAGCGAGCTGCGCAGGCAGCTCCGCCGCGTGCACCACGATCAGGCCGGACACCGCACGGGTCAGCGCCACGTACAGCCGGCGCAGACCGGTCCGTTCGTCCGGCTCCCCGTCCACCACGGCGGCGGGCTCGTCGAGCACCACATAGTCGTACTCAAGACCCTTGGCCAGCGACGCGGGTACGAGCGTGAGCCGGGCGTCGGCCGTGGTCTCCTGGCCGGGGGAGAGGTATGAGATCCCGGCCGCCGTCAGGGCGTCGGCGAGCGCGGGGATGCGGGCGTCCGCGGCGATAAGACCGATGGACCCCTCGTGCCGCAGCGAATCGGCGCATGCCTCCAGGCAGGCGGCGTCGAGCGCCGAGACGTCCTCGACGTGCCGCACGGCGAGCGATCCCGGCGACTCCCGCACCGAGTCGACCGCCGCGAGTCCGGGCGCGATGTCGGGCAGCAGCCGGGACGCGTACGCGATGACATCGCGCGGCACGCGGAAACCGGCCGTCAGCTCCTCCACCACGGCGTCACCCTTGCCCAGGTGAGCGAGGGCCTCGGCCCAACTCCGGGTCGCCCAGGGCGTGGTGCCCTGCGCGAGGTCGCCGAGGACGGTGGCGGAACCGGTGGTGCAGCGTCGCCCCACGGCGCGGTACTGCATGGGCGAGAGGTCCTGCGCCTCGTCGAGCACCACGTGCCCGAGCGAATGAGTACGGGAGACGAGATCGCTCGCCTCGTCGATCAACACGGCATCGGCGGCGGACCACTTGGCGCTCTTGACGCTACGGGCGGGCTTGGCCCACAGAACGGCCTTCTGCTCCTCTTCCGTCAGGATCCCCTCGGCGTGCTCGGCGAGGAAGTCGGCGTCGGAGAGCAGCCGCAGCACAAGCTTCGCGGGATCGACGGGCGGCCAGACGGCCTTCACCGCGGCCTTCACGGCGGGGTTACGGGCGACGGCGTCCTGTACGCGGTCGTCGGGGGCTTCGCCGGCCTGCTCCATGCGGACGAGTACGGCGTGGGCGATGCGCTGGGGAAGGGCGTCACGGGCGGCCCCGTACCGAATATCGCGTTCGAGCAACTCCCCCACGATCTCCTCGAGTTCATGGGCGGGCACGCGCCACCGCCGGGACCCGCGCACGACGACGAGGGGCTCGGTGGGCATGGTCACGTGCGAGCGCACGGCCTTGCGCAGTACCTCGGCCATGCGGGCGTCGCCCTTGACGACAGCGGCGATGGGATCATCCGTGCCCCGCACCTCCACATGCGCGACGAGGTCGTCGACGGTGGCCTGCTTGACCTCCAACTCGCCGAGGGCGGGCAGCACTTGCTCGATGTAGTGCAGGAAGGAGGCGTTCGGCCCGATGACGAGGGTGCCGGTCCGGGCGAGCCGCTCACGGTGGGCGTACAACAGATAGGCGACGCGGTGCAGGCCGACGGCGGTCTTCCCGGTCCCGGGCCCACCCTGGACGCACACGCTTCCGCCGAGACCACTGCGGACGATCTCGTCCTGCTCGGGCTGGATGGTGGCGACGATGTCCCGCATCGGCCCCACGCGGGGCCGCTCGATCTCCTGCTGGAGGAGCTTGCTGGTCTGCTCGGCCTCTTCCTGGTCGCTGAGGTGCTCGTCCTCGTACGCAGTGAGCTCGCCGCCGGTGTAGCCGAAGCGGCGCCGCAGCCCGATGTCCATCGGCGTCTTCTTCGAGGCCCGGTAGAACGGCTGCGAGACGGGTGCCCGCCAGTCGATGACCATGGGGTCGCCCTCGGCGTCGTGCACATGCCGCCGCCCGATGTAGAACTGCTCGCCCTCGGCGCCTTCCGCCTGCTCGGCGCCGGGGGCGTGCAGATAGTCGAGCCGTCCGAAGAAGAGAGGCGTGTGCGAGAGATCGGCGAGGGACTTGATCCGCTCGTCGATCTGGCTCTGCAGGACGGCGGCGTTCACCCAGTTCGCGGTGACGTCACGGATGTCGAGGGCCTCGGCGTCCTCACGCATGGCGCGGAGCGCTCCTCGGGAGGCGGCGAGGTGGGCCCGTTCGCGGGCCAGGGGGTCGGACTCTGCGGGCATGGGTGCATCTCCGGCGGTGCGGGTGGCGTGTGCGACAGGGGCCGACCGGTTTCCGTCCGGTCGACGGCGGGGTTCGCATCCCGCGGGCAGACGGGGCATCTTATGTGGGCCTGCGTGGCAGGGCCAACGAATTTCCTCTCGGGGGCGGCTTCTGGGGGCGCCCCGCAGCCTCGGAGCGCTGAACAGGCCTTTCCCACCCACCCGCCCGATCACCCCGTAGCGGGCAGTTCGCGCATTCGCCCCTTCGGGGCGCTACCCGCGGCGGAGCCGCACAGGGGCACAGCCTGCGGCGCGGTCCTCCGCCCCGTACCCGCTAAGGTCACCGCCGTGACGGAACCGACAGTGACGATACGGTCACGCCAGGGTGCGAACCTGGCCGCGGGCGGCCTGCTCGGTGCCTCGCTCCTGGCCATCGCCGCCCTCTGCCTGGCGCAACGCATCCCCATGGCCGACGCCCTCGTCTACCGGGCCGAGGGGGCCGCCGTGGCCAACGGGACGGACCTCTACGGGTTCACCGTTACCGAGTGGGAGCTGCCCGCCACCTATCCACCCTTCGCCGCCATCCTCTTCGTACCCACCACCTGGCTCTCCCTCCCCGCCCTCAAGCTCACCTTCATCCTCGGCAACATCACCCTCCTCGCCCTCCTGATCCACCTCTCCGCCCGCCTGACAGACACCCGCACCCGCCCCGCGCTCCTCCTCGCGGCCACAGCGGCAGCGCTCTGGCTGGAGCCCGTCTTCCAGACGATCCTGTTCGGGCAGATCAATCTGGCCCTCGCCTGCCTGATCCTCTGGGACCTCACCCGCCCGCCAGGCGCCACTGGCAAGGGTTTCGCGCTCGGCGTCGCGGCCGGCATCAAACTCACCCCCGCGATCTTCATCGCGTACCTCTTCCTGAGAGGACGCGTACGCGAGGGCTGCACCGCACTGGTGGCCTTCACCGGCACCGTCGCTCTCGGCGCCCTCGTACTCCCCGCCGCCAGCGCCGACTTCTGGACGCACCGCCTCTTCGAGACGAGCCGCGTGGGCAAGGCGTGGATCGTCGACAACCAGTCGCTCCAGGGCCTGATCGCCAGAGCACTGCACGACCCCACCCCAGGCGTCGCATGGCTGGCCCCCGCAGCCCTCACCGCCGCGCTCGGCCTCTGGCTGGCCCGCCGCGCCAAGACCGAACCCCGCGGCATCCTCCTGACGGCGGCCACCGCCCTGCTGATCTCCCCGATCAGCTGGTCCCATCACTGGGTGTGGTGCGTACCGCTCATGGCCCTGCTCATGGCGGAGGGCCGCCCCCGCCTGACCGCGGCGGTGGCGACCCTCTTCACGGCCCGCACCCTGTGGCTGATCCCGCACCAGGGCGACCTGGACCTGCAACTCCCGTACTGGCAGCAGCCGTTGGCGTCGCCGTACGTGCTGCTCGGCGTGGCGTTGCTGCCGATGTTGAGTACGTGTCTGAGTACGGGGACGGAGGTGCCCGCGCCGCGCGCGGAGGTTGACTCGCCCCATGGACACCGAGCCGCGAACCGAGACCGAGCCGCGAACCGAGACGGAGCCGCGGGAGGCGTGGGCCGCCCGTAACGCCGCCTATGCCGTCGCGCACCCCGTCCCCCGCCCGAGCCGCATCCTCGGGCCTACTCTCGCGACCCCCGTCGTGGTGCTGCTCCTCGTGCTCGGCGGGTACGTGGTCTCGCTCGACGCGGAGCTCGGTGACGCGTCGTCGCCGGAGCACCAGGACCTGGTGGCCCGCTACGTACTCGCGCTGCTCGGCGGCACCGGCTGCCTGGCGGCGGGCTGGCTCACGCCGCGTGACTCGCGCGCGGCGTGGCTGCGGACGGCGTTCGCCCTCACGTCGGTCGTGACGATCCCGGTGGCGATGCTCGCGGGCTCCTGAGCCTGACGGCGACCGGCGTCGGCCTCAGCCCTCGGTCAGCAGCTCATCCGCATCGACGATCCGGTACGCGTACCCCTGCTCGGCAAGGAACCGCTGCCGATGTGCCGCGAAGTCCTGATCGATGGTGTCCCGCGCCACGACGGAGTAGAAGCGCGCCTCGTGACCGTCGGCCTTCGGGCGCAGCACACGGCCGAGCCGCTGTGCCTCCTCCTGCCGGGAGCCGAACGTCCCGGACACCTGAATCGCGACCGTAGCCTCGGGCAGGTCGATGGAGAAGTTCGCGACCTTGGACACGACGAGCACGGAGATCTCGCCTTCCCTGAAGGCGCCGAACAGCTTCTCGCGCTGCGCGTTCGTCGTTTCGCCCTTGATGACGGGCGCGTCCAGATGCTCGCCCAGCTCGTCGAGCTGGTCGATGTACTGCCCGATGACGAGAGTCTGCTCACCGGCGTGCTTCCTGACCAGCGCTTCCGTCACCTTCCGCTTCGTGGCGGTCGTAGCGCAGAACCGGTACTTCTCCTCCGCCTCGGCGGTCGCGTACGCAAGCCGCTCCGAGTCCGTCAGATTGACCCGCACTTCCACGCAGTCGGCGGGCGCGATGTACCCCTGAGCCTCGATCTCCTTCCAAGGAGCATCGAACCGCTTGGGCCCGATCAAGGAGAAGACATCGGACTCCCGCCCGTCCTCCCGCACCAGCGTGGCCGTCAGCCCAAGACGACGCCGCGCCTGCAGATCGGCGGTGAACTTGAAGACGGGCGCGGGCAGCAGATGCACCTCGTCGTAGACGATGAGCCCCCAGTCACGGGAGTCGAAGAGCTCCAGGTGCGGATAGATGCCCTTCCGCTTGGTGGTCAGCACCTGATAGGTCGCGATGGTGACCGGCCGGATCTCTTTCTTCGTCCCGCTGTACTCACCGATCTCGTCCTCGGTCAGCGAGGTCCGCTTCACCAGCTCGTGCTTCCACTGCCGGGCGGAGACGGTGTTGGTCACGAGGATCAGCGTCGTCGCCTTGGCCTCGGCCATGGCACCGGCCCCGACGAGCGTCTTCCCGGCCCCACAAGGCAGCACGACAACGCCACTCCCGCCGTGCCAGAACCCCTCAACGGCCTGCTTCTGATACGGCCGCAGCGCCCAGCCGTCCTCCGCGAGGTCGATCCGGTGCGCCTCCCCGTCGACGTACCCGGCAAGATCCTCGGCGGGCCAGCCCAGCTTGAGCAGCGTCTGCTTGATCTGCCCACGCTCGGAGGGATGCACGACGACGGTGTCCGCGTCGACCCGCTCACCGACGAGCGGCTGGACCTTCTTCGAGCGCAAGATCTCCTCGAGTACGGGCCGGTCGGTGGTGGTCAGGACGAGCCCGTGCGTCGGGTGCTTGGACAGCGTGAGCCGGCCGTAGCGGGCCATCGTCTCCGCGACGTCCACGAGCAGCGCGTGCGGCACGGGGTAGCGGGAGAACTCCACAAGGGCGTCCACGACCTGCTCCGCGTCATGCCCCGCCGCACGGGCGTTCCACAGGCCGAGCGGCGTGACGCGGTAGGTGTGGATGTGCTCGGGAGCACGCTCCAGCTCCGCGAAGGGCGCGATGGCACGGCGGCAGGCGTCGGCCAGCTCGTGGTCGACCTCGAGCAGCAGAGTCTTGTCCGACTGGACGATCAGGGGACCATTCACGCGCGCACCCTTTCGGTAAGCCAAACGTCCAGTGTGCCGCATGGCGCGCGATTACCGCCCTGACTGTGCTGCGGGCCTCACCCGCTGCTTCCGCCCGCGGGCGTCTCAGTCGTCCGCAAGCTCAGCGACCCCCGTCACCCGATGCAGCGGATACGTCCTGACCTCGTCCGCCGTGTGGTCGTACGCCGTCACGAAGCCGCCCTCGACGCGGATCGGGGCGATCACGCGCTGGCTGGCCGAGCCCTCCGCGTTCACGTAGCCGATCCATACGGCCTCGCCGGTCAGGACGGCCGCCTGCATCGTGGCGAGGGTCTCCGCGGCCGTCGTGCGAGGGAGTGCGCCTGCCGTCTCCGGGGCTGTCTTGCGCGGCGTCGTCGAGGCCAGGTCGCCCGCCCTGATGGCGCGCACCGCGGCGCCGATCATGGTGTCGTCCGGCAGCGGCGGGCCGTCGTGGACGGGCTCGGGGGCGGTGCGTGGCGGCGTGCGGTGGGCGTGCGCGCGGTGGATCAGTACGTCGCCCTCGGCGCTCTCGGCCGCCGGGGCGAAGCCCATCGCGCGCAGTCCTTCGAGGAGCGCGCCGGGGTCGGCCTGCGCGGCGAGCACGGTGGGCGCGAGGCGGCGCAGGCGCAGGCCCTGGGAGCGCTTGTCGGCCAGGATCTCGTTCAGGAGCGCCTCGTCGTCGCAGCGGACGTAGGCCGAAGCCGCGCCGATCCGCAGGTGGCCGTGTTTACGGGCCACGTCGTCGATGAGGTAGGCCAACGGCTGCGGGACCGGCGTGCGGGAGTGTGCGGCCAGGAACGCGTGCAGGTCGGAGGCGGACTTGCCCGCGTCAAGGGCGCGACGCACGGAGCCGGGCGTGAACCGGTACACCGTCGCGCCGCCCTTCGACTCCACGTCGGCGAGCACGGCGAGGGTCTCGGCGAGCGGGCGCTCCAGCGGGCCGGGGGCCACCGCGGTGAGGTCCGCCTGGAGGAGCACGTGGTCGAGGGGCTCGGGGAGGAGGGGCGTGAGGAGCCGGGCGGCGCGGGCCGCCGAGACGGCGAGCTCGGCGGGGGCGGGCGCGGCGGCCGCCGGGGCCCCTGCGGCCTCCTCGGAGCCCAGCAGGGCGCGGCCGTGCGACGACAGCGCGCCGCGGCCCGTGATGCCCAGCAACTCCGCCTCGTTCAGGGTCCATTGGGCGATGCGGGCGCGTAGTTCCATGGGTGCGTTGCCGGCGGATGCGCTGCCCGTGGACACGCCGCCCGCGGATGCCCCGCCGCCTGCCGAACCGCGCGGCGGGCGCTCCCAGCGGAGCCTTGCCAGGAGCGAGTCGGGCGTCGGGCTCGCACCGTCCGGGAGTGTCGTGAGGAGCGTCAGGACACGGTGGCGGATCTCCGGTGACGAGGAGCGGTCCAGGTGCGGGCCCAGCGCCGACAGCGTGCGGTCCTTGCCGTCGCGGCCGCCGATCAGGCCCGCCGTGCGGGTCGCCGTCAGCCAGGCCGTGGCAAGCGCCGACCAGCGCTCGGCGGCGGGCAGTTCCTGCCAGTCGTCGTACGCCGGTGTCGCCGCGTACCGCTCGTCCGCCTCGCCGTCCGACGCCACCAGGCCCGCCGCGTAGGCCAGTTCGACCCAGAACGCGGCCACCGGCTCCGGTACGTCCAGGGCCACCGCCGTCCGCTTCAGATCCCGCACGCTCAGGCCGCCGGCCCGCAGGACCGTCGGGCCGCCCTCGTCCCAGTCCTTCAGGAGCTCCTCGACCGTGTCGAGCGCCATGTACGCCTGGCTCGCCGCCGCCGCGTCCACAACCTGTGGACGGTGCTCGCGCAGCGGCTCCACGGCGGGCGGCGCCGGTTCGAGTACGCGGTGCGCGCGGCCGGCGCGCAGGTGCAGGGCCGCCTCGCGGGGGAGTACGACGGTGCCGGGCGAGGTGGGCAGGAGCAGGCCCCGGTCGAGGAGCCAGCGCAGATGCCGCGCCGGGTCGGCGGTCACCTGGCCGTACGGCGGCCCCCAGACGAGCCGCGAAAGCACCTCGACGGACTCGGCGGGCGCCTCGTCGAGCAGCGCGGACATTCGGGTGCGGTCCGTGAACAGCTCGGTCAGCGAGCGGACCGCGGAGACCGCGTCGTGCGTCGAGGGCAGCCCGGCCGCCGCGACGATGTCCTGGATGCGGTTCGGCGACATGCCGGCGGTGGCCTCGGCGACCGTGGGGCCGAGGCCGGTGGGGGAGGGGTACTGCGGGGCGGGGGCGAGCAGTTCGCGTGCGGTGCGGACGAGGCGCAGGCGGTCGTCGGCGCCCCAGACGAGGGCCTGCTCACGCAGGACGCGGATGGCCCGGCCGAGCGCTTCCTCGATTGCCGTGTCGCTGCCATCGCCTCCCTGGTCTCCGGCGATCAGCGCGTGCAGTTCGGTGTACGTCGCGGGCTCCGGGGCCACGGCGAGGGCCTCGGCGACCTGCTGCGCGAAACGGTCGAGCCGCTCAAGGGCGCGGACGACGGAGGCGCGGGTCGCGGCGCGGGTGGCCAGCTGGGTGAGGTCGGTCGGGACAGGGGTGAGCAGGTCGGGGCGGGCATGCAGCAGCGCACCGAGCGACTCGTCGCCACGGGACCGAAGCGCCTCGGCGAGTGACCGGGGGGTGTCCGCTGGACGCTGTGTCTGCTCGTCGGTGCTCATCCCGGCCACGGTAGCGGGTCGGGGGCGGGGGCCGGGCGTTTCGCGGACCTGGGCGGTGGGTGCGGCGTGCTGACCCGTGATGACCCGTGATGCCGGGCAATCGGGCGGGTGGGCGGGTGGGCGGGTGGGCGGGAAAGCTTGTTCCTCGCCCCGAGACGCGGGGCAACCAAGGACACGCGATACCGTCGAGGCAACACCGCCGCCCCGGAGGGGACTTCGTGGGGATCGAGAGCGATCAGCTCGTCTACGACTATCTGAGCCGCGTCGGCGACCTGGCCCAGCAGCGCCAACTGCCGTCAGGCACCCGCATGCGCCTCGTCTCGGAACTCCGCAACGAGATCGACCGCAGCCGGGCCAAGGCCACGGCCGACAACCCGGCAGCGATACGCCGCATCCTGGACCGCCTCGGCACCCCGGAGGACCTCGTCGAGGCGGCAGCCTCGGGAAGTGCGGATTCCGGCGCGGGGCCGGACGTACCCCGCGCCGCCGTCCCCACCCAGCGCACCGCAGAACCGCCCCAGCGCCCCAAACGCCTGCGCCGCATCGTCCCCCGCCCCCGCCCCGCCGCCGACGAACCGGAGCTCCCGCAGGAGGACTTCCGCCCGTCGCCGCCGCACCTCGCCGGCACGGACGAGCTCGGCCCGAGCGGCTCCGAGCCCGACTGGTGGCGGGTGGAGCGGGGCGACGGCAATGGCCCCTTCGGCTTCGCCGACAGCGTGCCGGGCTTCGTCGGCGGCGTGGAGATCCCCGAAATACTCAAGCCCCCGGCGAAGAAGCGCCCCGACGACGAGCCCGAAGAGGAGGAGTGGGAGGAGGACGAAGAGGGGGTTGAAGGCGAGGGCGAGGATGAGGAGCCCGCTCCCCGGCGGCGGCTCCGGCTTCGCCGACGGGCCAAAGCCGACGCCAACGCCGACGCCGACGCCCGCCCCGGCTTCAGCAACCCCCTGCTCCTGCTCGCCGCCGCGCTCCTCACCGTCGGCGCGATCCTCGGCAACTGGCTTGCCCTCGGCGGCGGCTGGCTCCTCGCCTACGCATCGCGCAGGCTCAGCCGCGCCGAGGCGAAATGGGCCGTACTCGGCCTTCCGGGGCTCTCCGTGGCCGCCGGGATCACCTGGCTGTGGGGCAGGAACGAAGGCCGCTGGGGCGATCCCGTCCGCGACGGCCACATGAACGACGCGATGGCCGACACCTGGCCCTGGGTGGTACGCGGCGCGGCCGTCGCCTCCGCGCTCTACCTGTTGTGGAGATCGCAGCGGCAACGGCCGTAAACCGAGCGGAAGTTACTTCGTCAGATCCGCCTGCATCTCGTCCAGGATCTTGTTCGCCGCGGTGTAGCCGATGCCCTGGATCCACAGCTCGTCGTCGACGGTGTGGACGTTGCCCGACTTGACCGCCTTCATGTTCTTCCAGAGGCTGCTGCCGACGGTCTGCGTCTCCTTGGCCTTCTTCGGATCGCCGTACGTGGCCTGGAAGATGACGTCCGTGTCCGCGAGGTCGATCTTCTCGGGGGACAGGTCGTAGGAGAAGCCGTCCTTCGCCTTCGCGGAGATCGGCGAGCGGCCCAGGCCGACATCCTTGAGGAGCGTGGCGATGTAGCTCTGCTCGCCGTAGAGGCGGATGTCCGCGCCCTCCATGAAGCGGATGACGTTGACCTTCGTCGCCTTGGCCTTCTCCGGGCCGCCGACGGCCGTGGTGACCTTCTTGGCGTGCGCCTGGTAGTCGGCGACGACCTTCTTCGCCTCGGTCTTCTTCCCGAGCGCGTCGGCGTGGACCTGGAAGTTCTCCTTCCAGGGGTAGCCGGTGGTCTCGGTCATCACCGTCGGCGCGATCTTCTTGAGCTGGTCGTACTTGGCGCCGTGCCGGATCTTGCTGGTGAGGATGACGTCCGGGTCGAGGGCCGCGATGGCCTCCATGTTCGGGTTCAGCATCTCGCCGACGTCCTTGATGCCGCTGACCTTGTCCTTGGGCAGGTAGCCGAGGAAGCCCGACTCCGCCTCGACGTGCGTGGCGCCGACCGGCTTCACGCCCAGCGTGATCGCGGAGTCCAGCTCGGCGGTGTCGAGCACCACGACCCGCTTGGGCGCCACCGGGACCGACACGTCGCCCATGGCCGTCTTGACGACATGCGTCTCGCCGGAGTCCGCCGCGTTCTTGTCGGAGTCCGACGACCCGCAGGCCGACAGGGCGAGCGCGCCGCTGAGCGCGAGGGCGCCGGCGGCCAGCGCGCGGCGGCGGTTCGGGGAGCTGGGCGTGGCAGTCATGGCGGTCATGGCTTTTGGGCCACCTTTCGAGCGGATGAGGGTGTGGGGGAGGACTGGGCAGGTGACTCGGCGGCCCACGGAGCTCCGGGGACGACCAGCGGTGAGCCGGTCACCGGATCCGGCACCACCACACACTCCAGACCGAAGACCTCGCGTACGAGCTCCTCGGTGACGACATCGGCCGGAGCGCCCTCCGCGACGATCCGGCCCTCCTTCATGGCGACGAGGTGGTCGGCGTACCGGGCCGCCTGGTTGAGGTCGTGCAGGACGACGACCACGGTGCGGCCGCGGTCGTGGTTGAGCTGGCGCACCAGGTCGAGGACTTCGACCTGGTGGGAGATGTCGAGGTAGGTCGTCGGCTCGTCGAGGAGCAGCAGGTCGGTGTCCTGGGCGAGCGCCATCGCGATCCATACGCGCTGGCGCTGGCCGCCGGAGAGCTCGTCGACGGAGCGCTCGGCGAGCGCGGACACGTCGGTACGTTCCATCGCCTCCGTCACCGCCTTCTCGTCCGCGTCCGACCACTGCTGCCACCAGCTCTGGTGCGGCTGGCGGCCGCGCGCGACGAGGTCGCCGACGGTGATCGCCTCGGGCGCGACGGGCGTCTGCGGGAGCAGCCCGATCTGCTGGGCGATCTTCTTGGTGGGGAGCTTCGCGAGGGCCTCGCCGTCCAGCAGGACCGCGCCGCTCTTCGGCTTGAGGAGGCGGCCGAGCGCCCGCAGGGTGGTCGACTTCCCGCAGGCGTTGGGGCCGACGATGACCGTGACCTCGCCGTCCGGGACCGCGAGGTCGAGGGCGTGCACGACCTCCCGGTCCTCGTAGGCGAGGGTCAGCTCGCGGGCGCTCAGGCGGGCATTCGGACAGGCGCCGGTCACGAGGTGCCTCCATTGCGGACGGAACGGCTGCGGATGCTGTGACTTTTCACGATCAGCCAGATCAGGTACGGGGCTCCGATCGCCGCGGTCAGCACACCCACCGGGAGTTCCGTGGGCGAGAAGAGACGGCGGGCGAGCAGGTCCGCGAGGACCACGATCAGCGCGCCGAGCAGCGCCGAGCAGAGCAGCGGGATCTGCGCGGTGCGGGTCAGCCTGCGGGCGATCTGCGGGGCGAGCAGCGCCACGAAGTCGACGGGCCCCGCGGCACCGGTCGCCACGGAGGCGAGGACGACGCCGAGCAGGACGAGACCGAGGCGTACGTGTCCCAGGCGCACCCCGAGCGCGGTCGCCGTGTCGTCGTCCATGGTCACGGAGCGCTGGGCGCGGGCCGCCCACGCGATGAACGGGAGCAGCACGAGCAGGGTCAGGCCGAGGGGCTCCGCCTCCGCCCAGCCGCGGCCGTTGAGCGAGCCCGTCATCCAGATCTGCGCCTGCTGGGCGACGAGATAGTCGCCCTTGGTCATGAAGAGCGTCGTCACGGAACGCAGGGCGATCGCGAAGCCGATGCCGATCAGCACGAAGCGGGTGGCGTGCAGGCCGCCGCGCCAGGCGAAGACGTACACGAGAGCGGCGGCGGCGACGCCGCCGAGCACGGAGAGATACGGCAGCACGGTGTACGAGGTGACCCCGAGGGTCATCGCCCCCACGGTGACGGCGCTCGCGCCCTGGCTGATGCCGATGATGTCGGGGCTCGCGAGGGGGTTGCGGGCGACGGTCTGGATCAGCCCGCCTGCGACGCCGAACGCGGCGCCGACGAGGAGGCCGACGACCATGCGGGGTTCGCGCAGCGTTCCCACGACCAGCTCGTCGGGGGACGGCTGCCCGAAGACGACCTTCAGGGCTTCACCGGGCTGGACGAAGGACTCGCCGACGCAGAGGTACGCGAGGCAGGCGGCCGCCAGGAGCAGGGTGAGGGCGGCGGTGACCGCCGTTGCCCGGCGGTGCAGCAGGAAGGCTGCGCTGCTGACGCGAAGCACCCAGTACCCAGCGGGTCGGATGGACCGAGTCGGGTGGGCGGGCGGGAGAGATCCGCCGCGAAGCGGCGGTTTCGAGTCGACGGCCATCAGGCAGCAACCGCCTTCCGGCGCACCAGAGTCACAAGGAACGGCACCCCGATGAGCGCGGTCATCACACCCGCAGGCACCTCACTGGGCGGGAAGATGATCCGCCCGACCGTGTCGGAGACGAGCAGCATCACCGGCCCGAGGACAGCGGCCATGGGAAGCACCCAGCGATGCCCACTGCCCACGACCGCGCGAGCGATATGCGGGACGGCGAGCCCGATGAAGGCGATGGGCCCGGCGGCCGCGACCCCGACGCCGGTGAGCACGGTGGCCCCGAGGCCGCCCACGATCCGCACCGTCGCGACGTTCTGCCCGAGCCCCTTCGCCACGTCCTCGCCGAGGGCGAGCGCATCGAGCCCGCGCGCCGCGGACAGCACGAGCACAAGACCCACAAGCAGGAACGGCCAGATCTGCCCGACGATCTCCGCGTCACGTCCGGCGAGCGAACCCACCTGCCAGAAGCGGAACTCGTCCAGGGCGGACGCCTTGGTGGTGAGGACGGCGGTGGTCAGGGAGACGAGGAGCGCGTTGATCGCGGCGCCGCCGAGTGCGAGCTTCACGGGCGTCGCCCCGCCCCGTCCGCTCGCGGCGATCGCGTACACCGCGACGGACGCGATGCCCGCGCCGACGAAGGCGTACCAGACGTATCCGGTCAGCGTGTGGACCCCGGCGAAGGCGATCGCCATGACGACGCCCACCGACGCGCCCTGGCTGACGCCGAGGATGCCGGGGTCGGCGATGGGGTTGCGGGTGATGCCCTGCAGGACGGTGCCGGCCAGGGCGAGCGCGGCGCCCACCATCAGGCCGATGACCGTACGCGGCACCCGCATCTCGCGGACTACCTCGGCGGCGTCGCTGTGCCCGCCGTGCAGCAGGGCGTCGAAGACGGCGGACGGCGCGATCGCGCGGGCGCCGACGGAGAGGCTGAGCAGGACCGCGAGCAGCAGGGCCAGTACGGCCGCCGTCATCGCGACAGCGCGTCTGGCTGGCACACGCATCGGCTGAGCTCGTTTCGGAGGAATCGGCAGGACGGAGGTACAGCGGAGGTACATCAGAGGCAGAGCAGAGGTAAGGCTTGGCTAAGCCTAAGGGCCGACCCTAACCCCAGTCCCCCGGCCGTCGGGCCTCTGCACAATGGCCCCATGACCTCTCGCGCTCCGACGGTCGGTTTCGACCTCGACATGACCCTGATCGACTCCCGGCCCGGCATCAAGGCGGCCTACGAGGCACTGTCCGCGGAGACGGGCACGTACATAGATGCCGATCTGGCCATCACCCGCCTCGGCCCGCCCCTGGAGGAGGAGCTGCGCCACTGGTTCCCCGAGGACAAGATCCAGGAGATGGGCGACCGTTACCGTGAGATCTATCCCACATACGCCATCGCCCCGGCGCTCGCGATGCCCGGCGCCCGGGAGGCCGTCGCCGCGGTCCGCGCGCACGGCGGCCGCGCGATCGTGGTGACCGCCAAGCACGAGCCCAACGCCAAGCTGCACCTGGCGCACCTCGGCATCGAGGCGGACGCGGTGATCGGCTGGCTGTGGGCCGAGGCGAAGGCGGAGGCGCTGCGCGAGCACGACGCGGCGGTGTACGTCGGCGATCACACCGGTGATGTACGCGGCGCGCGTACGGCGGGCGCGCTGTCCGTCGCGGTGCCGACCGGGCCGTGCGACGCAGCCGAACTGCGCGCGGCGGGCGCGGACGTTGTGCTCGGCGACCTGACGGAGTTCCCTGCCTGGCTCGCGTCGTACGTCGCCGACAGCGCGGCTAAGTAGCGGCGGACCTGGCCTCGCGGCGCTGGACGGCGATACCGCGCAGCACTCCGGCCCCGGCGATGAGGAATCCGACCCCCATCAGCATGCACACCGCGTACGCGATGGACGGGAAGGGATCCGTGCCGAGGAAAAGCGGGGCCACTGTGACGAGAGTGGCCACGGCTCCGACGAAGAAGACGATCGCTCCGGCACGGACCAGGCCATCGCCCGGTCCGGCGGAATTCGCTTGGGTTTTGTCACGCACCCCACCAGGGTAGTTCCCAGCGCGAAGGAAGAATCCGGGGACGTCTTGTCACCGGCTCCCGGACCAATAGTCTTGGTCCTGGCGGGTCGGGCGACCCGCTGTAGTGCTATCCAGAGCCGTTTTTCCGCGGCATAGACGAGTACGACGACAAGTACGAGGACGAGGACTTCACGTGCCTACCGGCAAGGTCAAGTGGTTCAACAGCGAGAAGGGCTTCGGCTTTCTCTCCCGCGATGACGGCGGCGACGTCTTCGTGCATTCCTCCGTACTGCCCGCCGGCGTCGACACACTCAAGCCCGGACAGCGCGTCGAGTTCGGCGTCGTCGCGGGCCAGCGCGGTGACCAGGCCCTTTCGGTCACGATCCTCGACCCGACCCCGTCGGTTGCGGCGGCCCAGCGCCGTAAGCCGGACGAACTGGCGTCCATCGTGCAGGACTTGACGACGCTTCTGGAGAACATCACGCCGATGCTGGAGAAGGGCCGCTACCCGGACAAGGCATCCGGCGCGAAGATCGCGGGCCTGCTCCGGGCGGTGGCGGACCAACTGGACGTCTAGCCGAGCTGTTCTTTCCGTACGTGGGGCGGGCCGAAGCTTTTCGGCCCGCCCCACCTGCGAGATCTAGCCGAAGTTCAGCGCGCCGGGCGGCAGCGCCGGGACAAGGCCCTCCGCGGCCGCCCGCGTCAGCAGGCCCCGGACCGCCGCATATCCGCTCTCGCCGAGATCCGCGGTGAACTCGTTGACGTACAGGCCGATGTGCTGGTCGGCGACCGCCGGGTCCATCTCCTGGGCGTGCTCCTGGACGTAGGGCCGGGACGCCTCGGGGTCGTCCCAGGCCATGCGTACGGAGGTCCGCGCCGCGTCGGCGAGCTGCCGCAGCCGCTCGGCGCCGAGGGACCGCTTGGCGATGATCGCGCCCAGCGGGATCGGAAGGCGCGTCGTCTGCTCCCAGTGCTCGCCCATGTCCGCGAGGCAGTGCAGGCCGTAGTTCTGGTAGGTGAAGCGCGCCTCGTGGATGACGAGCCCCGCGTCGACCTTCCCGTCCCGCACCGCGGGCATGATCTGGTCGAAGGGCAGCACCACGATCTCGCCGACCCCGCCGGGCACGAGGTCCGCGGCCCACAGCCGGAACAGCAGATACGCCGTCGACTTCTCGCTCGGCACCGCCACCGTCCTGCCGGTGAGGTCGACGCCCGGCTCCCGGGTCAGCACCAGCGGTCCGCAGCCGCGCCCGAGCGCCCCGCCGCACGGCAGCAGCGCGTACTCGTCGAGGACATAGGGCAGCACGGCGTACGACACCTTCAGGATGTCGAACTCGCCGCGCTCGGCCATGCCGTTGGTGATGTCGATGTCGGCGAAGGTGACGTCGAGCTCGGGCGCGCCGGGCACCCGGCCGTGCGCCCAGGCGTCGAAGACGAACGTGTCGTTGGGGCAGGGCGAGTACGCGATCCGCAGCGGCCGGTCCACCTGGGCCTGGGTCTCAGTCATGCCTCTTCCAACTCTCCAGTACGGGCGCGAACTTCCCGAACGCGTCAGTCAGCGCGGCGAGCGCGTCGCCGATCCGCCAGGCGCCGCGGTCCCGCGGCCCGACGGCGTTGGAGACCGCGCGGATCTCCAGGACGGGCAGTCCGTACGCGGCGGCCGCCTCGGCGACCCCGAACCCCTCCATCGCCTCGGCGAGCGCACCGGGGTGGCGCCGCCGCAGCTCGGCGGCGCGCTCGGCGGAACCGGTCACGGTGGAGACGGTGAGGACGCCGCCCGCGCGGCCGCCGGTCGCCGCGGCCACGTCGCGTACGAGGGACGGCGGCGGGAGGTGGGTGACGGCACCGAACCCGAGCTCGGTGACCGGCAGGAACCCGTCGGGCGTCTGGGCGCCCAGATCGGCCGCGGTGATCTCGTCGGCGACGACGAGGGAGCCGACGGGCGCGTCGGGCCGGAAGCCGCCGCCGATTCCGGCGGACACGACGAGGTCGTACATGCCGCGCGCGAGGGCAGCCGCGGTGTGCGCGGCAGCGGCGGCGGGGCCCACCCCGGCGGCGACGACATCGCCGTACTCAGGCGGCAGGCCCTTGGCCACCGCGTCCCGTTCGGCCGGGACGGCGGTGGCCACAAGAACGCGTACGGAGGTCACCGAGGACGCGGTCAGGAGTCCTTCTCGAGCTTGAACGACCACAGGCCCGTCGCCTTGGACCCGGAGCCCTTGCCGCCCTCGAGCAGGCTGACGGTGGTGGCGTTGGCGCCGCCGCCGTACTGCTGATTGAAGAAGACGCTGCCCGGGATGACGACGTACGTCTTGTCGCTGGACTCGGTGAGCGGCTGACCGTTCATCAGGAGCGTCCAGCCCTTCTCGGCGATCTCCGGGTCGACGCCGAAGCGGACCTTCTCGTCGGGATCGACCTTGATGGACTTGACGTCCTTGTCCTTCAGGCAGCCCTGCAGCTGGGACTGCTTGAGCTCCTCGCCGTCGTTGTAGCAGGAGGCCTCGGTGTTCACCGAGTTGCTGCCGACCGTGACGGTGGCGAGCGGCGTCGGCTTGTCGCAGGCGGACAGGACGAGGAGTCCGGCGGAGACAGCGCCAATGGCAGCCACGGAACGGCGGCGACGCGCCGAGCTGTGAACGTGTGCGGCTCCGCCGCGGAGCAGGGAGGTCATGGGCGAAGGCTATCGGGCACCCCGTGCCGTCCTGCCACGTGGGGGTCGCGGCGTGCCGCACCCCGCCGTTTGTGTGCCGCTGTGTGCCGAACCCCGTAATTCCGACGGGCTCACGCCACTCGGCGCCGCCGCGGGCCGCCGTGCCGGGCCGCCGAGAGCAGGCCCCGCACGGTCGTCAGCCAGCCGACGGCGACGATCGCGGCGGCCACCGAGAGGCCGAGCGACCCGTTCAGCGGCAGCGCCATGCCGATGCCGCCGCCGATCACCCAGGCCACCTGAAGCATCGTCTCCGAGCGGGCGAAGGCGGAGGTCCGCACCTGTTCGGGGACGTCCCGCTGGATCAGCGCGTCCAGGGACAGCTTCGACATGGCCTGCGCGAAGCCCGCGACGGCGCCGAGGCAGGCGACGCCGACCGCCGAGAAGAACAGCGCGGCGGTGACCGCGACGCCGAGTACGAAGGCGACGACGGTCACGATGATGATCTCCGGCGCCCGCGACTTAAGGCCGGCACCGACAGCCGTGCCGAGCGCGTTCCCCACGCCCGCCGCGACACCCACTATCCCCAGGGACACCGCCGCGCTCTGCCCGCCGAGCGGCTCCTCGCGCAGCAGGAAAGCGAGGAAGAAAATAAGAAACCCGGAGAGACAGCGCAGCGCGGCGTTGACGGCAAGGGCGTGGGTGACGGCCGGTCCGACGGTACGCAGCCCCAGCTTCCGCTTCTTGGACGTGTCCGCCGCGGCTTCGACCCGCGCGTGCAGATGCAGATGCTCCTCGTCGGCGGCGAGCAGCGCCTTGCTCTCGCCCTTCGCGGAGTCGACCTTGGGCGGCAGCGAGAGGGACAGGAACATCCCGACGACGAAGATCACAAAGGCGCCGTAGAGCGGCCAGCGCGGCCCGAGCGCCTGCAGCCCCGCCCCGATGGGCGCGGCGATACCGGTGGCGAGCAGCCCACCGAGAGTGACCCTGGAATTGGCCTTGACCAGCGAGAACCCGGCGGGCAGGAGCCGTGGCACCACGGCACTGCGCACCACGCCGTACGCCTTCGAGGCCACGAGGACACCCAGCGCGGCGGGATAGAGCTCGATGCTCCCTGTGATCACCGCCTCCGACAGGAGCAGGGCGAGCAGGGCACGGGCCAGCATCGCGGCGGCCATCGCATAGCGGCGGCCGTGCGGGAGGCGGTCCAGAAGCGGGCCGATGACGGGGGCAAGGAGGGTGAAGGGCGCCATGGTGATGGCGAGATAGAGGGCGACACGGCCGCGGGCCTCGTCCGTCGGCACGGAGAAGAACACGGTCGAGGCGAGCGCCACGGTGATCATGACGTCGCCGGCGCCGTTCACGCCGTGCAGCTCGATGAGCTTGCCGAGCCCGGACTCGCCGGCGCCGTGCGCGTGCGTGGCCTTCCTGATGCCGCGTGCGGTCCCGGTGAAGGGCAGATGCAGGGCACGCCCGACGGAACGGACGGCCCTGCTCAGCGCCGAGCCCGCTCCGCTGTTTCCCTGAGAGGACCTTGCGGCGGCCACCTCGTCATAGTGCCCTCTATTGGCCTGCGCTAGTGCGCATCGACAGCCGGGTACGCGGGGTAATCGTGTGGGTGGGCGGGAAAATCCTCCGCGAAGCGGCGGGCACCGGCGGGCCCCGGCCGCAGGGGCCGGGCACGCCGGTGTAGGCCCAGGGGCCAGGAGAAGGTAGCGTGCGTAGCGCGCCTGCGGCGGTAGTTCTTGGCCGCGCGCCTCTCGCTCATCCCGCAGAATGGATGACGTAGGTGCGCCCGAGGACGTTCGGGCGCGGACGTCGACGCGGCCCCTTGGTCCGCTCCGTCCGCACTCCCGCGTATGGGTGGCGCACTCGTGAGACGGCGTAGGAGAGAAGCGATACCTGTGAGCGCAGCGACAACGCGAAGCCGTACCCCGCGTACCCCGCGTACTCCCGACCGCCTGTGCGCCGAGGCGGTGGGAATGGCGCGTGAGGCGGCCGAGGAGGCCGCAGCGCCGGGTGTCGTCGGTGAGCATGTCGATGTCGTGGTCGAGGGCGATCGCGTGGTCACGCACCTGTTCGAATGCAAGGAGTTCGGCTACCGGGGCTGGCGCTGGGCGGTGACGGTGGCGCGCGCCTCGCGGGCCAAGTTCGTCACGCTCGACGAGACGGTGCTCCTTCCGGGCCCCGATGCCTTGCTGGCCCCCGAGTGGGTGCCGTGGAGCGAGCGTCTTCGCCCCGGCGACATGGGCCCCGGCGACCTGCTCCCGACCGACGCGGAGGACCTCCGCCTGGAGCCCGGCTTCTCCGGCGAGGAGGAGCCGCCGCCGAATTCCGCGGTCTCCGAGGAGATGGCGGAGCTGGTCGAGGCGGAGGACGCCGAGGTGACGGCCGGGCCGCCCGCCGAGCTGCCGCTGGCACCCGCCCGCGGCTCGATCGCCGCGGTGGCCGACGAACTCGGCATGCGCCGGGCCCGTGTCCTTTCCCGGTACGGCCTGCATACCGCGGCCGACCGGTGGGAGGAGACGCACGGAGCGAAGACCGCGATGGCGCAGGCGGCGCCTGCGACCTGCGTCAGCTGCGGGTTCCTCGCGCCGATCGGCGGGTCGCTCGGCCAGGCGTTCGGGGTGTGCGCGAACGAGTTCAGTCCGGCGGACGGTCAGGTGGTGTCTCTCGCGTACGGCTGCGGGGGGCACTCCGAGGCGGCCGTCATGCCCCGTCCCCCGCGCCCGGCGGAACCGGTCCTGGACGAGACCCGGGTCGACGTCCTCCCCCTGCGCCCGTCCTCCGACTCGGGCTCGGTCCCGCCGGAGGGCCCGAGCGAGGACCTCGGCCACTCCTGAGCTCCCGCTGGGGGTAGCCGGCCCCTGGGCGGGCCCGCGGGGCCTCCGCGCTCCGCCCGGGCTCGTGCCGAGCACGAACGCCAGCGGGCCTTCGCGCTCCGCCCGGGGTCGTGGCGGGGGCGAACGCCAGTGGGCCTTCGCGCTCCGTCCGGGGTTGTGCCGAGGACGAACGCCAGCGGGCCTTCGCGTTCCGCCCGGGGTCGTGCCGGGGGCGGCTGGTCCTTCTTCCCACGGCTTTGCGCTGGGGGGCCGGGTCTCCCGGTGTCCCTTCCCCCCCCCGCGACGCGGCGACCGGCACCTTCCCGCGCTCCGCGCGGGTCTACCCCACCCGCCCGCCCGATCACCCCGCAGCGCGCGGGTGCCCGAGGGCTGCTTGTCCGCGTTCCGCGCGGTTGGGCGGGGCTGCGGGGCCTTCGCGTTCCGCCCGGGGTCGTGGCGGGGGCGGCTGGTCCTTCTTCCCGCGGCTTTGCGCTGGGGGGCCGGGTCTCCCGGTGTCCCTCCCCCCCCCCGCGACGCGGCGACCGGCACCTTCCCGCGCTCCGCGCGGGTCTACCCCACCCACCCGCCCGGTCACCCCGCAGCGCGCGGGTGCCCGAGGGCTGCTTGTCCGCGTTCCGCGCGGTTGGGCGGGGCTGCGGGGCCTTCGCGCTCCGCCCGGGGCCGTGCCGGGGGCTGCTCGTCCGCGTTCCGCGTGGGTGGGCCGGGGCTGCGGGCCGCGGGTCGGCCTTGCCCGGGCGTCCCCGCGAGCTGTCCACTTCCGTCTGCGGCCAGTACGAACTCCTCCCGCGCTCCGCGCGGATCTTTCCCCGCCCACCCACCCGATTGCCCTGCCGGGTGATCGGGTGGGTGGGCGGGAAAAACCCGCGCGGAGCGCGGAAATCCCACCGCCGACCCGCAGCCGACACACCAGCCCCGGCCGCCGCCCGCAGGGCCTCGCCCCGGGTACCGGGAACACCCTGCCCCGGCCGCGCCCGCAGGGCCCCGCCCCGGGCACCGGAACACCCTGTCCCGGCCGCCCGCAGGGCCCCGCCCCCGGGTACCGGGAACACCGCCCCCCAGCCGCCCGCAGGGGAAGCCCACCCCCGGGTTCCGGAAGCCGTCGGCCCCGGCGCCCCCGGGGCACCACCCCCGGTCAGGGGAACGTGCCGCCCCAGGCCCCCGGCCAGGACGCGGTACCGTTCGCCCGCGAACCAAGCGAGGGAGACGACACCGTGAGCAAGACCGTGCGGCCGGCGGCCGAGGGGACTGACCCGTTCGGTACGGCTCGGCTCCGACGGGGAGTCCTCGATGCCTGGGCGGCCAGCCCGGCGAGGTTCCGTGAGGATGCCAACGCCGAGGAGGACCTCGCCCTCGGCGGCTACCGTGACCGGCTCGTGGTCGAGCTGGCGCAGAACGCCGCCGATGCGGCGGCCAGGGCCGGGGCACGGGGCCGCCTCGCCCTCACCCTCCGGGACGGAGTCCTCGCCGCCGCCAACAACGGCGCCCCCCTCGACGCCGCCGGAGTCGAGTCGCTCTCCACCCTCCGCGCCTCCGCCAAGCGGGAAGGGCATGAGGAGACCGCCGTCGGACGGTTCGGCGTCGGCTTCGCCGCCGTGCTCGCCGTATCCGACGAGCCCGCCGTCGTGGGGCGTACCGGCGGCGTCCGCTGGTCCCTCGGTGAGGCCCGCGAACTCGCCGCCGACACCGCCCGGTTCAGCCCGGGCCTCGGCGACGAGATCCGGCGCCGGGACGGACATGTGCCGCTGCTGCGGCTGCCGCTCGCCGCCGAGGGCACCGCCCCTGACGGGTACGACACCGTCGTCATCCTGCCGCTGCGCGACGCCGCCGCCGAGGATCTCGTCACCCGTCTCCTTGAGGGGATCGACGATGCGTTGCTCCTCGCCCTTCCCGGACTCGAAGAAGTCGTCGTGCAGGTCGGGCACGCCGAGTCGCGCGTCCTGAGGCGTACCGCCGGGGACGGGTACGTCGACGTATCCGACAGCCGTGAGGACCAGAACCAGGACCAGGACCAGGACCGTACGACTCGCTGGCGTACCGTCATGCAACAAGGCCCCCTTGCGCAGGAGCTGCTCGCCGGCCGCCCCGTCGAGGAGCGGCTGCGGCCCCACTGGTCCGTGACCTGGGCCGTCCCCACCGACCGCGACGGCGCCCCGCGCCCGCCCCGCAGCGCCCCCGTGCTGCACGCGCCGACGCCGAGCGACGAGCCGCTCGGGGTGCCCGCGCTGCTCATCGCCTCGTTCCCGCTCGACACGACCCGGCGGCATGCCGCGCCGGGTCCGCTGACCGACTTCCTCGTGCAGCGCGCGGCGGACGCGTACGCCGAACTCCTCGCCGGTTGGCGGCCCGTGGGGGAGGGGATCATCGGTCTCGTCCCCGGGCCGCTCGGCAAGAGCGAACTCGACGGTGCGCTGCGCCAGGCCATCCTCGACCGGCTGCCCCGCACCGCCTTCC
Source organism: Streptomyces sp. NPDC086554 (assembly GCF_040686095.1). Taxonomy (NCBI): domain Bacteria; kingdom Bacillati; phylum Actinomycetota; class Actinomycetes; order Kitasatosporales; family Streptomycetaceae; genus Streptomyces; species Streptomyces sp. NPDC086554. Next base: position 131,114 of record NZ_JBFBJK010000022.1, read on the forward strand.
TGCCGCCCGCCGTCGAGCCCGCCGCCCCGAAGGACGACGCGTCCGACGTCCCCGACTGGGAGGTTCCCGTCGCGCTGCGGCCCCGTGACGCGGAGGTCGTGGAGGGCGCGGGTGCCGAGACCGTACGCGTGCTCGCCGACGTGCTGCCCAGCCTGCTGCCCGCCGGGCTCGAACGCCGCGCCGAGCTGCGCACCCTCGGTGTCGCCCGGGTCCCGCTGACCGAGGCGATCGACCGGCTTGCCGGTCTGGAGAAGGATCCTGACTGGTGGCGGCGGTTGTACGACGCCCTCGCCGGCGTCGACCCGGACCGGCTGACGGGCCTGCCTGTTCCGCTCGCCGACGGGCGTACGACGATCGGGCCCCGCCAGGTCCTGCTCCCCCTCACGGGCGCGGACAGCGAGGACACCGACCCGGCGGCACTCGCCCGGCTCGGCCTGAAGGTCGCGCACCCCGACGCCGTCCACCCCCTCCTGGAGAAGCTCGGCGCGCTGCCCGCCACGCCCCGCGCCGTCCTGACGACCCCGCAGGTCCGTGCCGCCGTCGCGGCCTCCCTCGACGACGACACCTGGGACGAGGACGCCCTCGACGCGGAGGAACTCGCCGATCTGGTCCTCGGACTCGTCCGCGCGGCCAACCTCGGGCCCGGCGACGAGCCCTGGCTCGGCGCGCTCGCGCTGCCCGACGAGGACGGCGAGCCGGCGCCCGCCGGTGAACTCGTGCTGCCGGGCAGCCCGTTCGCCGAGGTCATGCGCGAGGACGAACTCGCCATGGTGGACGCCGAGTTGGCCGATCGCTGGGGAGAACAGCCGTTGGCAGCATGCGGCGTCCTGGCTACGTTCGCCCTCGTCCGCGCCACGGATGTCGTACTCGATCCCGATGAACTCGAACCCCGCGAAGGGGACTTCGCCGAGCCCGACGACGCGGGGCTGCTCGACGCCGTCGACGTGTGGTGCGAGGACGTCCTCGACCGGCTTCCGGACACGCCCGTACCGCCGGTCGCGACCGAGATCGTCGCCGTACGGGATCTCGACCTGGTCGACGAGGACCGCTGGCCCCAAGCCCTCGCCCTGCTCTCGCGCCCGCCGCTGCGGGACGCGCTGACGCAGCCGCTGCGGATCCTGCTCCCGGACGGCACGACGGAGACCGTCCGTTCGTACACGGCGTGGTGGCTGCGCGGTAACCCGGTCCTGGGCGGCCGCCGTCCCGCCGGTCTGCGGGCCTCGGGCGGCGACCCGCTGCTCGAAGGTCTCTACGACGCCGCCGACGCCTCCGGTTTCGACGACGAGCAGGTGCTGCGCGCCCTCGGCGTACGCACGTCGGTCGCCGCCCTCCTGGAGGAGCCCGGCGGCGCGGCCGAACTCCTCGACCGCCTCGCGGACCCCGAGCGGACGGTCTCGGCGGCCCAACTGCACGCGCTCTACGGGGCATTGGCCGACCTGGACCCGGAGCAGGTCACGCTGCCGGACGAGGTGCGGGCCGTGCTGGACGGCGAGGTCGTGGTGGTCGACGTGGCGGACGCGGTGGTGGCGGACGCGCCCGACCTGCTGCCGGTGGCCGACGGTGTGGCGCTGCTGCCCGTGGAGCCCCGCAAGGCGGCGGACCTGGCCGAGCTGTTCCAGGTACGGCGACTGAGCGAGACGGCGGCGGTGTCGCCTGCCGGCGAGGGAGCGGAACATCCGGTGCCGGAGTCGGTGCGGATCCTGCTGGGTTCCGCGACCCCGGAGACGTACATCGAGCACGACGAGCTGATCGCGGGCGGCGTGGAGCTGGACTGGCGGCGGATGCCGGACGGCACGATCCATGCGGCGACGCTGGAGGGCGTGGCGGCCGGGCTCGCCTGGGCGGCGGGGCAGTGGCCGAGGCGTTTCGAGGTGGCGGCGCTGCTTGAGGATCCGTCCCGGACTGAGGAGCTGGAGAGGGACCGCTGGTTCGACTGACAGCGGGGGGGCGCCCCGAAGGGGCGCGGGGAACTGCGCGACCAGCCACGACGCACCCGCACCCAAAAAACCGGCCCCCCAAAACCCCGGTCACAAAAGCACTAAGCAGGAAAGCGGCGGCTCACCCAGCGGTAGATGACCTCGATGACCAGTGAGGCCGCCGCCGCGATCGCGACCGCCGCCCACGGCATCGTCGTACCCACCAGCTTCAGTTGGAAGAAGTCCTGGAGCCAGGGGACGGTGAGCACAAGCAGGAAGCCGAGACCCATCGCGCTGATCAGGCCGATCCGCCACCACGTGTACGGGCGGGCGATGATCGCGAGCACCCACATGGCGATCAGGAACAGCGCCAGCGTGGCCGCACTGGTCTCGGCTTCCCGCGCGCCCGCGCCCTCGTAGTGGTGCCGGGCCAGGAGGTACGTCGCGAAGGTGGCGACGCCCGCGACGACGCCGCCCGGGATCGCGTACCGCATGACCCTGCGCACGAAGTGCGGCCTCGCCCGCTCCTTGTTGGGGGCGAGTGCGAGGAAAAACGCCGGGACGCCGATGGTGAGGGTCGAGAGCAGGGTGAGGTGCCTGGGCAGGAAGAGGTATTCCACCTGTGTGCAGACCACGAGCAGCGCGATGATCACCGAGTAGACGGTCTTGACCAGGAACAGCGTCGCGACCCGGGTGATGTTGCCGATGACCCGGCGGCCCTCGGCGACCACCGACGGCAGCGTCGCGAAGCTGTTGTTGAGGAGCACGATCTGGGCGACCGCCCGTGTCGCCTCCGAGCCCGAGCCCATCGAGACGCCGATGTCTGCGTCCTTCAGGGCGAGTACGTCGTTGACGCCGTCGCCCGTCATGGCGACCGTGTGCCCGCGCGACTGGAGCGCGCCCACCATGTCGCGCTTCTGCTGCGGGGTGACCCGGCCGAAGACGGAGTTGGCGTCCAGGGCCTGAGCCATCTCGCCCTGTTCCGTGGGCAGCCGGCGGGCGTCGACCGTGTTCTCCGCGCCCGGCAGGCCCAGCTTGCCCGCGACCGCGCTCACCGAGACCGCGTTGTCGCCGGAGATGACCTTGGCGGCGACGTCCTGCTCATCGAAGTAGCGCAGGGTGTCCGAGGCGTCCGGGCGAAGCCGCTGCTCCAGGACGACAAGGGCGGTGGCGCGGGCCCCTGCGGCGACGTCCGGGTCGTCAAGATCACCGGCGGCGCGGGCAAGCAGGAGCACCCGCAGGCCCTGCTGGTTCAGGCTCTCGATGTCGGTGAGGGACGGGTCGTCGGCGGGCAGCAGCACGTCCGGCGCCCCGAGCAGCCACGTCGAGTTGTCGCCGTCGCCCTCGCTGAAGGAGGCGCCGCTGTACTTGCGGGCCGACGAGAAGGGCAGCGACTCGGTGCAGCGCCACTCCTCGGCGTCGGGGTAGGCGTCGATGATCGCCTGGAGCGAGGCGTTGGGGCGCGGGTCCGATTCACCGAGGGCGCCGAGGACCTTGCGTACGTACGTCTCGTCCGAGCCGTTGAGCGAGCGCAGCTCGGTGACGTCCATGCCGCCCTCGGTGAGCGTGCCGGTCTTGTCCAGGCAGACCGTGTCGACGCGGGCCAGGCCCTCGATGGCGGGGAGCTCCTGCACCAGGCACTGCTTGCGGCCGAGGCGGATCACACCGATCGCGAAGGCGACCGAGGTCAGGAGGACGAGCCCCTCGGGGATCATCGGGACGATGCCGCCCACCGTGTAGGCGATGGACTCCTTGAAGTTGTCGTCCTTGACGACGAGCTGGCTGATGATGAGCCCGATCGAGGTCGGCACCATCAGCCACGTCACGTACTTGAGGATCGTGGAGATGCCGCTGCGCAGCTCGGAGTGGACGAGCGTGAAGCGCGACGCCTCCTCGGCGAGCTGCGCGGCGTACGCCTCGCGGCCGACCTTCGTCGCGGTGAAAGCGCCGCCGCCCGCGACGACGAAGGACCCCGACATCATGCGGTCGCCGGGCTTCTTGATGACCGGGTCGGCCTCACCGGTCAGGAGCGACTCGTCGACCTCCAGGCTGTCGGTCTCGACCGCCTCGCCGTCCACGACGATCTTGTCCCCCGGGCCGAGCTCCACCAGATCGCCGAGGACGATCTGGGAGGTGGAGATCTCGGCGGCCACGCCGTCGCGCCGCACGGTCGGCTTGGCCTCGCCGATGACCGCGAGCCCGTCCAGGGTCTTCTTGGCGCGCAGCTCCTGGATGATGCCGATGCCGGTGTTGGCGATGATGACGAAGCCGAAGAGGCTGTCCTGGATCGGCGCGACGCCGAGCATGATCACCCAGAGCACGCCGATGATCGCGTTGAACCGTGTGAAGACGTTCGCCCGGATGATCTCGGTGGTCGAGCGCGAACTGCGTACGGGTACGTCGTTGACCTCGCCGCGTGCGACCCGCTCGGCGACCTGTGCGGCCGTAAGACCCGTCGCGCGTCCGGTGGCCGGTGCCACCGGGTGGACCGGGTCGAGCTCGGCGCCCGCGTCGATATGCGTCATGCCCTCGACGGTAAGGGCGGGAAGGGTCGTTCACCCCTTGAGTGCCGGAAAGATCCGACCACGGTAGGACGCGAACGGTCCCGTGGTCGTACGGGCTACTCCGCGGCCCCGGCCGCCTTGCGCGCTGAATCTTCGGCGGCTCGCTTGATCGCGGCGTCGCGCCCACGGACGTACCAGATGCCGATCAGGCCGAGACCCGCTCCGGCGAGGCAGGTCCAGATCCACCACGTCGCGTCGCGGTCGTCGAACCAGCCATAGAACGGCAGCTGGACCAGGAAGAGGACGAACCAAAGGATCGTGCCGCCCGTGATGGTGGCGACGACGGGGCCCTCAAGGGGCTCCGGCGCCTCGTGCTTGGGGGTCCACTTCGCCATGAGTACACCTTACGAGAGGGCGGGACCGGCCAGGTCGGGGGGCGGGCAGGCCTTGTGGCTCAAGGGTCTACGCGCGGAGATAGCGATTTCTGTCTCATGTATTCATACTGAAACGGTTCGTTAATGGCTGATTGCTTTCGTACGAAGAAACAATTCGATCTTAAAGTCGCCGCTTAACGATCTTTCCCTTCCTAGAGCCCATGAGGTCCCGCATGCCTTCCTCGGCCACCGCCCCGGTCGACGCCAGCAATGAGCCGCCGAAGCTCCCGCAAGGCGGCCTCGACGGCTACTTCAAGATCACGGAGCGGGGCTCCACGCTGGCCAGGGAAGTCCGCGGCGGCTTCGCCACCTTCTTCGCGATGGCCTACATCATCGTGCTGAACCCGATCATCCTGGGCAGCGCGAAGGACATGTACGGGAACCAGCTCGACAACGGCCAGCTGGTCACAGCGACCGCCCTGGTCGCCGCCTTCACCACGCTGCTCATGGGTGTCATCGGCAATGTCCCGATCGCGCTCGCCGCCGGTCTCGGCGTGAACACCGTCGTCGCCCTCCAGCTCGCGCCCCGCATGTCGTGGCCCGACGCGATGGGCATGGTCGTCATCGCGGGCTTCATCGTGATGCTGCTCGTTGCGACAGGACTGCGCGAGCGCGTGATGAACGCCGTGCCGCTGGGCCTGCGCAAGGGCATCGCGATCGGCATCGGCCTCTTCATCATGCTGATCGGCCTCGTCGACTCCGGCTTCGTCTCGCGCATCCCGGACGCCGCGCACACCACGGTCCCGCTGCAGCTCGGCGGCGACGGCCACCTCACCGGCTGGCCGGTTCTCGTCTTCGTGCTCGGCGCGCTGCTCACGCTCTCGCTGCTCGTGCGCAAGGTGCCCGGCGCGATCCTCATCAGCATCGTCGTCATGACGATCACCGCGATGATCATCAACGCCGTCGCGACGGTCCCCTCCTGGGGCCTGACGACACCCAAGTGGCCCGGCAACCCGGTCGCGAGCCCGGACTTCGGTCTCATCGGTCAGATCAGCGTGTTCGGCGGCTTCGGCAAGGTCGGCATGCTCACCGGCACCCTCTTCGTCTTCACCGTGCTGCTCTCGACGTTCTTCGACGCCATGGGCACGATCATGGGCGTCAGCGACGAGGCCAAGCTGACCGACTCCAAGGGCAATGTGCCCGGCATGAACAAGATCCTGTTCGTCGACGGCATCGCCGTCGCGGCCGGCGGCGCCTCGTCCTCATCGGCGACCACCTGCTTCGTCGAGTCCACCGCGGGCGTCGGCGAGGGCGCGCGCACGGGCTTCGCCAACATCGTCACCGGTGGCCTCTTCACGGTCGCGCTCTTCCTCACGCCCATCGCGACGATGGTGCCGTCCCAGGCGGCCACACCCGCGCTGCTCGCGGTCGGCTTCCTGATCCTGTCCGGCTCCATCGGGCAGATCGACTGGAGCGACTTCACCATCGCGATCCCGGCGTTCCTGACGATGGTGATGATGCCGTTCACCTACTCGATCACGAACGGCATCGGCATCGGCTTCATCAGCTTCACCGTGCTGAGGCTGGCCGCAGGCCGTGGGCGGGAGGTGCCGGTCGCCATGTACGTGGTGTCGGCGGTGTTCGGGTTCTACTACCTGATGCCGGCGCTTGGGCTGACGTAGGGCGCGTCGCTCTTACGCGGCCCCGTAGAACTTCTCTGTCTCCTCGACGGACGTCGCAAAGCGTTCGTCGAAGTCATCACGGATGAGCGTCCGGACCACATAGTCCTGGACGCTCATTCCTCTTTTGGCGGCGTGCTGCTTGAGCCGGTCGAGCAGCTCACCGTCCATCCGCAGGCTGAGCACTGTCGATCCCATGCGTGACAGGGTCGCCGCCGCCCCGCCGCGCGCGTCTCACTTTCCGAAGTCACCTCACTCATATGGGTGACGAAAGGGTTCTGTGTAGTCCGACGCGGGAATCCGGGTGGTCTTTAGGTAGAGTAATGAGTTACTCTAACGAACATGCCGGACCTCTCCCATGGTGACGACGCCGCCGCCGTGAACTCACTGCGCTCCGCCGTGATGCGCCTGTCCCGTCGACTCAAGCACCAGCGGGTCGACGAATCGCTGAGCCCCACCGAAATGTCGGTGCTCGGCACCCTCGCCCGCTGCGGCCACGCCACCCCAGGTGAGCTGGCCCGCAAGGAACATGTGCAGCCGCCGTCGATGACCCGCATCGTGGCGCTACTCGAAGCCAAGGGTCTCGTCCGGCTCGAGCCGCATCCCGAGGACCGCCGCCAGAAGGTGGTGACCCAGACCGAGACCGCCGAGGCCATGCTCGAAGAGAGCCGCCGCAAGCGGAACGTCTGGCTCGCCGGTCTGGCGGAGCACCTCGACGAGGACGAGTGGGCGCGGCTGCGTGCCGCCGCTCCGGTCCTGGAGAAGCTCGCCCATCTGTAACCCGGCAGGAAACCCTGTCACGTACGCCAAGGAGGCGAACCCACTTTGAGTACGGGATCCGGAGCAGACTCCGCCCCCGCACCAACCGCCCTCGACAAGACCCCGGCCGGTAAGTCGTCGATGTTCAGCTCGCTGAAGATCCGCAACTACCGGCTTTTCGCCTCCGGCGCCGTTGTCTCCAACACCGGTACCTGGATGGCCCGCATCACCCAGGACTGGCTGGTCCTGAGCCTCACCGGATCGTCCGCGGCCGTGGGCATCACCACCGCCATGCAGTTCCTGCCGATGCTGCTCTTCGGCCTCTACGGCGGCGTCATAGCCGACCGGTTCGCCAAGCGGAAGCTGCTCTTCTGCACCCAGGGTGCGATGAGCCTCAGCGGCCTCTTCCTCGCCGTGCTCACGCTCAGCGGCAACGTCCAGGTCTGGCACGTCTACCTGGCGGCCTTCTTCACCGGCCTCGTCACGGTCGTCGACAACCCGACCCGGCAGTCCTTCGTCTCCGAGATGGTGGGCCCGGACCAGGTCCGCAACGCGGTCTCCCTCAACTCGGCGAACTTCCAGTCGGCGCGGCTCGTCGGCCCCGCCGTGGCGAGCGGACTCACCGCGGCCGTCGGCCCCGGCTGGGCGTTCCTGGCCAACGGCCTGTCGTTCCTCGCACCGCTGACCGGCTTGCTCCTGATGCGTACGAGCGAACTGCACCACACCCCGCGCAAGCCGCGCGGCAAGGGCCAGCTGCGAGAAGGCCTGAACTACGTCTCGAAGCACCCCGAACTGATCTGGCCGATCGTCCTCGTCGGCTTCGTCGGCACCTTCGGGTTCAACTTCCCGATCTGGATGAGCGCCTTCGCGGACGACATCTTCCACGGCGGCGTGGGGATGTACGGGCTTTTCAACACCCTGATGGCAGTCGGTTCGCTGGCGGGCGCGCTGCTCGCGGCGCGCCGCGGCACGTCACGCCTGCGACTGCTTGCCGGGGCGGCGATCGCCTTCGGTGTCCTGCAGATGGTGGCGGCCTTCGCGCCCGACCTGTGGATGTTCGTCGCGCTGATCATCCCGATCGGCATCCTCGGTCTGACGGTGAACGTCACCGCCAACTCCTCGGTCCAGATGGCCACGGATCCCGAGATGCGCGGCCGCGTCATGTCGCTGTTCATGATGGTCTTCACCGGCGGTACGCCGCTGGGCGGCCCGCTCTTCGGCTGGCTCGCCGACGCGTACGGCGTCCGCCTGAGCATGGCCGTCGGCGGCCTGGTCTGCGCGCTCGCGGCGGTGGGCGTCGGCCTGATGCTGGCACGCGCGGCGAACCTCCGCCTGAAGGTGGATCTGCGGCGCGGCCGGCAGCATGTGCAGTTCGTGCCGCGGGAGCAGCTGGCGACGGCGGCGTGAGCCCTCGGTCCGCGTGAACGTGAACCCGTTGCGTCTGTAGTACGCGGCGAGTTCGCCGCCACCGCCCGCGCAGCAGTCGACCCGGAGCAGGGAGATTCCCAAGCTCAGAGCGCGAGTTCGATTCTCGTCACCCGCTCCAAAGATAAGCCCCAGGCCAGCGGCCCGGGGCTTATCTTGTGCAGATAGATCAGCGCGGTCCGCTCTGTGGAATGAAGACTTCGGCGCTGTCCTTCGGGCCACGCTTGCCGCTGACGGACCCGGAACCGAGGTACGGCAGCACCAGGGACTCCAGTGCGTACGGGTAGGTACCGAAGTCCCAGCCCTGGTCGGTACGGGAGTCCTCGGCAAGGATGGTGGCGGTCATGACAGGCAACCGCGCCATGGCGGGGCGACTGAACGTGTCGCGGCGGCGGACGTCCTCGTGCAGGAAGGAGGGCAGTACGATCTCCTGCTTGCCCGCACGGACTTGGGGTCACCGACACGACGCCCCGTGTTCCCCCGGCTGGCTCGGCCCTGAGCCCCCCTCCAGCCCGATGCTGCCAACCCGCGCGGACCACACCGCCAGGCTCAGGCGCCCTGTCGTCCGAGCCGGGCCTGGCCGAGAACGACTGGCCGCTCCACACAGCCCCGCAGCACGAGCGCACAGAGCGCCACGGTGAGGGCAAGCCACCCCCATTGCCCCTCCTGCCACCACAGCCACGCACTTCCCGCCAGCGGTGCGACCGCTGCTACCGCTCCCTTGAGTCGATCGGGGGTGACGATCTCGTCGTCCGGGTCGGGGTTGGCGTCGCCCTTGGTCACGTACGAGTTCCCGTTGTGCCGCTCGATGGCCCGATGGGTCGTCATCCGGTCACCGTGCGCCGGGTCGGTGAACGCGATGACAGCACCGGCGCCCACGTCCGTCGCCTCGACCGCGCGCACCATCACCACGTCACCCCTGCTGAGCGCGGGCTCCATGGAGCCGGAGACCACCACCGACGGGTTCCAGCCCCAGGCCAGGGCCAGCAGCGGCAAGCACAACAGCGAGGTCGTCATGGTCACCACGGCACGGCAGCCGGTCACGCGCAATACCTGCAGCCAGCTCTCGGCCGACTCCCCGGCGGACTTCTCGGCCGACCCCTCGACAGCCACCTCGGGCTGACGGTCACTCACGCTCGTACACCTTCTTCATGTCATCTCTCACGGAACCGGCGCGGCCCACGCACCCGGCCCATGCCGGATCCCGTGTGCCGCGCCGGTCTCTCACCGCAGGACTACTTCGTGGACTCCAGCTCGCCACCCAGGGAGAAGCCGAGCGAGCTGTTGCGCGCGTCGAGCGGGGCGTCCTTCGAGAGCGACCACATGACATGGACCTGCGACTTGGTATCCGAGTGGTCCACCGGCAGGCTGCTCACCAGGGCGGGGCCGAAGCCGTCCCGCTTCCTCAGCTTGTACCACTCGGCGACCGTGTGCGTCACCGGCTTCGTCAAGCCGGTGGCCGAGAACGAGAGGTTGACATGCTTCGCCAGCTCAGAGTTGGCAAGGTCCTTGATGCGCTTGCCGTTGGCGTCCTTCGCGGTGAACTGGCTCAGGATCACATTGCCGACCAGCTTGTCCCTGGAGTCCGGGTCGCGGTCGAAGGTGTAGGTGACCCGGGCGTCGCCGCTCTGGCCGCGGACCATGTTGTCCATGTTGACGACTGCCTTGCCGGGCTTGCTGGTGGTGACCTTGTAGCCCGACCACGTACCCGACGCGATCTTGTTGTCGTGGTTGAAGGCATTCGCGTGAATCGTGGCGTTCGTGGCGGAGAACACCATCGCGCCGGACGCGAGCACACCCACCGGAAGGGCCGCCCACTTGGACAGCTGCTTGGCGCGCCGGGCGCGGGTTTCCTTACCCATTTCAATTTCCTCCATCAATCAGCACTCTCCACTTGAGCAGTGGGAACACCGATGAGCATCGCCGCGCTATCCACGCCGATGGTGAACTGAAAGCTCTGATAAGTAGTCCACTTTCGCCCACCACACCGGACCGGCTGATTCACTTCTTCTGCGGTGAAAGTGGGCAGCATGGACGTGCGGGGTCCCGGCAGGCCCCGCATATATCGCGGCCGGGGCGTCTGTGCGGGTCAGGGTGGTCCCACGGGGATCAGACGTCCCGGCCGCTTTCCTTTTTGAACCGGCGGAACGAGTTTTCCTTGTACGAGTCATCCCCCGTCTCCCGTATGTCTCCCGCCCTCTCCGTGGTGGCGACGGTCGTGGTACTCGCCCTCACCGCCACGGCGTGCGCCGGCGCGGACCAGCGACCGGGCCCCGCGGCAGACGGATGGAACAGCCCGGCGTCGGCGACGGGCGTTCTCAGGACGCTGCCCGCGCGGCTGGAGAGGGACGGCGTGACGATCACCGTGGGCGACCCCACGGCGGCCCATACGGTGCACGTGTACGAGGAGCCGCGCTGCCCGTACTGTCGCCGCTTCGAGGCGGTCGCCGGCGCGAAGCTGGCCGCCCTGGCGGCCAACGGCTCAGTGAAGATCCGATACACGATCGCCTCGTTCCTGGACGACCGGCGTGGTGACAAGGGCTCCGCGCTCGCGGCAGCCGCACTTCGGACCGCCCTGGACCTGGGCGTGTTCCCCGAGTTCCGTGCCGCGCTGATGGCTTCGGGGCCCGCCAGAGGCGTCGCCGACTGCACGGCGGAGTTCCTCACGCGGGTGGCCGAAGCGGTCGCCGGGCTTCGGGCCAAGGGTTTTGAGGCGAAGCTCCGTTCCGGCGTGCACGACTCGTGGGCTGCCGACTCCCAACGGGCCTTCGCAGCGTCGCGGGCCGCGACCACCCCGACCGTGGCCGTGGACGGTGTCGTCGTCCGCACCGACGCGGTGAAGTACGACCTGACGGCCTTCACCGCACTCCTGGCCGAGGCCGGCATCCGTTGACGCATGCCCGCACCGGTCGACAGCCTCGGCGACCCGGCGCGGGACGCGGTCCACGTACCTTCCGGCGTCCGAGGGCGACGCCTCAGCCGCTCACGGACCCGCCTTGCGTCGCCTCCTCCAGAAGTCCGCCCTGGTGAGCCAGAATCGCGGCCTGGGTCCGGTTTTCGACCTTGAGAGTGGTCAGCAGCCGCGACACGTACGCCTTGACCGTGCCCTCCGTCAGATACATGCGCCGGGCGATCTGGGCGTTGGACATGCCGCCGCCGAGGTGCCCCAGGATCTCCCGCTGCTGCTCGCCCAGCATGCTCAGCCGACGCCGCTGTTCGGGCGGGATCCGTGACGCCCCGGCGGCGCGCGAGGACGATTCCAGGAGGCGGGCGGCCGAAGCGGAGGCCAGCACCGTGCCGCCGGCCGCGACCAGGCGTACCGCGCTCAGCACCTGTTCGGGCGGCGCGTCCTTGAGCAGATAGCCCGCTGCGCCGGCCTGGAGGGCCTCGGTGACCCCTTCGCCGGTGTCGAAGGTGGTCAGCACGAGCACGGCCGGCGGGTTCGGCAGTGCCGTCAGTTGCCTGGTGGCCGTGATGCCGTCCATCCCGGGCATCCGCAGGTCGGTGAGCACGATGTCGGGTGCCAGCTCCCGCGCCCGGGCGAGCGCTGCGGTGCCGTCGCACGCCTCACCGATGACATCGATGTCATCCGCCGTGTTCAGCAGCATGCGCAGGCCGAACCGTACGAGCGGTTCGTCATCCGTCACAAGCACGCGGATCATGTGGTTGCTGCTCCTTCGAGGTCTTGAATGTGGAGGGTGACACGGCGCCCGTCGACGAAGGTGAACAAACGGTCGACGAAGGTGAGCCACGGCCGGTCAGCGGTCGTCGAGGGCCGGGCCGACAGCCCTCCGGAACCGGGACACCCAGCGGGACGGACATCACGACCTCCCAGCCACCGTCCGGAGTGGGGCCCGCGTGGAACTCGCCACCGAGCAACCCCACCCGTTCACGCAGCCCGATCACGCCGAACCCGCCGCCTCGCGCGGCCGTCGGCGATTGCGGGACCGCACGGGTGTGGCGCCCTCGGCCATTCCGTATCCGGGCCTCTATCGCCTCACCCGCTCCGCCTGTCTCGCCCGCCCCGGCCAATCGCACGACCCGTACCTCGGCGGCCGCTCCCGGAGCGTGCTTCACCACATTGGTCAGTGCCTCCTGGACCGTGCGGTACACGGTCAGCGCGACCTCGGGAGGGATGGCACCCGCCACGTCGGAAACATCGGAACCATCGGAACCATCGGAAACGTCGGAAACGAACGCGAGGTCGATGCCCGAGGCCCGGGCCTGCTCCACCAGCTCGTCGAGATCCGTCGGACAGCGGCCCACGATGACCGATTCATCGCCGTCGCGCAGTGCGCCGAGCACCTGCCGCAGATCGCGCATGGCGGCCCGGGATGTGTCGCCGACCGACCGCGCCAGTTGCCTGACCTCGGGCTCCGCCCCGGGCGCCAGCTCGATCGCCCCCGCGTGCATGGACATGATCGTGATGCGGTGGCCCAGGATGTCGTGCATCTCCCGGGCCAGCCGGATCCGCTCCTCCACCCTGCTCTGGGCGATCCGGCGCTCACGCTCCTCGCGCAGGGCCGCCATGCTCCGCTCGTACGCCCCCGCGCCCAGGCCGAACAGCACGGGGAAGACGACGAAGACGGTCGAGACGAGAACGTCGTCCATCAGGGACAGTGGCCCGGGGAGCAGGAACAGCAGTGTCCCGTACACAACACAGCCGAGCCCGATCACGACCGGCCGGCGCCCACGCTGGTACTTGGCCAGCCCGTAGAGGACGACGAAGACCGGAATCGGGCAGCCGCTGAGCATCAGGGCGGGCATGGTCAGCAGGGCCACCGCGAGGGGGGCCCGGCGCCGCCACAGGCAGGCCACGGCAACCGCCAGGCCGGCCACGGTGCTCAGCGGGAAGCCGCGCGCCAGCCCGGGAGCGGGGGTGACCGCGTTCTGCAGCGCCTCCGCGGCCAGGACGACGACGATCAGCAGATCGGCGCGGGTCCACGGTGTCCGTCCGACGGGCGCCAGGAGCGCGAAGTACCAGCGCTCGAAGGCGTCCTGGCAAGGGCGGGGGGTCAACATGGATCTTTCGCCGAAGGCGGCACATCACGCCGAAATGCGGTGATGAAACGGAAATTCGGTCATATCTTACGCAGTCCGCTTCAGGGGAAGAGCACCCGCCAGGTCTCCGGGCCGGGGTAACCGTCCGCGTCCGCTCCCGTCCAGCCCTGGGCCCGCTGGAACGCCACCACCGCACGCCGGTCGCTCTCGGACCAGGCCGGGCTCGGCCCGTGGCGGTACGACTGCCCGTACCCCTTGCGTACGAGCTGCTGCCCGAGGAGCTGCACGTGGGCGTTGCTGCGCCCAGGGCCGAAGTACCGGGTGCCGGGGAAGTCAGGGGCATGCCCGGCGTGCCCAGCGCTTTCCTGCCCAGCAATGTCATGGCCCGCGCCGTCGATGAGCAGTCGCCACGTATGTGCTCCGGGAATGCCGTCGGCATCCGGGCCGGACCATCCCTGCGCCCGCTGGAAGGCGCGGGTGGCGGCCTGGTCGGCCGCGGTCCACCGCGGACCGGGACCCTGCGGGTAGAACCGTCCTCCACCGCGGGCGACCAGCATCCTGCCGAGCCTGGTGACGTAGGCGTTGCGCGCGCCGGGTCCGAAGCGGTCCGCACCCGGGAAGGCGCCGCTCGGCTTGTGGTGCGAGCCGCCGCCCCCGGAGCTTCCGCCGTCCCGTAGGCCCTTCAGGCGGTAGGGGACGTACGAGGAGGAGTTCCGGAAGTACGCGTAGGGGGCGGTCCGCTTCACGGCGCCCCGGCCGCCGGCCTGCTCCATCACCGTGTACCGCGTATGCGCGCGGTTCGCCCATCCCGCGAACAGGACCACGTGGGAACCGCGGGTCGGATTGGCGGAGTTGTGGAACAGCAGCATGTCGCCGGGCTGCAACTGCTCCTTCGTGATGCGCACGCCGTACGTGTGGAGGTCACCGGTCCAGTGGCTCGCGCCGAGCCCCCAGGCCATCGACACGAAGCCGGAGCAGTCGGTGCGGTAGCCCTGGTACGAGCTGTTCATGCTGTACGGAACACGGGCGTCGACCCATGCCTGCGCCCGGGCCAGGATTTCCGCACGCGTCGAGGTATTGCGGGCGGCGACGGAGTCGGCGGCCACGGTGGGGTTGGCATGGACCTGTGTCGCGACGTGGGTCGGGGCTGTGGCGTGGGCTGGAGCCGCGCCGAGGCCCGTGAGAGCGGCGCCGGCCATCGTCGTCACCGCGGCGAGCCGGGTCGCACGGGAACAGACCGGCGAGGCAGCGGTTCTCGGCAACGGGGTGGCGGCCGCGACCGCACAGCCGGGGCAGGTGCAGTCGGGCCGCGCAGGCAGTTCGCGAAAGTCGGGCGGCGGTATCGGGGCCATCGGCTCTCTCCATCGTGATCAACAACTGTGCTGATCCTCAGGGCAGAGCTCGGGTCGATCGTTGACGATCACAGCGCCATAGGCGAACGAAGGTACCGACGACCGGCTGTGAAGCGGCTCCCCAGCGCCGGATCCCCGGCCTGTGCTGGGGCCGCGGTCCAAGAGCCTGTGTCTGAGGGAAGGGTCTAGGAAGGCTCGCCATCGCCCAGCACGCGCGGTGGCTCCATGGCCAGCAGAGGGGCCGACCCGCGAGCCGCGTAGAAAGCCACGGTCAGATCGCTGACCAGCGCGGACCGCTGCTCTTCGTCGAGCGACACCAGGTCCCGCTCGATCAGCCGGTCGACGGTGTCGCTGACGGTGTCCACCACGTTGTCCACGACCGCCTCCCGCAACTGCGCGTCCAGTGCGAACAGCTGCTGCCGCCGCATTGCCCTCGCGATGTCGGGCGCGTAATCGAGGTGCGAGGGCTGTACGGAATAGACGTCGATGCCGACCGCACGGCACTCGGCGGCGACGGCGGCCGTGAGGCGGTCCGCGAGCGACTCGCCGTCCCGCAGCGACGGCCCGCTCTCGCCGAACGCGTCGCAGGGCAGCGACGGCAGGATCCGGCAGACGGCGGCCTCCACGACCGCCACCAGATACGCCTCGTGGTTCTCCACACCGAAGACCGCACGCGCCGTGTC
Source organism: Streptomyces sp. NPDC086554 (assembly GCF_040686095.1). Taxonomy (NCBI): domain Bacteria; kingdom Bacillati; phylum Actinomycetota; class Actinomycetes; order Kitasatosporales; family Streptomycetaceae; genus Streptomyces; species Streptomyces sp. NPDC086554. The sequence goes on from NZ_JBFBJK010000022.1 coordinate 146,807, forward strand.
CCGCACGCGCCAGACGACCAGGACCACGGCGCTGAGCGCGATGCCACGCCCGTCCACGGCCCGGATGTCGTCACTGCGCCAGTGCCGCAGCCGCACATCGACGGGATGGCGGCGCAGCAGCGGCGGAACCCAGAGGAAACCTGCCCGGCGAACCGTGCCCCGGTAGCCGTGACGCCAGCTGAGAGCGGCAGCGGTGTCGTCGCGCCCCCACGTCAGCCCCGACAGCGCGAACGCCGCGATGAGGGCGCACACGGCGGCGCCGAGCCAGAAGACCGGGGCGGGGGCCGCGTCCGGCCGCACGAGCGCGAACGCGCCCAGGCCCGGCACGCGGACGCCGGCGATCGAGAGCAGTACCAAGCCGCCGACTGTGGCCGACACCGCCATGACGGCTCCCGCCCACCCGGACACGGCCCGCCGCTCGCGCTCGCACAGGTGAGGCATGCGGGGTGCCCGGAGCGAGGCCGTACGGTCGGCCGCCCGGGATCCGGCGGAAGCGGTGCGGGTGTCCCGGCCGGGGGTGATCACGGGGAGCACTTGGGTCTGGTCCACGCCGGGACCATCGAGGCCGCCATGCGGTCGGTGCGCCCCTTGAATCTCCGGACCGCGAACCGGTTTTTCCATCATTCCTGCGGTTTCCTTTCGGCTTTCCGGATTCCCACGGCCGTATACGGTCGACGGCCGAACGATATGAAAGCGGTCGGCATCGATTCACTTACGTCTACAGAAATCCGGAAAAGGATGAGCATTCGCCCCGGCCGCACTGGCTTCATTCACCGGGGGGCTAACGTTTTCCGCGGCTCGGATCCACACCTACACGGGCGACGAATCGCCATCGGGAGACATCGGCATCGTGAAATTGAGCGTACAGAACAGCCTTTTCATGCTGCTGCAGGGCGAAGGCGAAAGAAAGCTGGTCCTGGCTCGGCTGCATTACAGCGCCCTGCGCCCTTTCGAAATGACCGTGACGTTCCGCCTGGCCGGCAAGGCTCCGGTCACCTGGGTATTCGCCCGTGACCTGTTGCTGGACGGCCGCCGCTACTTCGCCGGGCAGGGCGATGTACGGATATGGCCCATGCGCCAGTACACCGGGGACAGGGTGTACCTCAGCCTCGCCTCCGACGTAGGCGAATGCCTGCTCTCGGCAAGCGTCCATGAGGTGGACGCATGGTGCGGACGGATGGCGGCCCTCGTACCGCGAGGCGCGGAGCACCTTCACTTCGATCTCGACAGGGAGATCAGACTGCTCCTGCAGTGACCCTCAGGGGTGGGGCCACGGATTGGGCCGGCACGTGGCCGTACCCGAGGTGAGCGTCTTGGTCTGCTGCATCATCACAGGAGCGGACGCGCCGTCGACAGCGCAGAGTTCGTGGCCGTGGCCGATACGGTGCCCGACCTCGTGGTTCACGACCATCTGCCGGTAGCCGAGCATGTCGTCTCCGTACGTGGGCGAACCCTGCGCCCAGCGGTACGCATTGACCATCACGCGTTCGGTGTTGTGGGCGTCGCAGGACACCGTCTGATCCGACGTGTCAAGACCTGCTCCGGCACACCAGGCGTCGACCGTTCCGGGGCTCGCCAGAGTGACGACGAAGTCGACACGTCCGCCGGACACCCGCTCGAAGGACACGCCGTCCTCGTGCGACCAGCTCCGAGGGTCGTTCAGCGTCCGGTGGACGAACGACGCAACGTAGCCGCCGTCCAGCCCTTTGGCAGCCAGCCCGTTCTCGACGTCCACCCGGTAACGCAGTCCGCGCCCCCGTTTTCCCCCATGGGCCGGGGGCTGATGCCCTGGCACGACCGTGAAGTGCCCGCCGAGTGCGAGCTCACGGTCGAAGGGCAGACGCCCGGGCGGCGTGGCTGCCGATGCCGGCGGGGCCTGGGCCTGGGGCCGAGGACTCGCCGTGGCGACGGGCGGAGAGGTGTGCGCCCCCTCCGCAGAGCCGTGCACCGCCCCGAACTGCACCCACCACACCACGAAGAGAAAGGCGCCGACGGCAAGGAAGCGCCGGAACACGCTCGCTTGCCGACCCGCACCGCGACTCCCCGGCCGGCGTGGGCGCGCAGGGGCCCGTTCGCGACCGGTCATTTCCACTGCGCCAACGCAGTCACCCGGCCGCGCTCCGCCAACGGCTCGACCGCAGCATCGATGAGCCGCCGGTACAGCGTGTTGCTCTCGCGGAGCGCCATCACGGCAGGTCCGTAAGCCGCCGCCACCTGCCTGTCGTTCTCCGCCAGAACACGAACCTCATGACCGACGCGATCGAGGTCGAGGAGGGCCTGCAGCTGTTCACGGCCCAAGCACCGCCGGGCTCGTGGGATGCCCGCCGGTCCGCCTGCCGGCGTGTGCAGACCCAGCAGCGCCTCCACCGCCTGCTGGACCGGTGTGAGGAGACGCGGCGGAACGCCGTCGGGGACATCGGGAGCCTCCGCGGCAAGAGTCCGCGCCGCAGTCAGACCGGCAGCCGGACACGGCGCGTTCGCAACGGCTTCGTGGCGCCTGGCCAGTACGTCGTGCACGATGCTCTGGACTCGTGTGACGCGGTCCAGCGCACGCACTACGGTCAACGGCCGGGCAGCACCGTGCTCCAGCAGGTGCGACTTGAGCAGCACGGACGCGTTGATCGCGTCGATTCGTGCCGCCGTGGCAAGCAGCAGGTCAATCCGACTGAACCACTCCGTTCCCGTCCACTTCAGGACCGGATGCAGTCCGTCTCCGGGTGAGACGGAGGAGGCGTGGTTCACGACGGCGAGCAAAGGGGCAGCGCCGAGCTGGACGGTACCCAGGCGCTGCGCCACCACCGCCCATACATCGGCGAAGTGTCCAGGTATGCCGGTCGCCACCGCCCCGGCTTCGGAAATGACGCCGAGCCAGCCGCAATTGACGCTGATCGCTGCCAGCCGAAGCGCCACGGGCTCCACCTGTCCGTTGCCGAGCCGGTACGCGCGCTTACGCAGGCAAGCCACTTCCGGCCTGTTCCATCGCTCTTTGACGATGGACTGAGCTTCACGGCAGCTTCGTGCCCCCATTGTTTCCTGCACGTACCAGTCGAGCGATCGCCACACCCCGTCCGGTGGACGAAATGTGGTAGTCCGCGGCATCAAAGAGCAGCGCGCCGAGGAGGTGAGGGATTGAAGCGGCATCGACATTTCTCCAAAGGCACGAACGGCCCGAATTGTTGAACGCATAAGCCTGGTTGATGACCGGTGACATTACGCGGACAAATCGGACCGACGGGAGATTTGCCGCTTGCCCTTCGTGATGAGCCGTAGTGACTTCAGTGAACGGTTGGACGGCATCGGTGAATCGAGCACTCAGGTCCGTCGCGCCGTGTGCCAGAGTCGATGACGAAGCCCCCGGCGCAGGCATCCCCTCTCCCCCCACGGATGCCTGCCGGGCTTCTCGGTCCCTCCGGCGCAGGTATCCGCCCCCTACACGGATGCCTGCGCCGGGCGGCCCATTCCCTCCGGGTTTCTGCTGCCGCGTGGCAACTGGCCGGTGCGGTCCTGGGCCGCCGGCCTTCCCGACCGCCGACCATCGGGCGCCGGTCACCAGGCGCTGATGACCGGCGCGTCCGGTTCGTGCTGCTGCCAGGCCTCGTTGAGGCGCGTGAGCCGGTCCGCGGCGGCGATGCCGCGCAGGGACGCGACCTTGCCGTCGGTGACTTCGAACGCCACGGCGCCCACGACCCGGCCTTCGACCACGGCGACGACCGCCGGGGAGCCGTTGACCAGCGCGATGTGCATCGCGGGCGAGCCGCCGGCCAGGCGCCTCTTCGCCGGCGTGGGCTTGAAGCCGGCGCGTACGTACGTAGCGACCCGCTCGCGCGTGGTGTACCGCTGCAGCCGCTTGGCGAGGCCCGCGCCGTCCGAGACCGCCGTCACGTCGTCGGTGAGCAGCGCCACAAGGCGTTCCGTGCGCCCCGACGTGGCGGCGGCGAGGAACTCCTCGACGACCCGGCGCGCGGACGCGGCGTCGGCCTCGACGCCGCGGCGGCGCTCGGCGGCGACCCGGGTCCGGGCCCGGTGGGCGTGCTGCTGGCTGGCGGACTCGGTGATGTCGAGGATCCCGGCGATCTCGGCGTGGGGGTAGGAGAAGGCTTCGCGCAGGACATAGACGGCCCGCTCGACCGGCGAGAGGCGCTCCAAGAGGATCAGTACGGCCAAGGACACCGATTCGCGCTGCTCGAAGGTGTCGGCAGGGCCGAGCATCGGGTCGCCGTCGAGGAGCGGCTCGGGCAGCCAGGCCCCGGCCGTCCGCTCGTGGCGCGCCTGCGCCGAGCGGAGCCGGTCGATGCAGAGGTTGGTGACGACCTTGGTCAGCCACGCCTCCGGCACCTCGACCTGTTCGCGGTCCGCGGCCTGCCAGCGCAGGAACGTGTCCTGCACGGCGTCCTCGGCGTCGGCGGCCGAGCCGAGCAGGCGGTAGGCGAGCGAGGCAAGCCGGCCCCGGCTTGCCTCGAACCGATCGACGGCTGCAATGTCCATGCGGAACACCGTATGGGGCACCGCCTATGCGGCGGCCTTCGCGCCGGACCGGTCAGGCGCTGCGGCCAGGCGGCGCCTGCGCTTCGGCATGCCGAAGGTCGGGTGGGCGATGCCCAACGCGGAGCCCTTGAGGATGCCCGCCTTGAACCGCGTGGCGGTCCAACCGCCCAGGTACCAGGACTTCGACCGGACGTCCCCGTCCACCATCTGGAAGATCGCGTCCCGCCGCCCGAGGCTGATGTGGTTGCCGTAGTACTTCATCCCGACAGTCGGGACCTTGCCACCCGTCAGGCGCGCGATGATCGCGGCGGTCGCCTGCATGTTGGTGAAGCCGGCCGAGGCGCAGGACATCGGCAGCGGCCTGCCGTTCTCGCCGATCGCGTAGACGCTGTCACCGGCGGCGTAGACGTCCGGGTGCGAGACCGAGCGCATGGTGCGGTCGACGACGATCTGGCCGGTCTCTGCGACCTCCAGGCCGCCGGCGGCCGCGATCGGGTGCACGGCGAACCCGGCCGTCCACACGGTCACGTCGGCCGGGATGGACGGCCCGTCGACACCGCAGGCGATCGCCCGTGTCGGCTCGACGGCTTCGATGCCGGTGTGCTCGTGGACGGTGACGCCGAGCCGGTCGAAGGCCTGGCGCAGGTGACGGCGCGCCTTCGGGGAGAGCCAGGCGCCAAGATCGCCGCGGGCAGCGAGCGCGACCGAGAGGTCGGGCCTGGACTCGGCGAACTCGGTGGCGGTCTCGATGCCGGTGAGGCCCTCACCGACGACAAGCACGGTGCCGCCTTCACTCAGGCCCGCCAGGCGCTCGCGCAGCCGCAGCGCCGAGGACCTGCCGGTGACGTCGAAGGCGTACTCGGCCACGCCGGGGACTCCGTGGTGGGCGACGGAGCTGCCGAGCGCGTAGAGAAGCGTGTCGTACGCCAGCTCGCCGTCCCCGTCGTCGCCGGTCAGGGCGACGGTCCTGTGCTCGGGGTCGATGCCGGTGACGCGCGCCAGGCGCAGCCGCACCCCGGTGCCCGCGAAGACGTCGGCGAGCTTGCGGGACGTGAGGTCCTGGCCGATCGCGAGCTGGTGGAGCCGCATCCGCTCGACGAAGTCGGGCACGGCGTTGACGACGGTGATCTCGGTGTCGGCGGGGGAGAGCCGGCGGGCCAGGTTTCCGGCGGCGAAGGCCCCGGCGTATCCGGCACCGAGTACGACGATGCGGTGCTTCATGGCGTTGCTCCTGTCTCGTTCGCGTGTCCCTTGAACGAGACGGCGCTCCGATTGCTGACAGGAGTCGGGTGTGACGCGGGTCACCGGTGATGGAAGGCCGCCGGAGGCCAGAATCGCACCATGAGACTCTTCGCGGCGGTGCTCCCGCCGGACGCGGTGGTGGACGAACTCGCCCAGGCCGCAGCCAAGTTGAAGACCCTTCCGGGCGCCAAGGACCTCCGCTGGACCGCCCCGGACGGCTGGCACTTCACGCTCGCCTTCATGGCGGAGGTCGCGGACGACACCGTCCCGGACCTCACCGAGCGCCTGTCCCGCGCCGCACACCGCACCACCCCCTTCCCCCTCTCCCTCCACGCCGGAGGCCACTTCGGCGACCGGGCCCTGTGGACCGGCGTCGCGGGCGACATCGACACCCTCCGCCTGCTCGCCGCCCGCGCAAACGCCGCGGCCCGCAAGTCCGGCATCACCATGGAGGAGCACCGCCACTACCGCCCCCACCTCACCCTGGCCCGCGGCAAGGGCGATCCACCGCTTGCCCCGTACGCCGACGAGCTCGCCACGTTCCGGGGCGAGGAGTGGACCGTGGACGAGTTGACCCTCGTACGCAGCAATCTGCCAAGGAGTGGGATGCCGGGGGAGCGGCCCCGTTACGAGGTGGTCGGGCGCTGGCCGCTCGGCGGCGCCGGTTAACCTCGACTACGTGGACCCGAAAACCAGGAACCGGATCATGGCCGGTGTGCTCGTGATGATGTTCGTCGTAGTGGCGGTGGCGGCCGCGTTCGGCAGCTAGGGCAGCAACCGGCCGACGCGGCCCGCCCGCGTATGCGTATGCCTTACGCGCTTACCAGGCGAAGGACTCCGGAGACGGCCCCGGCCCGGGGAAGATCTCGTCCAGCGAGCCCAGGACCTCCGCCGACAGTTCGAGCTCGACCGCCCGCAACGCGGAGTCGAGCTGCTCGGCCGTGCGCGGCCCGACGATCGGCGCGGTCACGCCGGGCCGGGTGAGCAGCCAGGCCAGCGCGACCTCGCCCGGCTCGAGGCCGTGCTTGTCGAGCAGCTCCTCGTACGCCTTGACCTGCGCGCGCACCTCCGGCTTCGCGAGATCCGCGGCGGCCCGCCCACTGGCACGCCGTACGCCCTCGCCCTCCTTCTTCAGTACGCCGCCAAGCAGCCCGCCGTGCAGCGGCGACCACGGGATGATCCCGACGCCGTAGTCCTGCGCGGCCGGGATGACCTCCATCTCGGCGCTGCGCTCGGCGAGGTTGTACAGGCACTGCTCGCTGACGAGCCCGTAGCTGCCGCGCCGTGCGGCCACCTCATTCGCCTGGGCGATCTTGTACCCGGGGAAGTTGGAGGACCCGGCGTAAAGGATCTTCCCCTGCTGCACGAGGACGTCGACCGCCTGCCAGATCTCCTCGAAGGGGGTCCGGCGGTCGATGTGGTGGAACTGATAGATGTCGATGTAGTCGGTCTGCAGCCGCCGCAGCGACGCCTCCACCGACCGGCGGATGTTGAGCGCGGAGAGCTTGTCGTGGTTGGGCCACGGCGCTTCTTCGTCGACGGCCATGCTCCCGTACAGCTTCGTGGCGAGCACGACCTTGTCGCGCCGCTCGCCGCCCTGCGCGAACCAGGTGCCGATGATTTCCTCGGTGCGGCCCTTGTTCGGGCTCCAGCCGTAGACATTGGCGGTGTCGAAGTAGTTGATCCCCGCGCCGAGCGCGGCGTCCATGATCGTGTGGCTGTCGGCCTCGTTGGTCTGTGGCCCGAAGTTCATGGTCCCGAGCGTGAGCCGGCTGACCTTGAGCCCTGTGCGTCCCAGCTGCGTGTACTTCATGACTGCTTAGCCAACGACTTCGAGTGCGCTCAACGCAAGGGGGTCGGCGCGGAGGTGCGGGTCAGTCGCGGGGGAACTCGTCGGTCTTGAGGGTCAGGCCTACGGGGGTGCGGGTGAGGTCCAGTTCGCCTCCGAAGGCGACGGTCGTCTCGGTCGCGTACTCCCCGTCCGTGGGCTCGGTGTAGAGGTGGCACTTGCCCTGGTAAGGATCGGCGATGAGGTAGACAGGGATTTCGGCGACGGCGTAGGTCGTCTTCTTCGAGCCGTAGTCGTTCAGCCCGGTCTTCTTGGAGATCACCTCGGCGACGAACTCGACGTCCTGGTAGCGCCAACGTCCCTCGTCCGTCTTGGCGGCGCCGTCTGCCATCACTGTCACGTCACTCGCGAAGCCGTTGAGATGGCCCGGGTAGTCGACGCGTACGTCGGACTTCACGCGCTTCCGGGGGTACTTGGTCCGCAACTGCTCGTAGAGGTCCGCGATGATCTCCCAGTGAGTGTCCCGCTGAGGTGTCATGAAGATGTGTCCCTCGACAATCTCGACCTTGATTCCCTCGGGGACGGGCATCTTCTCGAGCCACTCGAACATCATGTCCAGAGTGCGCTCATCGCTGCTGTCGGCCATCTCGATCCTGTCGGTCCGTACATCCACCGCGGTCATCGTGGCGCTCCTCCCCGGCCGCCTCTCGGTCGAGTGCAGCCGCGCAGTACAACGATACGCACGGAGACAAGGTCACGAGCCGCTGATCCACCCCGCCGCGTCGAGCCGGAACGCCTCCGCCGGGACGACGGCCCGCAGATCGTCCTCCATGGCCCGCAGCCGCCGCGCGCCCACGGCCTTGGCCCACTCCGCGTGCAGCTCCTCGAAGATTGCCGCCGAACGGGCGAGCGCGTCGATGCCGTGCGGGGTCAGCCGGACCAGTTTGCGGCGGGCGTCGGCGGGGTCGTCGGTGCGTGCCGCGTAGCCGAGGGCGATGAGGCGGTCGATCGTCTTGCCCGCGGCCTGCTTGGAGACCCCGAGCCGGCGCCCGACCTCACTGGCGCTCGCGCCCTGCATCCCGATCGCCTGCATCGCGAAGCCGTGCGCCGGGCGGGCGTCCGGGTGTCCCTGCCGGGCCAGCTCGGCGTGCAGCCGGTCGATGAGGGTGCGGAACCCGGCGAAGAGGAGCAGGGGCAGCTCGTAGCCACGCCCGTCGCTCTCGGGCTCCTCGACCCCCTTGCGGGAATCGTCAACCCGGTTTACCTTCTTATCGTCAACCATGTTGTCCATCGTAGGGGGTACCTCTTGTTCACCGAGCACACCGTGGAGACCGCACCGGCCGAGTCGCGCGCCGCGATGGAGCGCACGGCAGCCGCATTCGGCAAGACCCCGAGCGCGGTGGCGCTCCTCGCCGAGTCACCCGAACTCCTCAACGGCTTCCTGGAGTTGAGCGCGAGCTTCGAGCGCTCGACGCTGGAGCCGGTGGCCCGGGAGGTCGTCATCATGACGATCGCCGTACGCAACGACTGCCACATCTGCGTCACCATGCACACGGGGAAGCTGCGCAAGCTGGGCGCGGGCACGGAGCTGATCGCCGCGCTGCGGAAGGGAAGCCCGCTGGAGGACGAACGGCTCGAAGCGGTACGGCAGTTCACGCTTGAGGTGCTTGCGACCGCGGGTGGAGTCGATGACGACCGGCTGAAGGAGTTCTTCTCCCACGGCTACACGGAGCGCAACGCGCTGGAGGTCGTCCTCGGCATCGGTACGTACACGATGTCGACGCTGGCGAATCGGCTGACGCGGGCGGTGTGAGGCGCGGTCGGCCGACGCCACGGGTGACCGTCAGTCGTCGTCTCCCCGGATCTGGCGGCGCAGAGCCTCGGCTTCGTCGGTGCGGCCGGCCCTCTGCAGGAGGTTGGCGAGGTTGGTGCCGGCCTTGGGGTGGCCGTTGTCGTGGGCGTGGCGGTAGAAGTGCTCGGCTTCGTCGGTGCGGTCGGATTTGGCGAGGAGGATGGCGAGGTTGAACGCGGCGCTGCGGTGGCCGTTGTCGTGGGCGTGCCGGTAGAGCCGTTCGGCCTCGTCGGTGCGGTCGGATTTGGCGAGGAGGATGGCGAGGTTGAACGCGGCGCTGCGGTGGCCGTTGTCGAGGGCGTGCCGGTAGAGCCGTTCGGCCTCGTCGGTCCGGTCGGATTTGGCGAGGAGATTCGCGAGGTTGTTGCCGGCGCCGGGGTGGCCGTTGTCGTGGGCGCGCCGGTAGAACTCCTCGGCTTCCCCGGCGCGGTCGGACTCCGCGAGGAGATTGGCGAGGTTGAACGCGGCTTTGGAGTCGCCGTTGTCGTGGGCGTGGCGGTAGAAGTGCTCGGCTTCCTCGGTGCGGCCGGATTCCGCGAGGAGGATGGCCAGGTTGTTGGCGGCGCCGGGGTGGCCGTTGTCGTGGGCGCGCCGGTAGAAGTGCTCGGCTTCCTCGGTACGGCCGTCCCTCTGCAGGAGGATGGCGAGGTTGTACGCGGCTTTGGGGTGGCCGTTGCTGTGGGCGTGCCGGTAGAACGCCTCGGCTTCGTCGGTGCGGCCGATGTCTGCGAGGAGGATGGCGAGGTTGTGCGTGGCTTTGGGGTGGCCGTTGCTGTGGGCGTGCCGGTAGAGCTGCTCGGCCTCGTCGGCGCGGCCGGCCTTCTGCAGGAGGATGGCGAGGTTGTTGGCGGCCTTGGAATGACCGTTGTCGTGGGCGTGGCGGTAGAGCTGTTCGGCCTCGTCGGTGCGGCCGGATTCCGCGAGGAGAAAGGCGAGGTTGAACGCGGCCGCCAAGTGGCCGGCGTCGACGAGCGGCCGCAGAGCCGCCTCGGCGACCGTGTGCTCGTCGGCCCGGTACGCGTTCACCCCGATGGCGAAGCCGTCCTTCTCGTCCACGGCGCTGCCGAGCGCCCCGTCCCACGTCCAGCCCGGGACCGCCGACTCCGCGGCATCCACCAGGTAGTCGAACGCCGCCCACTGCTCTTCCCCCACCGGCACCAGCAGACTCGTCACCCCGAGCCGCACGCGCGACGCCCAGTCGAAGGCTTCCTGCAGGGGCTCGGGCCGCAGCGCATGCCCGCCCGCCGCATACAGGTAGTGGCCGTGCAGCTGCACCAGCAGTTCCTGCGGGTACGGTCCGCGCAGCCCCGTGCGCGTCAGGTCGACGGCCGCCGACACCAGTGCCGCCCCGCGCGGATGCCCCTGCGCCGCCCACGCGTGCCGCCACTCCCGCAGCAGGGCGGGCCCCGCCGCCAGGTACTCGCCGATCCCGTAAGTGCCGTGGTGCGCGACGGCGTCCACGATGCGTGAGTCGTCGCAGTCGCCGGCGCGGGACAGCTCCACCTCGCTCCACAAGCGGTTCAGGTCCACGACCTCGGCAAGCCGCAGCACCCGCGAACCGATGCCGTCCTCCTGGTCGACGCTGAACGTCTCGTACGGCTTGAGGCGCATCGTCGCGACGACGGGGACATCCAGCCTGACGAAATCGTCGAGCACGTCGGGCTCAAGACCTTCCGGGCCCAGATACCGCTCCAGATCGTCGAGCCACACCACGCACGGCACCCCTGCCCGCTCCACCACCTCGGGAGCCCGCTCCAGGTGACCACCCGGCGGAGGTGCCACCACCCGCCGGCCCGGCAGCACCGCCCGCACCGCCTCGTACGAAGCCCGCGTCTTCCCCGCCGTGGAGTCGCCGACGACCACGATCAGACCGCCCCGCGCGACCGCCTCGCGCAGACCCGCGTCCACGTCCCGCTCGACGTACGGCGGAAGCTTGCTCCCGTCATCGCCGGGCCGCGCCCGGTGCGCGCCCGCCGCCAGCGCCTCCCACTCGTCGGTGAGCGGCCAGCGGTCGGGATCCCGCAGATAGCGCGGCAGCGTTTCCTCGCTCTGCGGCGACGACGTAGACGACGTAATGGTCACGTTGTGGACCGTGCCGGCCTGGACGACAGCGTCCTGACGGCCACCGGAGACCGTGTTCTCCCCCATGCACAGCTACGGTAGTCCGCTTGCACTACGACGTGTACGTCAACTGCCGCTCCCTAGGCCGAGCGCCGCCCGGAGTTGAGGATGCCCTGCCGGTACATGACCCTGCGCAGCACCGCCTCCGCGGGGCCACGCCGCCCCGCCCGCTCCAGTGCGTACGCGCCCGCCACCGTGACCAGCCACACCCCGACCGCGAACAGCGCCATCGTCGCGCTCGACAGGTGCTCGCCCAGGCCGAGGCCCCAGGCGGCGAGGACGGGGGCGAAGAGGAGCGAGTGGGCGAGATAGCAGGAGAGGGAGCGCTTGCCCACCGCGGTCACGGCTGACAGCGCCCGAGTACCCCTGCGGGACTGCCGCCGCGTCCACCAGTGGGCGAACAGCGCCACCGCCGCCACATACCCGAGCCCGGCCGCGTTCCCCGTGGCGTCCCGCACCATCGTCAGCACGCCGCCCTCGCTCTGCGCGTCGTCCGGGACATCAAGAGCCCCCACATGCGCAAGCGCGGCGGGCAGCGCCCCCAGCCAGCCCACCGCGATGCCGGTCACGGCGGTCCACCGCAGCAACGGCAGATGACGGCCCGGGTTCTCCAGTACGCCCTTGCGCGCGGCCCAGAAGCCGAGCAGGAAGACGACGTACGCGCCGCCGACCAGGGAGAGCGGTGCGGCGGCGAAGGTCACGAAGAGCCCGCTGCTCAAGCGGGTCCCGGCGGCCGCCACCCAGCTGGACTCGCCGGCGGCGTAGGCATTGGCACCCGGTTCGGCACCGGCGTCCCCCAGCGAACCCAACTCCCCTGCCAGCACAGCGGATACGACGGGCTGGGCGGCCAGCAGCACGAACTGCGCGGCGGCGATCCGGATCCACCACTTCAGCGCACGGTCACTGCGCCGCAGGAACAGCCAGCCGAGGACGAGGCTGACCACGCCGTAGAAGCCGATGATGTCCCCGGCCATCAGCAGCGTGGCGTGCAGCAGCCCGATGACGACGAGACACAGACTGCGCCTCCGCAGCAGCCGCACCGCGTCCCGCTCCGACGTCCCCGCCGCCGTCTGGCGCAGATAGAGCCGCATCATCCCGTACCCGAAGAGGAACGCGAAGAGCGGATAGATACGCAGGTCAAGGACGGTGATCATGGTGAACTGCACGGCATGGTCCAACCATCCGCCGTCCACCGGCTGCCACCCGGAAGGACCGTGCCTGGCCGCCGTCAGATGGAACGCGGTGTTGGACAGGACGATGAACAGCAGCATGAGCCCGCGCGCGAGGTCGGGTGCCAGGGCCCGCTCGGCGGGGAGCACGCCCGCACGGCGGGGACCGGTGCGGGCGTCCGTGTTCTTGATCTCGACCGTCATGCTTCGACGCTAGAAAGCGGTGGCGGGGCGGGCATCCGTCTTCCGGCCGGGAGCGGCCGACGAAGGGATGCGATCGCCCGCGCACCCGCCGACCAAAGTACGAAGCCGCTGTTGGCGGTGTGTTGGCGGAGCTGCCTAGCGTTCTTCCTGCCGGGCGTCACGGGGGCGCCCGGCACGAACGACGCGGGATGAGGGAGAGCGAGTGAGCAGGATCAGGTGGCGCAGGATGGGGACGGTGGCCGCGGTGGGGGCCGCGCTGTTCGCGGGGTCCGTCACTGTGGCGCCGACGGCGGGAGCGGTGGGCAGCGCCGCCTGCTCCCAGAACGTCACCAACCACTGGCGGCACATCGACATCTTCAACTACGAGGACCACGGCCACGAGGCATACATGCACAGTGGTCCCGGCGCGACGTACAAGATCACCAAGGGGCTGTACTTCAACGACCAGTTCAAGGCGTACTGCAAGGGTCTCAGCCCGCACGGCAACTGGTGGTACTACTCCAAGTTGCCCAGCGGTAAGAAGGGCTGGATCGCGGCACGGTCCAGCGCCAGGGGCAAGTACTGAGGTCCTGAGGTCCTGAGGTCGACCGGGGGAACACACGGGGGGCGAACGGGGGACGGGGGACGGGGGGAACGGGGGAACGGGGGCGGCGCGGAGGCGATTCCGCGCCGCCCCGCGCGCTTGAGACGGGCCGGCGGCCGCCAAAGACACCCCCCCGTTGGGGACTTGTTGGCCCCCTCCGCGAAGATCTCTGCATGACCATGAAGAAGATCGTCCGCTCCGTCGGCGTGCTCGCCGCCGCCGCGGGGCTCGTCGCACTCAGCAATCCGGCGTACGCCGCGGGGGACGTGTACAAGGGCACCGGATGGCGCATCCTGAACGGCCGGGGGATCCAGTCGCTCAGCCCGGATCCGTACGTCATCCATCTCGTCAAGCCCAAGGCCTCCGAGACCAAGCTCACCGCCGCGCAGACCAAGACCGCAGAGTCCCAGCTGCGGGCGCAGTTGAAGAAGACCGCGGCGCAGCTGACCGCGATCACGGGGACCAAGTTCACGCTGGCCGACGGCTATCACAAGGAGCAGAACGCCTGCTCCACCGCCGAGCGTCACGTCATCACCGTAGGACTGAAGTACCGGCCCTTCACCCCCGGCAACAAGCCGGGCTACTCGCAGGCGTTCCCCTGCTCGGCGAGCGGCAACAAGAGTGCGTGGGGCGGGTGGATATGGGTCGACAGCGAGTACTGGAAGCCGGGGGACTACGCGATCGGCCCGGCGCGCGTCTCGAACATGATGAGCCATGAGATCGGGCACTCGATCGGGCTCGACCACGCCAATGCCGACGGGCCTGACGCCAACAACACCGTCGACCCCTTCGAGTGCGTCAGCAACAGCAGCAAGGACACCCCGGTCATGTGCTCGCCCAACGGCGGCCACGGCAGGGCGAAGGGCGGCAGCGAGGACCGCGTCAAGAAGTACGCCGGTCAGTACACGAAGTGGGACATCGAGGGGCTCAAGGCCCTCAAGGCCAACTTCAGCCGGTAGTAAGTGAGTTGAGCAGTTCTGGGCGCGTCGTCCCGTACGGCGCGCCCACGCCCCACGCCTGGTGCATGGCGTCGGCGAACGCCCCCGCGAGGCGGTGCTCGCCGGAGGCATTGGGGTGCGTCCCGTCGTACGTGTCGACGTCGATGTCGTACGACGGCGGGGACGAGGCCAGGAGCAGCGGGGACGTGCCCGTGTCGAGGTCGGCGACGGCCTTCGCGAGCAGCGTGTTGAAGCGGGCGACCTCCGCCGCGAACGGGGCGTCCGTGCGGGCCCGGACGTTCGGTATGACGGGGAGCATGACCATCCGGATGTGCGGGTTCGCCGTACGGGCCTGAGCGACGAAGCGGCGCATGTTCTCGGCGGTCTGCTCGGCGTTCGTGTAGAAGCCGAGGTCGATCAGGCCGAGGGATATCAGCAGCACGTCAGGTGCGTCGCGGCGCACCGCGTCGGCGATCTGCGGCGCCATGTGCAGCCAGCCCTCGCCCCAGCCCGCGAGGTGGTTGCGGGGGAAGGCGGGGTCCGTGCCGTCGGCGTAGGCGTGCGACGTCGGTTCGCCGGTGGACTTGTCGTGCAGGGTCAGGCGCGGGCCCACGACGGCGAAGCCCTCGTCGCCGTGCTCGCCGAGCGAGGACCGCAGGTGCTGCCACATCCGGTGCCGCCAGGTGTGTTCCCCGGCGCTTCCGATCGTCATCGAGTCGCCGACGAACATGAACCTGAGCATCCGCTCATCATCCCGGATCAGGCCCCCGGCCTGCGATGTGAGGCTCAACACCCGCCGGACGCCCGCCGCCCCGCGCCGGGGTGGCAGGCTGGGGGCCATGCGTTCACTGCGTACTTCGATGGGTGCCGCGGCCGCCGCCGGCTGCCTGGTCCTGCTCGGCGCCGCCGCTCCGGCCGCCGCCGACGACAGCCACGACGGGTTCACCATGAAGGACCCCCGCATCATCGAGTCCAGCGGCCTCGCCGCGTCCCGCGCCCACCCGGGCGTCTACTGGACGCACAACGACCAGGACAAGGGCGGGGCGCTGCTCTACGCCGTGGACGGCAAGACCGGCGAGACGGTCGCGACGATCACCCTGACCGGCGTCGGGACGCCGCGCGACGTCGAGGCGGTCTCCGTCGGCAGCGACGGGAACCTCTACGTCGGCGACATCGGCGACAACCTCGGCGGCACCTGGTCCCACGTGTGGATCTACAAGCTGCCCGAGCCGAAGCAGCTCCGCGACCAGACCGTGCGCGCCACCCAGTACACGGTGAAGTACGAGGACGGGGCGCGCGACGCGGAGGCGTTGATGGTCCACCCCAAGACCGGGCGGATCTACATCGCCGACAAGAAGGAGGAGGGCGGGGCCTTGTACGAGGGTCCGGCGCAGATGTCCGCCTCCGGGGTCAATGTCTTCAAGCGCCTCGGGAAGACCGGCCTGTGGGCCACCGACGGCGCGTTCTCCCCCGACGGCAAGCAGCTCGCGCTGCGGGGCTACCTGGGTGGTGTCTCGTACGCCTGGAAGGGCGAGGGGAAGATGCCGGCGCGCGAGGGACGGCTGAGCGTGCCGCTGCAGGGCCAGGGGGAGTCGGTGTCGTACACCCTGGACGGTACGACCCTCATGTACGGCACCGAGGGCGAACAGGGCGAGGTCGAACCGGTGGAGGTGGAGGGCGCGGGCGGCACCGCCGGTTCAGGCAGCGGGAGTTCGGGCCCGGACGCCGGGGGTGGCGGGGGCTCCGGGCTCGACGGGGACTTCAAGGTGGGGGCGTTGGCCTTGGCGGTTGTACTGGCCGCTTTCCTTGGCCTGAAGCGGATGTTGCGGCGGCGCTAGGCCGGTATTTATCTGCGGGCCGTCAGTGGCTGGTCGCGCCCACGCGGCGGAGCCGCAAGTGTCACAGCCCCGCGCCCCTTCGGGGCGCTCAACCGCAGTGCTACTCGCCCAGTACCCGTACCTCGTAGTGCAGTGTCTTGTCCCGCGTGATCTTGTGGGTGAGTGGGACGAACAGGCCGTGCAGTACCGGGTACTTGCGCCTGAGCAGCTTCGCCGCGTGTTTGTTCTCCTCGCCGCCCTGGTCGAGCAGCCGTACCCGTGCCTTGATCTCGGGTCCTGTCGGTGCGCCGCGCAGTGTGGACGGGGCGATCTCGACCTCGGGGTTGCGGCGCATCCGCTTGGCCTTCCACGCCTTGGCGTAGGTGCGGACGTACGCGTGGTCGCCCTCGACGACGATGCTGACGGGGGCGCCCACGCCCGTGCCGTCCTTTTTGTGGCTCGTGAGCAGGACGGTGTACTGCTTCACGAACGGGGCGAGCGCGGGGCTCGGTGGGCTCGCGGGTTTCGGCGTCATGTATCCATAGAGGCACTGATCGCCGGATATGTCACGTGCTCTGCCCGTCCTGTCCCGCTGTCTGCTCCTGCTCCTGCTCCTGCGCCTTGCGGCGGGCGACCAGGACGTCGAGGCCGTCGAGCAGCCGCTGCAGGCCGAACTCGAAGTGGTCGAAGTCCGGGCCGAACGCGTCCTCGGAGAGCCCGGCGAGCGCCGGATAGCGGCCGCTGCGCATGATCCTGTCGAGGGCCGGGGCCTGCGCCTCCCAGAACTCCTGGTCGGACAGGCCGGTCTTGCGTACCGCCTCGATCTCTTGCACCTGGGTGCGGGCGACACCGGTGACGTACCCCTCGGTCATGACGATCACCCCGATCAGCTCGGGGTCGGTCAGGCCCATCGGCTTGATCCGGGACAGTGTCCGGTCGAGGCCGCCGACGGCTCCGGGGCCGAGCACCGGGCGGGCCTGGTTGACCTGGAGCAGCCAGGGGTGGCGGCGGTAGAGGACGAGGGTCTCGCGGGCGTACTCCTCGACGCCCTCGCGCCAGCCGCCGGTCCAGGGCGCCGCGCCATCGGGGTCCTCGGGGGGCGCGTACACGCGGTCCAGCATCAGGTCGACCAGATCGGCCTTGCCGGGGACGTAGCGGTACAGGGACATCGTGCCGGTGCCGAGCTCCGTGGAGAGGCGGCGCATCGAGACCGCGGTGAGGCCCTCGGCGTCCGCGAGGCGCACCGCCTCGGTGACGATCCGCTCCAGGGTGAGCCCCGGCTTGGGGCCCCGCGCCGGGCGCTCGCCGCTGCCCCAGAGCAGTTCGAGGCTGCGGGAGATGTCGCTGCCGGTGCGCTGGACGTCGCCGCCGTTCGTGCTCGTCATGGCGCTCAGCCTAATGGTCCGAGAAGTAATTGGGTACGGTGTACCCGCGAAACTGGGTACGGTGTACTCTCAATTGAGTACGCCGTACTCATCGGGTGTGGCGCATGGCGCACTGGGCTTGTGGCGGAACTGGCTGGAGGGGCAGGCGATGGACGGGAACGACTACGCGGTACGGGCCGAGGGCCTGGAGAAGCGCTACGGCGAGAAGAAGGCCCTGGACGCCTTCGACCTCACGGTCGCGCGCGGCACGGTGCACGGACTGCTCGGGCCGAACGGCGCGGGCAAGACCACCGCCGTCCGCATCCTCTCGACACTGGTACGGCTCGACGGCGGGCGCGCGGAGGTCGCGGGCGCCGATGTCGTCCGCAGCCCCGACGCCGTACGCGCCCGCATCGGCCTCACCGGGCAGTACGCGGCGGTCGACCAGGTGCTCAGCGGCCGGCAGAACCTGGAGATGTTCGGCCGCCTCTTCCACCTGGGCGGCAAGCGGGCGGCCCGCCGCGCCCAGGAACTCCTGGAACAGTTCGACCTGGTGGAGGCGGCCGACAAGAGCGCGGGCGACTACAGCGGTGGCATGCGCCGCAGGCTCGACCTCGCCGCCTCGATGATCCTCGCGCCTGCCGTCCTCTTCCTGGACGAGCCGACCACCGGACTCGACCCGCGCAGCCGCCTCGAAGTCTGGGACACCGTACGGAAGTTGGTCGCGGACGGTACGACGGTCCTGCTGACCACCCAGTATCTGGAGGAGGCCGACAAGCTGGCGTCCCGGATCACCGTCATCGACCAGGGCCGCGCTATCGCCGACGACACCCCCGACGGTCTGAAGTCCACGGTGGGCGGCAGCTGCCTTGAGGTCGTGGTGCGCGATGCCGCCGATCTGTCGGCGGCGTGGACCGCCGTGTCCCGGGTGGCCGACGGCGTACCGGAGACGACCGCCCTGGAACGCCGCGTCCAGGCGGACGTCACGGACCGGGTCGGCGCACTGACCGAGGTGGCGCGGACGCTCCAGGACCAAGGCATCGCGATCGAGGACATCGGCCTGCGCAGGCCGAGCCTGGACGACGTGTTCCTGCGGCTGACGGGCCGCCGGGCGGACCCACCGCTGCTGATCGGCACCGACGAGAAGAACGGAGTCGCGGCATGAGCGTCGCACTGACCGCGGACACCTCGCGCGGGCGCCTCTACTGGGCGCTCGCGGACGCCTGGAACATCACCCGCCGCTACCTCACCCACTACCAGCGCCAACCGGTCTACATCGCCTGGCAGCTGGGCTTCCCGATCATCTCCGTACTCCTGTACGGCTTCGTCTTCGGTGAGGCGATGAAGGTGCCCGGCGGCGGCGAGGACGGCGACTACAAGCAGTTCCTGATGCCCGGCATGTTCGTGATGACCATGGCCTTCGGCTTCATGAACACCGCGATGGGCGTCGTCACCGACTCCGCCAAGGGCGTCATCGACCGCTTCCGCTCGATGCCGATGGCGCCGTCGGCGGTGGCGTCCGGGCGCGGCCTCGCCGACCTCATCGTGGCCTGCGCCGAGCTGACGATCCTCGCCCTGACGGCGCTGGCCATCGGCTGGCGGTCGAGCGCGGGCCTGCCGCAGACCCTGGCGGCCTTCGGCCTCCTGCTGCTCCTGCGCTTCAGCCTGATCTGGGTGGGCGTCTACCTGGGCCTCGTCGTCCCGACCCCGGAGGCGGCGGGCGGCCTCTACGCGGTCGCGTTTCCGCTGACCATGATCTCCAGCGTTTTCGTGGCGCCTTCGCTGATGCCGGACTGGCTGGCGCCGATCGCCGCGTGGAACCCGGTGTCCTCCACGGGCACGGCGGCACGCGAACTGTTCGGCAACCCGGGCGCGGGCGGCGCGAGCTGGGTCGAGCAGCACGCGATCCTGATGGCGGTGGTGTGGCCGCTGGTGGTCTCGCTGGTGTTCCTGCCGCTTGCGGTACGGAAGTTCAAGCAGTTGAGCCGCTGAGGAGCTTTTCCGTACGCGAACGGGGGCGCCCGGCACGGTGTGTGCCGGGCGCCCCCGTCGTCGTACGAAGAACTACTGCTACAGCTTCTCGATCACGTAGTCGATGCACTTGGTGAGCGCCTCGACGTCCGCAGGGTCGATCGCCGGGAACATCGCCACGCGCAGCTGATTGCGGCCCAGCTTGCGGTACGGCTCGGTGTCAACGACCCCGTTGGCCCGCAGCGCCTTCGCCACCCCGGCGGCGTCGATCTCGTCCGCGAAGTCGATCGTGCCGATGACCTGCGAGCGCTTGGCCGGGTCCGTGACGAACGGCGTCGCGTACTTGGACTCCTCGGCCCAGCCGTACAGCGTGCGCGAGGAGGCGGCCGTGCGGCCGGTCGTGAACTCGAGCCCGCCCTGGCTGTTCATCCACTCCAGCTGCTCGCCGAGCAGGAAGAGCGTGGCGAGGGCCGGGGTGTTGTACGTCTGGTTCTTGCGGGAGTTGTCGATCGCCGTCGGGAGACTGAAGAACTCCGGGACGTGGCGGCCGGACGCGTGGATCCGCTCGGCACGCTCGATCGCGGCGGGAGAGAAGACGCCGATCCAGAGACCGCCGTCCGACGCGAAGGACTTCTGCGGGGCGAAGTAGTAGACGTCCGTCTCGGCGATGTCGACGGGCAGGCCGCCGGCGCCGGAGGTGGCGTCCACCAGGACGAGGGAACCCGCGTCCGCGCCGGCCACCCGCTTGATGGGGGCCGCGACGCCGGTCGAGGTCTCGTTGTGCGTGAACGCGTAGACGTCGACGCCCGCCTCGGCCTGCGGCTCCGGGTGCGTACCCGGGTCGCTGGTGATGACGGTGGGCTCGGCCAGCCAGGGGGCGAGCTTCGAGGCCTTGGCGAACTTGGAGGAGAACTCGCCGAAGCTGAGGTGCTGCGACTTGTTCTCGATCAGGCCGTGCGTCGCGATGTCCCAGAAGGCGGTGGAGCCGCCGTTGCCCAGGATCACCTCGTAGCCCTCGGGGAGGGAGAAGAGGTCCTTGACGCCCTCGCGCACCCGGCCGACCAGGTCCTTGACCGGGGCCTGGCGGTGGGAGGTGCCGAGCAGAGAGGTACCGGTGGCGGCGAGCGCGTCCAGCGCCTCCGTGCGCACCTTGGAGGGGCCCGCGCCGAAACGTCCGTCGGCGGGCTTGATGTCAGCGGGAATCTGGATCTCAGCCACGGGGTGAGCCTAGCGGCTCAGGGCACGGGGTCTGACTGGTGTCCGCCGGGTGAGATCGCGCCCCCACGCGGGGTGGACGCCTCGGGGCTCTGCCCCGGACCCCGCTCAAAGCCGCCGCTCCGCGGCGGATCTTTCCCGCCCACCCACCCGATTGCCCGGCGTTAGTCGGGAAGGTCGGGAAGGGGTGCCCGCGCACGAAGTGCGCTGATGAACACAGCGGGGAAAGGAGAACCGCATGAACCATCACGCAGATCTGGAGCGCGCCCTACGAAACGCCGTACGCGGGGAGGTGGACTTCTCCACGACCGCCCGCGCCCTGCACACCATGGACGCCTCCAACTACAGACGCGTCCCGCAAGGCGTCCTCGCCCCGCGCGACGCGGACGACGTGGCGGCGGCGCTGACGGTCTGCCGCGAGCACCGCGTCCCCGTGGTCGCCCGCGGCGCAGGCACCTCCATCGCAGGACAGGCCACCGGGGTGGGCCTCGTACTCGACTTCACCCGCCACATGAACCAGATCACCGCCCTGGACGCCGACGCACGAAGGGCGGTCGTCCAGCCAGGAGTGATCCTGGACAGCCTCCGCAACGAGGCAGCCCGGCACGGCCTCACCTTCGGCCCCGACCCCTCCACCCACAACCGCTGCACCCTCGGCGGAATGATCGGCAACAACTCCTGCGGCTCCCACTCGGTGGCCTGGGGCACCACCGCCGACAACGTCCACCACCTGAAGGTCATCACCTCGGGCGGCGAAAGGCTCGGCCTCGCCCAGGGCTGGGAAGGCGCCCCCGAGGGCCTGCGCCCCCTGGTGGACGCCGAGTTGAAGCTCCTGCGGACCGGCTTCCCGGAGCTGCCCCGCCGCATCTCCGGATACGCCCTGGACGCCCTGCTCCCCGAGCGCGGCGTCGACCTGGCCCGCGCCTACTGCGGCTCGGAGGGCACGCTCGCCGTCCTGACGGAAGCGACCGTGCGCCTCGTCGAGGCGCCACGCGCACGTGCCCTCGCCGTTCTCGGATACGCCGACGAGAGCGCGGCGGCGGAAGCGGCCGCCGCCCTGCTTCCGCACGGCCCGTTGACGGTGGAGGGCATGGCCGCCGACCTGGTGCGCGGCGCGGAAGGGCTGCCCAAGGGCGGCGCCTGGCTGTTCGTGGAGACGGGCGGCGGCAGCGAGGCCGAGGCACGCGCACGTGCGGAGGCGATCGCGAAGGCGGCTTCCGGCGACAGCGGCTCCGTGGACTCGGTGGTGGTCACCGACCCGGCGGGGCAGCGCGCGCTGTGGCGGGTCCGGGAGGACGCCAGCGGGACGGCGACGCGGATGCCGGACGGCAGTGAGGCGTGGCCGGGCTGGGAGGACTGCGCGGTGCCGCCCGCGCGGCTGGGCGCGTATCTGCGGGACTTCAGGGCGCTGCTTGCGGACCACGGCCTGCGCGGCACTCCGTACGGCCACTTCGGGGACGGCTGCATTCACGTACGCATCGACTTCGACCTGATGAGCGAGGAGGGAGTACGAGGCTTCCGCCGCTTCTCGGAGGACCTCGCGGAGGTGGTCGTCGCGCACGGCGGATCACTGTCGGGCGAACACGGCGACGGCCAGGCGAGGGCGGAACTGCTCCCCAAGATGTACGGCGCCGACCTGGTACGCCTCTTCGAGCGGGTAAAGGGGGCATGGGACCCGGCGGACCTCCTGAACCCCGGAATGCTGGTGCGCCCCGCGCCGCTGGACGCGAACCTCCGCTTCACCCCGCTGCCGAGGAAGCCGGTGGACGTCGCCTTCGGCTATCCGCACGACGGCGGCGACTTCTCGGCGGCGGTACGGCGGTGCGTAGGGGTGGCCAAGTGCCGTACAGAATCGACAAATTCGGCAAGCGGGGTGATGTGCCCTTCCTTCCGGGCGACGGGCGAGGAGGAGCACTCGACGCGGGGCCGGGCGCGGCTGCTGCACGAGATGCTGGCGGGGGAGGTGGTGAAGGACGGCTGGCGCTCGACGGAGGTCCGCGAAGCCCTGGACCTCTGCCTCTCCTGCAAGGGATGCCGCTCGGACTGCCCGGTGGGCGTGGACATGGCGACCTACAAGGCAGAGTTCCTGCACCACTACTACGAGGGCAGGCGCCGCCCCGCGTCGCACTACGCGATGGGCTGGCTGCCGCTGTGGCTGCGCCTGGCGTCCCGCACGCACACGGCCCGCCTCGCGAACACCCTCTCCCGAGTGGCCGTGTTGGCGGGCTGGGCCAAATGCCTTGCCGGGATCGCCCCGGAAAGGTCGATCCCGCGCCTCGCCCCGGAGACATTCCGCCGCTGGTGGCTCAAGCGGTCACGCCGCAAGGGAACGCAGATCGTGTCCTCCGACCGCTTCGTCGTCCTATGGCCGGACACGTTCACGGACCACCTCTCGCCGGAGGTGGGCCGGGCGGCGGTGCGGGTGCTTGAGGACGCGGGCCTGACGGTGTTCGTGCCGGGAAGCGGGGTGTGCTGCGGCCTGACGTACGTATCAACGGGCCAACTGGACCGAGCCCGCACGCTATTGAGACGAACCCTGGACCACATGGAGGGGCTCCTGGAGGGCGGCGCACCGGTGGTGGTCTTGGAACCAAGCTGTGCCGCGGCCCTGAAATCGGACTTGATCGAACTCCTCGGCGACGACGAGCGAGCCCATCACCTTGCCGCCGCGGTCCGCACGTTCGCCGAGGTCCTGGAGGAACGCGCTCCAGACTGGCGCCCGCCACGCATCGACCGCCCGGTGGTCGGCCAGACCCACTGCCACCAGCACGCGGTCCTGGGCGACGCCCCGGAACGCCGACTCCGTCAGAAGGCGGGTCTGGAGGGCGAGTTGAGCGGAGGCTGCTGCGGTCTGGCGGGCAACTTCGGCTTCGAGGCGGGCCATTACGAGGTCTCGCGCACGTGCGCGGAGGAACAACTGCTCCCGGCGGTGCGCGCGGCTCCCGCTTCGGCGGAAGTCCTGGCGGACGGCTTCTCCTGCCGCACGCAGCTGGAGCAGCTGGGGGAGGGGGTAAGGGGACGGCACCTGGCAGAGGTACTGGCAGAGGGGCTGGAGTCGCGTCCACCGGGGGTGTGAGCCCCGGTCTCTCTTCCGCCGTGCCACCGGGGCCTTTCTTGCCCGGCGCTCGATTGGCGCCGGGGCCGCCCGCTGTTACGAGGTTGGCGGTTCCGGGCCGGCTGTAAAGGGCGCTCCGCTGCGCTCCGCGTCGGCTGCGCCGATTCCGCTTCGCTCCACCCTTGACAACCACCCCTCCACCGCAGGTGAACGCCGACCGGGCGGCCCAGGAAGCGGGCCTCTCGGGGACTCCCGTCGGGTCATCCGGCTTTCCTGCCGGGCGCGGACTTGTTCGTTGCACGTGCCGTCAGTGTCATGGGTGCGCGGTCGGCTCGGGAACGGGTGCCGGTCTCGTCAAGCGTCCGCCGACCGGATCTCCCGGGCTGGCCGTCACGGGTCGCGCGTCACGAATGGCGGGGGTCGGCGACTGGGGGTGGGGGACCTACTTTGGGAAAGTTGTGTTCTGGCACAAGGGGGGCGCGCGGCCCTGCGAAACGCAACTTTGCCGAAGTAGGTCCCCCGCACCCCCTCACCGGCCAGTCCCGGGAATCAACTGGCGACCAGAAACGGTGAGTTGTGGCCCTCCCACCCGGCGCCCGCCCCGGAAGGTCCGGTCGGCGGACGCTTGACGAGACCGGCACCCATCCCCGAGCGGCCGCGCACCCCTCCAGCCGGACGGACGGCACGTGAAACGAACTAGTCCGCACCCGGCGCTCAAGCCGGATGGCCTGACGGCCGGTCCCCGTGAGCCCCGCTTCCAGGGCCGCCCGGTCATCTCGCTTCTCGCGGTGGAGGGACGGGTGTCAAGGGTGAAGCGAAGCGGAATCGGCGCAGCCGACGCGTAGCGCAGCGGAGCGCCCTTGACTCCCAGCCCGGAACCGCCAAACTCAGGACAACCGGGCGGCCCCGGTGCCCTGTTCACCGCAGGTGGCATTCACCGCCTTGAACATGAGCCACACGGTCTTGCCCACCGAGTGTTCCGTGACGCCGAAGGCGCGGAGCTCGGCGTCGGCGGGTGAGATCGAGAGGCCCAGCTCGAATTCGCGGCCCTGGGGGACCCCGTGAGGTGGCCGAACTGCTCGGCGTAGCCGAAGGGGGACCCGTGGTCGTTCGGCGTCGGATCATCGAACTCGACGGTGAACCCAATGAGTTGACGGACACCTATTACCCCGTCGAGATCGCCAGGGCGACTCCGCTGGCCGCCACGGCCAAGATCCGTGGCGGCGCGGTGACTCTGCTCGCCGAGCTCGGGCATTCCGGGGTCACCGTGCGCGAGGACGTCACTGCCCGGATGCCGAGCGAGGAGGAGCGGGCGGCCCTGCGCACAGGTCCGGACGAGCCGGTCCTGCGGCTGGCCCGGGTCACCCTGGATGCGGAGGGCCGGGCCATCCAGGCGGACTTGATGACGATGCCTGCCACCCGCCAGCGGCTGCGCTACGAGATTCGGATCGGATGACCGTGCCCCGTACCGATGCCAACGCGTCCGACCGCCGTGCCCTCCATGAGCGCATCGCCGCCGATGTGCGGGACGAGATCATGAGCGGTGAGCTGGCTCCGGGGGCCAGGCTCCCCTCGACGGCGCAGCTCAAGGCCAGATTCGATGCGTCGAGTGCCACCGTGCAGAAGGCACTCCAGCTGCTCAAGGATGAGGGCCTGGCCGTCGGCCGGGCCGGGGCGGCGGTCACCGTGCGCGAGCACCGCCAGCGGACCCTGCGGCCGGCCGCGTACATGGCTCCTGCCGGGGACGGGCGCCCGTATCGCTGGCTGACCGAGGCTGTCGAGCACGGCGCGAGCCCTCGGAGCACGCTGCTGGAGGTGGCCGAGGTGGTGCCGCCGGCGGATGTCTCGGCGGCGCTGGGGCTCGGCGGTGGCGGTGTGGCGGTGCTGCGCCGCCAGCTGCTCAGCATCGACGACGAGCCGGTGGAGCTGGTCGCCTCCTACTATCCGGTGGAGATCGCCCGGGGCACCCCGATCACGGAGCGGCGCAGGATTCGTGGTGGCACCCCGGCCCTGCTGTCCGGTCTCGGTTTCCCTCCGCGGCTCAGCGTGGACCGAGTCTCGGCGCGGGTTCCCACCCAGGAGCAGTACACGGCTCTCCTGCTCCCCAGCAGCCTCCCGGTGCTGCGCACTCTGCGCGTCGTCCACAGCGATGACGAACGGCCCATCGAGGCGACGGTGATGGTCAAGGCGGGCCACCTCTACGAGTTGCAGTACGAGTTCGTGCCGTCCTGAGTGACCTGCGGGAACCGCTCCCCGACGAGAAGCGAGAGAACATAGGTTAGGTGTCCATGACCACGGACTCCGATGACCTGCCGTCCCGCACGCCTTACATGCCGCCTCCGCCCATGCCGCCCCCTCCGGCCGGCCCGCCTCAGCCTCATCAGCCGCGTTGGGCATGGTGGTTGGTCGGCATCGTCATCCCGATTGTGGGCATCGTCGTCACAGTGGTGATCGGAAACCGAGGGTCCTCCGACTCGGAGCAACCTGACGCGAGTGCCGCGGACAAGGGCGCGGCGTCGACCGCACCGTCCGACGCCGGGAGTGCGGAACAGGCCTCGCCGAAGGTCAGGTTCTCGGGGACAGTACGCGTCGAACTCCCCAACGGCGGCGAGAACGTCGACCTGGATTCCACACCCCCTCTTGTCTCCGGCCCGGACATCAAGGGAGTCGACGTGTACGTCGGCGCCACCTCCGGTAGCCCGACCCTCACCACCGAGGGCAGTGAGCTGACGCTGGCGCCGCTTCCTGGTTCCGGCCCCGCGCCCAGCGAGGCCGAGTGCGCGGACGCCGTCGAGAAGAACGGTGCCTATGCCGCCGAACTGACCCGAGGTTCCCGGTTCTGTGCGCAAACCATGGAAGGGCGCACGGCCTATCTGCGCACTGTGTCCGCGCCGACTGCAGGCCCGGTCCGCATAGCCGCCACTGTGTGGGAGCTGCCGAGCTGATGCCTGAGGCATTTGGCGGGGGCTTTCTTGCCCGGCGTTGAGTTGGCGCCGGGGCCGCCCGGTTGGCCTGAAAGTGGCGGGGATGGGTCATCCGGCTTGAGCGCCGGGTGCGGACTGGTTCGTTTCACGTGCCGTCCCGCTGGAGGGGTGCGCGGCCGCTCGGGGATGGGTCCCGGCTTCGTCAAGCGTCTGGCGACCGGATCATTCGGGGTGGCCGTCGCTCCCTGGAGGGCCGTCGTTTCCTGGTTCGTCGGCCTTTACGCCCTGCTCTGGTCCGCGGTCAACCGGCCCCTCGCGCACCGG
>NZ_JBFBJK010000023.1:0-163346 GCF_040686095.1 Streptomyces sp. NPDC086554
CGTCGGCCGCGCCGCCATACCGCCGCTTCGCGGCGAGTTTCCCGCCCACCCGCCCGAAACCCGGCACTTGCCCCCCACCCATTGGCAGGTCTTCGAGCCCGTCCGGCGTTTGAGGACGAACTCGGCGGAGCCGCACATGTCACAGCCGGGAAGGGGTGGGGTTGGGGACTCTCTCTCGCCTTTTAATAATGGGCAGCATTACAATCACCCCATGGCCAGGACCTCAGGACCCGACACCCGGGAGAAGCTGATCCGTGCCGGGGAAGAAGTCTTCGCCGCTCAGGGCGTGGACGGTGCGCAGCTTCGGGACATCGTGCGGATCGCCGGGCAGAGCAATCCCTCTGCCGTCCAGTACCACTTCGGCTCACGCGCAGGGCTGCTCGACGCCGTGATGGCCGCCCGGCAGACGCGGACCGAGAAGGTCCTCGAGGCCGAGCTCGCAGAGCTCGGGGACGCGCCCGACACCCTCCCCCGCCTCCTCACCGCCCTGGTGAACGCCGAAGCCACCGAGCTCCGCACGGAGCGGGGCCGCCGCTGCCTGCGCATCTCCGCCCAGCTCAGCCACGAGAGCGGCGTACGCACCCGGACCCCGCACCCCACCATCGACGGCACCGTCTACTGGGAGCTGATCCGCCGTGTGGAGGACTGTCTGGCGGACGTGGCCGCGCTCCCCGAGCCGGTACGGCTCGAGCGGCTCGATCTCGCGCTCACCCTCATCGGCGCCGCCATGGGCGACCGGGCCCGCCAGTACCTGGCCGGCACCACCCCCCTGACCGACGAGCCGCTCTTCCTCGCGGATCTCGTCGAGACCACCACGGCCCTGCTCGGGGCCCCCACCCCGCGGAGAGAACCATGAGCGAACTGCACGATCTCACCGGCAGGACCGTCATCATCACCGGCGCCGCCCGCGGCCTCGGCGCCGAGGCCGCGCGGCAGGCCGTCGCGGCGGGCGCCGACGTCGTCCTGACGGACGTGCTCGACGACGAGGGCAAGGCCACCGCCGCCGATCTCGGCGAGCGCGCCCGCTTCGCGCACCACGACGTGTCGTCCGAGGAGGACTGGCAGCGCGTCGTCCAGTTCGCGGTCGCCGAGTTCGGCGGGATCCACGGTCTGGTGAACAACGCCGGGATATCCACCGGCCGGTTCCTGGAGTCGGAGTCGGTCGAGCACTTCCGCAAGGTCCTCGACATCAACCTCACCGGTGTCTTCATCGGGATGAAGAGTGTCATCCCGGCGATGAAGGAGAACGGGGGCGGGTCGATCGTCAACATCTCCTCCGCCGCCGGTCTGATGGGCCTCGCTCTCACCGCCGGTTACGGCGCCTCCAAGTGGGGCGTGCGCGGCCTCACCAAGATCGGTGCGGTGGAGCTCGGGACCTCCCGGATCCGCGTCAACTCCGTCCACCCGGGCATGACGTACACCCCGATGACCGCCCAGGTCGGCATCGAGAAGGGCGAGGGCAAGTACCCCAACACCCCGATGGGCCGGGTCGGCGAGCCGCACGAGATCGCCGGCGCCATGGTCTTCCTCCTGTCGGACGCCGCCTCGTACGTGACGGGCGCAGAGATCGCCGTCGACGGCGGCTGGACCGCGGGCCCCACCGTGAAGTACGTCATGGGGCAGTGAGGTTGGATGGTCGGCATGACTGACGTGCCATCGGGGCAAGCCGACCCCCGCGACGAGATCCTGGCCATCGTCGACGAGAACGACGAGGTCATCGGCGAGGCCCCGCGCGGTGAGGCGTATGCGCGGGGCCTGCGCCATCGCTGCGCGTTCATCCTCGCGCGGGACACGGAGGGCCGGGTGTTCGTGCACCGCCGGACGCCCACCAAGCTTGTCTTCCCCTCCCTCTACGACATGTTCGTCGGCGGGGTCGTCGGCGCCGGTGAGTCCTACGACGACGCCGCGCTGCGCGAGGCGCAGGAAGAGCTGGGGGTCAGCGGACTTCCGCAGCCGACCCCGCTGTTCAAGTTCCTGTACGACGACGGCGCGGGGCACTCCTGGTGGTCGTACCTCTACGAGGTGGTCTGCGAGCTGCCGGTGAGTCCGCAGGTCGAGGAGGTCGCCTGGCACGCCTTCCTCACGGAGGACGAGCTGGAGCGGCGGCTCGACGAGTGGGAGTGGACGCCGGACGGGCTCGCCGCCTTCGAACGGCTGCGGGAGTTCCGCGCGAGGTAGGGCGAGGGGGTGCGGGCTAGTGTGCGGCGGGTGAGCAATTTCGTACAGAGCCTGCGCCTGTGGTTCGCCCCCGAGCGGATCCGCGAGGAGGGCGACACCCCCGACTACCGCTTCTCGCTCGCCAACGAGCGCACCTTCCTCGCCTGGCTGCGCACCGCGCTCGCCCTGATCGGCGGGGGTTTCGCGGTGGACCAGTTCCTGCCGGACCTGCGCTGGGGGTGGCGCATCGGGCTCGCCCTCGCGCTGCTCGCCGCGGGTGTGCTCTGCTCGCTGCGGGCGGTCAACCACTGGGTGCGCTGCGAGCGGGCGATGCGGCGCGGCGAGGATCTGCCCGTGTCGCGCTTCCCGACTCTCCTCAGCCTGTCCGTCGCGGTGGTGGCCCTTGCCATGGTCGTCATCGTGCTCTTCGGGTGGGAAGGGTGACGGATCAGGCCGCCGTCCGCGATCCGGGGCTGCAGCCGGAGCGCACGCGCCTCGCGTGGCGGCGTACGACGTTGTCCTGCACCGTCGCGGCGGTCCTCGCGGCTCGGGCGGCGCTGCACCACGGCACCACCGCACTGTCCGTGGTCGCCTGCGCCCTGTGCCTGCTGCTCTGGCTCGGCTTCCTCGCGGTGGCGCACCGCAGGCTCACCGCCCTGTCCGCCACGAGCAGGCCGAGCCCGCTCACGCGGCGGGCGGCGGCGACGGCGACGCTGTGCACGATGGCGCTCGCGGTGTGCGCGACGGCGATGGTGCTCTGAGCCCCCGGGGCCGGGGGGATCCTCAGTCCGTCCAGTCCACCGTCACGACGATCTTGCCCCGGGTGCGGCCCTCCGCGTTCAGCCGGTGCGCTTCGGCAGCCCGCTCCAGCGGGAACGTCTCGGAGACATGGACCGTGACGACGTCCTGCTCCGCGAGCTGCGCCAGGCGCTGCAGGTCGTCGGCGTCGGGGCGCACCCAGCAGTAGTCGCCGCCCAGGCCGATCACCGCGGGGTCCGTGATCGAGGCGAGGCGGCCACCCGGCGCGAGGACCTCGGCGGACGCCTTGAGGGCGTCACCGCCGACCGTGTCGAAGGCGGCGTCCACCCCCTCCGCCGCCAGCTCCCGCACCCGCCCGGCCAGGCCCTCTCCGTAGGTGACCGGCTCCGCTCCGAGTTCGCGCAGGTAGGCGTGGTTGGACTCGCTCGCGGTGCCGATGACACGGGCGCCCGCGTGCCGGGCGAGCTGGACGGCGAGCGAGCCGACGCCGCCGGCCGCGGCGTGCACGAGCACCACGTCGCCCTCCGTCACGGCGAGCGCCTTGGTGATCACCTGGTAGGCGGTGAGCCCGGCCAGCGGCAGGCCCGACGCCTCCTCGAAGGTCAGATTGCGCGGCTTGCGGGCGAGGGTGCGCACGGGGGCGGCGACGTACTCGGCGAAGGTGCCGCGGGAGAGGAAGTCCTCGCGTACGTACCCGATGACCTCGTCCCCCACCGAGAACTCCGGCACGGACGCGCCCGGCTGCACCACCACGCCCGCGACGTCCCAGCCGGGGATCACCGGGAAGACGGGGTCGAGGATGGCGTCGAGGTGACCCTCGCGGCACTTCCAGTCGACGGGGTTCACGGACGCGGCGCGGACCTTCACCAGGACGGAGTCGGGGCCGACCTTCGGGTCGCGGACATCGCCGTACTCGAGGACTTCGGGTCCGCCGTACCGGCGGTAGCTGATCGCCTTCATGGGATCGCCTTCGTGGGATCGCCCTTACAGGGGTGCCGTCGTGCGGTGATGGAAACATCAACAATGCTTCCATATCTCCATCAAAGGGGCATCGAGGGCTAGCCTGAGAGGGTCATCCCCTCCCACAGAAGGTGTACGCGTCATGACCCAGCTTCATCACCAGCACCCGGTGCACGAGCACATCCACGGCCCGGCCTGCGGGCACCCGGAGGTGCCGCACGGCGACCATGTCGACTACGCGCACGACGGTCATATGCACCGCCTGCACTCCGGGCACTACGACGAGTGCGAGCCCAGCGAGCACGCCATCCACGAGGGGCACGACCACCGGCACGGCGAGGGCTGCGGGCACACGTCGGTCCTGCACGGCGACCACGTCGACTACCTCCACGACGGCCACCGGCACGCGCCGCACGACGGCCACTGGGACGACCACTGAGGCCCACAGCGGCCCGAGCGACCTGCCGCCTTCCCCTGCACGGACACCAACTGGCAGTCTGTGGCGGGGGATCGGCGCGTCGGGGGCCGTTCGCGCCACCGCGATCCTGATCACGTTCCCGCCACGCTCTGGACGACATACCGACTGGTCGGCATCATTAAGACCGGCACAGTACTCGACGTCGAACGTCCGATCAGGAGCGAAGATGAGCCCAGACCACCCGCCAGGCCTCGATCTCGACCAGCTGCGCGGCCATCTGGACCGCGAACGGCCGGGCCTGGTGGGCGGACCGCTCACCGCCCGGCTGATCGAGGGCGGCCGGTCGAACCTCACGTACGCCGTGACGGACGGCACCACGCGCTGGGTCGTACGGCGTCCGCCGCTCGGGCATGTCCTCGCCACCGCGCACGACATGAAGCGCGAGCACCGAGTGATCAGCGCCCTGCACCCCACGGACGTACCGGTGCCGAAGCCGGTGCTGCTCTGCGAGGACGACTCCGTGATCGGGGCGCCCTTCTACGTGATGGACTTCGTGGACGGCACCCCGTACCGCACGGCCGACGAGCTGGCCCCGCTGGGCGCCGAGCGCACCCGGGCCGCCGTCAACGGCCTCGTCGACACCCTCGTCGACCTGCACTCCGTGGATCCCGCGGCGGTCGGCCTCGGTGACTTCGGGCGGCCCGACGGTTTCCTCGACCGGCAGCTGCGCCGCTGGGGCAAGCAGCTCGACGCCTCGCGGAACAGGGACCTGGCGGGGATCGACGAGCTGCACGCGGCGCTCGGCCGCAAGCTGCCCGCCTCCCCCGCGGCCACCGTCGTACATGGCGACTACCGTCTCGACAACGTCCTGATCGGCCCGGACGACAAGATCAAGGCGATCCTCGACTGGGAGATGTCCACGCTCGGCGATCCGCTCACCGACCTGGGCCTGCTCGTCATGTACAGCACCCGGCTCGAGCTGCCGAACTCCCCCATCAGCACCACGGCGGGCGCCCCCGGACACCCGAGGGCCGCCGAACTGGTCGAGCGGTACGCCGCGCGCTCGGGGCGCGACGTGTCGGCGGTCGACTGGTACACGGCGTTCGCCTGGTTCAAGCTCGCCGTGATCCTGGAGGGCATCCACTACCGCTACACGCTCGGCCAGACGGTCGGCGCGGGCTTCGACCGCATCGGCGAGCTCGTCCCCGTCTTCATCGAGCACGGCCTCACCACGCTCCAGGAACGAAAGGAAGGCTGAGCCCGCCATGGACTTCGCCTACGACGCGCACACCGAAGAGCTGCGCGCCAAGCTGCTCGCCTTCATGGACGAGCACGTCTACCCGGCCGAGGCGATCGCCGACGAGCAGCGGGCCGGTCTTGCATCGCCGTGGGAGACGCCCGCGATCGTGGAGGAGCTGAAGGCCGAGGCGCGCAGGCAGGGCCTGTGGAATCTCTTCTTGCCGGATGCCGAGCACGGGGCCGGGCTGACGAATCTCCAGTACGCGCCCCTCGCCGAGATCACCGGACGCTCCCCGCAGCTGGCGCCCACCGCGCTGAACTGCGCGGCCCCGGACACCGGCAACATGGAGGTGCTCAGCCAGTTCGGCTCCGACGAGCACAAGAAGCAGTGGCTGGAGCCGCTGCTCGCCGGTGAGATCCGCTCGGCGCTCGCGATGACCGAGCCGGAGGTGGCCTCGTCGGACGCCACGAACATCACCACGCTCATCGAGCGCGATGAGGGGGGCACCTCCCACTCGAGCGGAGCCGAGAGTGGGGGAGAGTACGTCATCACGGGGCGCAAGTGGTACATCTCCGGGGCGATGAACCCGGACTGCAAGGTCTTCATCGTGATGGGCAAGACCGATCCGGACGGCGCCGACATCCGTCGGCAGCAGTCGATGGTCCTTGTGCCCAGGGACACTCCGGGCCTCGAAGTCCGGCGCGCCATGCGGGTGTACGGGTACGAGGACCACTACCACGGCGGTCACGCCGAGGTCGTCTTCGACCGCGTACGCGTCCCCGTCTCGAACCTGATCGGCGAGGAGGGCGGCGGTTTCGCCATCGCCCAGGCGCGGCTCGGTCCTGGCCGTATCCACCACTGCATGCGGCTGATCGGCATGGCCGAGCGGGGCATCGAGCTGATGTGCAAGCGGGCCGTGGCGCGTACGGCCTTCGGGAAGCCGCTCGCCCAGCAGGGCGTCGTCCAGGAGTGGATCGCGGACGCCCGGGTCGCCGTGGAGCAGCTGCGGCTGCTCGTGCTCAAGACCGCCTGGCTGATGGACACCGTGGGCAACAAGGGCGCGCACACGGAGATCCAGTCCATCAAGATCGCCACGCCGCGGACTGTCGTCGGCATCCTCGACCAGGCCGTCCAGCTGCATGGCGCGGGTGGCGTAAGTCAGGACTTCCCGCTCGCTGAACTGTGGGCGGCGGCACGGACGTTGCGCTTGGCGGACGGGCCGGACGAGGTGCACCAGAGGTCGCTGGCGCGGCGCGAGCTGAAGAAGTACCTGTAAGCCCTACGGCCGCAGCGCCCTCAGCAGCAGGTCCGCCAAGTGGTCGGCGACCTGCTGCGGGGTGAGCGGGCCGTCCGGGCGGTACCACGTGGACAAGTGGTGGACCGAGCCGAAGTGGTAGTCCACCACCAGGTCCGCCGGGCTCTCCTTGGAGAAGACGCCGGCCTCCTGGCCCTCCTCGATCAGCGCGCGGAACCGTTCGTGGTAGCGGCGGCGCTCGGCCCGCACCTGCTTGTTCTTCTCCGGGCTGAGGTGGTGCATGGAGCGGAAGAAGATCGACGCGTCGTCGAGATTCTCGATCGTCGTGACGACGACGTCGGCCGCCGCGTCCCGCACCCGCTGCTCGATGGGTGCGTCGGCGTCCGCGAACGCGTCGAGGCGCTCCTGCTGGACGCGGAGCACGCGCGCGTACACCTCGTGCAGGAGATCGTCCTTGGAGCCGAAGTAGTGGTAGAGCGCACCCTTGGTGACGCCTGCCGACTCCACGATCTCCTGCACCGATGTGCGGTCGTAGCCGCGGTCGGCGAAGAGCCGCGTTGCGGCGGCGAGCAGCCGCTGAGGGACGGGCGTACCGTCACCGTCCGTCGTCCTGGCCACTGCCGCCACCTTCCTTCCGATGTCACTTGCTGTTGTTGGTACGAGAACGCAGTTCCCGCCGGAGGATCTTCCCACTTGTCGTCTTCGGGAGCTCCGGCAGGATCTCGACGGCCCGCGGATACTTGTACGCCGCGAGCCGCTCCTTGCAGTAGTCCGCCAACTCCTCCGGCGCCTCTTCGGCCCCCGGCCGCAGGCTCACGTACGCCTTGACGGTCTCTCCCCGGTAGCTGTCGGGGACGCCGACCACCGCCGCCTCGCGGACCGCGGGGTGGGTGTAGAGGACGTCCTCCACCTCGCGGGGCCAGACCTTGAAGCCGGACGCGTTGATCATGTCCTTCTTGCGGTCCACCACGTAGAGCCAGCCCTGGGCGTCCATGAAGCCGATGTCGCCGGTGCGCAGCTCGCCGTCCGGGAAGGCCTCGTCGGTGGCGTCGGGGCGCTGCCAGTAGCCGGGGACGACCTGCGGGCCGCGCACGGCGATCTCGCCCTGCTCCCCGAAGGGCACGTCCTTGCCGAAGTCGTCGACGATCCGTACGACCGTCTCCGGACCCGGTACGCCGACGGCGAGGGTGCCCGACACCGGGTCGACCGGCGCCTTGAGGCCGGGCGGCACGGAGGCGCAGGGGGCGGTGCACTCGGTGAGGCCGTAGCCGTTGTGGAGGTAGGGCCCGAAGCCCGCGGCGAACTTCTCCACCAGGGCGGGCGGCAGCGGCGCACCGCCCGAGGAGATCATCGCGAAGGATTCGAAGTGCTCGCGCGTGACGGAGGGGTGGGCGGCAAGCGCCATGAAGGCCGTGGAGGGGCCCACGGTGTACGCGGGCCTGTGCTCGGCGAAGGCGTCGAGGACCACTCCGGCGTCGAAGCGGTAGGCGAGGGCAAGGGTGCCCGCGTTGGCGATGCAGCCGGCGATCTGCGCGACCATGCCGGTGATGTGGAAGAGCGGCGCCATCGCGAAGTAGCAGGCGCCTTCGGGGATGCCGGAGCCGGTGCGCTGCCGCTCGGCGTTGTAGGTGATGTTGCCGTGGGTGTTCATGGCGCCCTTGGGGGTGCCGCTGGTCCCCGACGTGTAGCTGATCAACGCGACGTCGGACGGGCCGAGTTCACGGTCCGACGGGGCCGGGAGTCCCTGGCGGGCGACCGTCACGAGGTCCTCGGCGTCGGCGGCCTGCGGCAGGCGCTCGAAGTCGAGCACCCGGGCGTCGTCGCGGCTCTGCAGGTCGAGCTGGCAGGCGGTGAGCACGATGCGTACGGGAGAGGCGGCGGCCGTCTCGCGCAGATACGTCTCCCATGCGCGGTCCGCACAGATCAGCGCGGTCACGTCGGCGTCCGCGAGGACGTGCCCGACCTCCGCCGTCTTGTACATGGGGTTGACCGGCACGACCGTGGCGCCCGCCTTCCACGCGCCGAGCAGCGCGATCACGAAGTGCGGTGTGTTCTGCAGCAGGATCGCGACCCGGTCGCCGCGCGCGAGCCCGCGCGCGGCCAGGTGTCCGGCGACGGAGTCGGTGAGGGCGTCCACCTCGCGGTAGCTGAGGCGGCCGTCGAAGTAGGCGAGGGCCGTGTGCTCGGGGGCCCTGGCGAGGGCCGCACGGAAGGTGTGCACGAGGGAGTCGGCGGGCTCGACGGGCCCGCGCTGGGCTTCGTTGAGGCGGCCGAGCCAGGGCTTGGCGTCGTATATCGAGGCGCCGGGGGTCGAGGCGTCGGGGGTCGAGGCGCCGGAGGTCGAGGCGCCGGTGGGCTTCGGGGACGCGCTCACCGCTCCGTCGCCTCCCACTTCTGCTGGATGTGGTTCATGCCCGTCAGCCACTTGTCGGGTTCGGCGGCGCGGATCCGGTAGTACTCGGCGACCTCGGGGTGCGGCAGGATCAGGAAGCGGTCCTCGGCCATCCCGGAGAAGAGCGCGTCGGCGACGTCCGCGGGTTCGATCGCGGTGGGCGTGAGCACGAGGTCGCCCGCGCTGCCGGTGGCGGCGAGCATGTCCGTGCGCACGCCCTGCGGGCAGATCGCGTGGACGCTGATCCCTCGGTGGCGGTAGGTGAGCGAGAGCCATTCGGCGAAGGCGTACGCGCCGTGCTTGGTGACGCTGTAGGGCGCGGCGCCGATCATGGTGAGCAGTCCGGCCGCAGAGACGGTGGAGACGAAGCGGCCGCTGCCGCGCTCCAGCCAGCCGGGGAGGAGTTCGTGCGCCGCGCGGACGTGGGCCATGACGTTGACGTCCCAGGCCGTCGCCCAGACCTCTTCCGGTGCGGCCTCCGAGCCGCCGGAGCCGAGGCCCGCGTTGGCGCAGTACACGTCGACGGTGCCGCCGAGTGCCTCTCTGGCCTCGGCCACAACCGCAGACGCGTCGCCGGCAACGGCGACGGCGCCGATCTCGCCCGCCACCGCCTCGGCCTTGGCGGCGTCCAGGTCGTTGACGACGACGCGCGCCCCCGCGGCGGCGAACCGGAGGGCCAGCGCGGCCCCGATGCCGCCTCCGGCGCCGGTGACGACAACTCCCTTGTCCTGCAGGGTCTCCACGATCGGTCTCCTTCGGCTGCGGCTCCGCTGTGATCGCAGACTAACCAGTCGGTATGTGATGGCGGAAGGGGGTCGTCCAGCCGGATTCGTTCCCCGCGGGGGGTCCGCGCGCTAGCGTGCGTGGCCATGGCAGCCACCGCGCTCACGGAGGTCTCTGCATGAACCTGTCCCGACGCAGCCTGTCCAGACGCGGCCTGCTGGCCGCCACCACCGCGACCGCCCTGACCGCGGCCTCCCCCGCCTCCGCCGCTTCCGCCGAGGGGGGCGGTTCGGGCGGCGGGCGGCGGCTGCGCACCGGCTTCGAGCGCCTTGCGGCCGACGGTTACGCGCCGCTCGACGGTGAGCGGGTCGGCGTGGTCACCAATCCGACCGGTGTCACCAGGGACGTACGCCACATCGTGGACGTCATGTACGCCGACGAGCGGGTGAATCTGGTCGCGGTGTTCGGGCCCGAGCACGGATTCCGGGGGACGGCGCAGGCGGGCGGTTCCGAGGGGCGCTACGACGATCCGGCGACCGGTCTTCCCGTCTACGACACGTATCAGAAGAGCGGCAAGGCGCTGGCCGACATCTTCACCGCGTCCGGGGTCGACACGATCGTCTTCGACATCCAGGACGTGGGCGCGCGCTTCTACACGTACATCTGGACGCTCTTCGACTGCATGGAGTCGGCCGAACTCGCGGGCAAGCGCCTCTGCGTCCTCGACCGGCCGAATCCGGTGACGGGGCGCGGCGCCTACGGGCCCGTCCTGCACAAGGAGTTCGCGACGTTCGTCGGGCGGCAGCCGATCGCGCAGGCGCACGGGATGACGGTGACGGAGCTGGCGCTCCTCTTCAACGGCGAGTTCCTGGAGCGCCCCGTCGAGCTGGAAACGGTGCGGATGACGGGGTGGAAGCGCTCGGACTTCTACGACGCGTCCGGTCTTCCGTGGGTGCCGCCGAGCCCGAACATGCCGACGCCCGACACGGCCCTGGTCTACAGCGGCACCTGCCTCTTCGAGGGCACGAACCTCTCGGAGGGGCGCGGCACGACCCGCCCCTTCGAGCTCCTCGGCGCGGAGGGCATCGACCGCAAGTGGGCGGCGGCCGTGAACGAACTCGACCTGCCCGGCGTGCACTTCAGGGAGGCGTACTTCGCGCCGACGTTCTCCAAGTTCCAGGGCAAGACGATCGGCGGCGTCCAACTCCACGTCCACGACCGGGAGTCGTACGACCCGGTGCGCACCGGCATCGCGCTGCTCGTGACCGCCAAGAAGGTGTGGAGCGGCTTCGCCTGGCGCTCCGACAACTGGATAGACAAGCTCACGGGCACGACCCGGGTCCGCACCCAGATCGACGCGGGCGCGGACACGGACGCGGTGGTGGCCGCCTGGCAGGACGACCTCGCGGACTTCCGCGCGATGCGCCGCCGGTATCTGCGCTACCCCTAGGGCCTGTCCGATGGGTCCTGCCGGGGTCGCGACCCCTGGCACGCCCATCTGCCGCGTTGTCGTCGGTTGCCAACGCTCCGCGTTGTCGCCCTCCTCCGCCTTGCAGCTGCACGCACCAGGGCCCGCTCGGCCCTGCTGAATCGGCACCCGGCGCGAAGACCGGCCTGACCCATCGGACAGGCCCTAGGGCCACACGCTGGAGTGCAGAATCCGTGCCAGTTCGCGGGGTTGGGAGAACATCGGCCAGTGGCCGGTGTCCATCTCGACGAGCCGCCAGCGCTCGCTCTTGAGCAGCTCGGCCACGTCGTCCATCGGCTCCTGGCCGTCGAGCAGGCACTTGATGTACGTCGCCGGGAGCTCGCCGAGCAGTCGGGCGAGCTCCGCGGGTTCGGTGAGTGTGGCGCCGGGGTGCGGTGTCGAGCCGCTCGCGAACCGGGCGACCTGTTCGCTGTCGAGCCCCTGCCCGTCGAAGTCGGCCGCGGCCGGGGGCGGCCACCAGCCGTCGTTCTCGGCGAGCGTCTCCTCGAACACCTCCTGGCCCTGCCACCACACGGAGGCGAACGACTCGCCGTCGACCGGGACGTTGGAGTCGACGAACACCACGCGGGTGAGCCGGTCGCCGATCAGCTCGGCGGCCTGGCCGACGGGGATGCCCGCGTAGCTGTGCCCGACGAGGACGACATCGCGCAGGCCGAGGCGTTCCACCTCGCCGACGATGTCTTGCACATGGGTCTGCTGTCCGGCCGGCACGCCCTGCTTGTCGGCGAGGCCGGAGAGCGTCAGCGGGTGGGCGCCGTGCCCGGCCGCCCGCAGTTCCCGCGCCACGTCGTCCCAGGCCCACGCTCCGAGCCACGCGCCCGCCACTAGTACGAATTCCGCCATGGAGGAGAACGTACACGCCAAAGCCGTGGTGGAGCAGACCCCACCGGGGAAAGGGTGCCTGCTGGATGGTGGCGCGGCGGACCGCCCGGAATCGTGGTGTGCGGCTGATGACGGGCGATTCGAGGAGGTACTCAATGACAGGCGTGACGCGGCGAAGGGTCCCGCTCCTGCTGGTCACGGCAGTCGGGACGGGGGCGCTGCTCGCTCCCCAGGCCGTCGGCGCGACGCCCCGGGCGGCGGATCCGGTCCCGGCGATCGAGCGCGCGGCCCACCCGTTGCGCTCCACCGATCCGGGCGGGGACGCCAGGGATCTGCGGCCGCTGGGCCGGATGGTGGGCGGTGCATCGGTGGTGGGGCTCGGCGAGGCCACGCACGGCTCGCACGAGTTCTTCACCATGAAGGACCGGGTGTTCCGGTATCTGGTCGAGGAGAAGGGCTTCACCACCTTCGCGCAGGAGGTCAGCTGGACGACGGGGCTGCGCTTCGACGCGTATGTGCGCGGGGGCGAGGGCGACGTGCGCGAGCTCGTCCACCAGGAGTTGGCGAAGACGCCCTGGGACACGGAGGAGTATGTCGAGCTGCTCACCTGGATGCGCGCCTATAACGACCGCCACCCGGAGCGCGAGCTGCGGTTCATGGGCAACGACCTCAACTACCCGGAGCTGGGCGAGGAGTTGTTCGGCGGGGTGACCGACTATGTGCGCTCGCACGAACCCGATCTGCTGCCGAGGATCACCGAGCTGTACGCGCCGATCCGCCGCCTCGCGGACGGGGACACGTACATGGGCAGGCCGTTGAAGGAACGCCGGAAGCTGGCCCGGCAGGCGCGGGAGGCCTTCGATCTCCTGAAGAATCGCCGGCCGGCCCGCTCCAGCGAGAAGTTCACGTGGGCACTGCAGCATGCCCGGTCCCTCTCGCAGACCGCCACCATCTACGCCCTCCCCCTGGACACCCCCGAGGGCGCGAAGGAAGCCATGCTGTACCGCGACCGGCTGATGGCGGAGAACACCGCTTGGTGGCAGCGGAACACGGGCGACAAGGTGCTCCTGTCGGCGCACAACGCGCATGTCTCGTACGAGAGTTACGACTCCCGCTACCCGAAGATGCAGGGCGCTTTCCTGCGCGACCGGCTCGGCGAGCGGTACACGAGCATCGGATTCACCTTCGACCAGGGGTCGTTCATGGCCCAGAGCGCGGACTCCAAAGCGTGGCAGCCCCGCTCCGTGGGCCCGGCGACGCGCGGCATGAACGAGTACACGCTCGACAAGGTGCGCCACGACGACTACTTCGTAGACATGCGCGCGCTGCCGGACCGGACCCAGGCATGGCTGAGCAAGGCCCGGCCGACCCGCAGCATCGGGAACGTGCACCCGGACGGCCCGTACAAGATCCGCCTCGCCCCCTCGCACGACATTCTCATCCACCTGCAGCGCGTTACCGCAGCTCACCGCCAGTCCCCATGACCGGGACGGCCGTCCCAGGTATTGACTGGCCCATACATCCAACGTGAGAGTGCCGCTCGTGCACAGCGGCGAGTGGGGCGGCGCCGCGCTGCTCGCGGTGGAGCACGCGCCGAAGAAGAAGCGCGGTCTTTGCGCGGCGTTCCCCCAACTCGGCCCGTCCGTAGGGTTCTTCGCGGCGACGGGTGTCTTCTGGCTGCTGTCCGCCGTCCTCTCCGACGACGCGTTCCGCAGCTGGGGCTGGTGCGTGCCGTTCCTGCCGGTGCTCATGGCGCTGGCCATCGGCGGTGCGCTGTTCTGCATGGGCGTGGTCTACGGACCGATGGGCGCCTATCTGCCGGAGCTGTTCGGCAGATACATGCGCTACTCGGGCGCCTCGCTCGCCTACAACCTGGGCGCTGGTACGTGAGCGCCATGGCGGTTGTGTCCCTGGTGTGTGTGCTCGCGCTGCCGGAAACCCGCGAACGGGACCTTGCATAACCGAATAAAGGCAATGCGAAGCACGCGGAAGGTGAATTCTCCACACGTCTAGACCACATACTCCGGTCATATACGGAATGGAGAATTCAGCGGCTGAGCCACCATCGCTCATTCTCCTTGGAGAGCGCGTCCCAGAGCAGGTTCAAGGGATGCCCCGAATCGTAGGAATCGCGGTCGCCCCGCCGCGTGAACACACCGACGAGCACCTCGGTCCGCGGGCCCGCGTCGCCGATGACGTCGAGCCGCCGCAGCCCCCCGGCCTCCGGGAGGCTGCCGCTCTCGGCGGCCTCGGCGATGCCCCGCGTGACCAGCATCGCCCCACTCACCACGCCGGAGCGCAGCAGCTCGAAGCCGTAGTGCGCGGCCTCTATCTCGGCGGCGATGGACAGCTCCTTGCGGTAGTCGGCGCCGTACCAGGAGGTGAGGAAGCGGCCGATCAGACCGCCTGCCGACACCACGAGCGGCAGCTTGGGCAGCTCGCTCGCGCCGACCGAAGGGCCCGGAAGGCGGTCGTCGGGCAGGTTGGTGAGCAGCGAGAGTCCGCTGCGCCGCCACTCGATGACCTCGTAGGGATCGAGCTCCGCCTCCTCGCCCTCGATGACCACGACACTGCCGCAGACCAGGTCGAGTTCCTTGCTCCGCAGCTTGGTGAAGAGGTCCCCGGTGCGGACATGGGTGACCTTCAGATCGACGCCGCGGCGTTCGTAGGCGTCGCTCACGCGCTCCACGGCGTCCAGGAGAAACCCCAGCGTGTAGCGGGTGGAGCCGACCGACAGGGTGCGCCCGAGGCGGCGGCGCGCGTCGTGCAGACCGTCCGTCCACTGGCCGAGGGTGCGCCTTGCCAGGTCGACGAGGGTCTCTCCGGTGGGGGTGAACAGGACGTCCTTGCCGCGCCCCCGCTTCAGGACGAGGGCTTCTCCGCACAGCGCTCCGAAGGTGCGGTTCATCGTGTCCAGCTGCTTCTGCACGCTGGACTGCTCGCGCCCGAGCTGCCGGGCGGCGGCGAGCGCCGTGCCCGTCTCGTGCACGGCGAGCAGCGTACGTAATTGATCCATCGTGGTGTCCAGCAGCTCCGTGGGGTACTGCTGCGGACCGGATAAGGCCATGCTCGGCGACTCGCTCTCCGACTCCTTTGTGTTTTACGGCAATGCAGCATAGCTGCCGCGGAAACTGATCCGGAGAACACCCTAAATTATCTGGCGATTTCTTCCAGAAAAACCTGGATGCGTTCCCGGTACCCATGGAATGGTCGAGCCAATCCCGCTCGACCAATCATCTCCAAGGAGACTTACGCTCGTGAGCCATTACCAGGCCGCACCCGCGCATCACGGTCCCCACCCCGCGGGCCCATCGGGCCGCTCGGGCCGCGCGGTCAGGCGACCCGGCACCCTCACCGCTCTGGTGTGGACCACACTTCTCTCCGCGGTCGCCGCCATCATCGGCGCCGTCCTCGTCTTCGCCGGCGGCGAGGACATGGCCGAGGAGAACATCAACGACGTCATCCAGGACCACCCGGACGTCGTCGGACTGCCATCGGGGACGTCCGCGGCGGACATCAAGGCCCTGTCGGGTCCCATCTGGGACGAGATGATCAGCGACCGCGCGGGCACGCTGTCCGCCCGTGCAGGCTTCGCGATATTCACCGCGGTCTGCCTGCTGATCTTCGCGCTCGCCGTCCGCAAGAGCGCCGCCGTCTGGGCCCGTGTCCTGATCACGATCTCGGCCGTGATCGCCCTGTTCCCGCACTTCCTGATCCTCGGCGACTACGAACCCGACTCGGTCTTCATCACGAGCCTCGTGGCGCTGTTCACGGCCATCTCGGCGATCGTGCTGTGCTGGCTGCCGCCCGTCAACCGCTTCGCGCGGGGGCAGAAGGCCACCGGCTAGCCGACGGCCGGTGACCGCGTGGGGCAGGTGCCGTCCGGGGGACGGCACCTGCCCCACGCGTGCGACGAGCGACGCGAGAACTCTGGTCAGAGGTGCGGGGCCGCAGGACGATGCCCGCGTGGAGCCCTACTGGGAACTGACCTTCGACGCCGACGGGGATGCCGACACCGCGCAGCGCGACCGCCTCATCGCCGGGGTGGCCCGCGAGCGTGTCACGGATCTGCTGGTCCTCGCGCACGGCTGGAACAACGACCAGGACATGGCGACCGACCTCTACCGGCGGTTCTTCGCGCCCTGCCGAAGCCTCGCGGGCACCGGCGTACGTCTGGGATACGTGGGCGTGATCTGGCCCGCGATCCGCTTCCCCGACGAGCCGATCCCCGACTTCGAGCCCTCCGCCGCTGCCGCCGCAGGCGCGGGTGCGGGTCCCCTGCTCGACGAGCCGACCCGGCGGCTGCTCGCCGCGACGTTCCCCGGCCACGACGCCGAACTGGAGCGGATCGGCGCCCTGTTGGCCGAGCGCTCCGAGGTCGCGTCCCGCCTCTACGAGTACGGCCGCCACGTACGCGATCTCGTCGCCGTGCACGAGAACAGCCCCGCACGGCGCTTCGCCGACGACGTCTGGAGCGGCGAGCCCGCCATGCTGACCGACGACGCCGTCGAGGTGTGCGAGCTGTTCGCCGCCGC
This sequence comes from Streptomyces sp. NPDC086554, assembly GCF_040686095.1. NCBI lineage: Bacteria > Bacillati > Actinomycetota > Actinomycetes > Kitasatosporales > Streptomycetaceae > Streptomyces > Streptomyces sp. NPDC086554. The sequence goes on from NZ_JBFBJK010000023.1 coordinate 16,751, forward strand.
GATGGAGGGCACGGGACAGCAGGAACTCTTCGGGAGCCTGCGGGGGCGGCTCTGGAACGGGGCGCACGAACTCCTGCGCCAGGCCAGCTATTACGCGATGAAGCGCCGGGCGGGCACGGTGGGCCAGCTGGGCCTCGGCCCCACGATCGGGCTGCTTGTCCGCGAGGTGCCCGCGCTGCGGGTGCATCTCATCGGGCACAGCTTCGGCGCGCGTCTCGTGTCGTACGCGCTGCGCGGGATGCCGGCGTCGGTGCGCGGCGTGAAGTCGACGACGCTGCTCCAAGGGGCCTTCTCGCACTACGCGTTCTCCGACCGACTGCCGCACGACCCACGCCGTGCCGGTGCGCTGCACGGCGTACAGCGCCGTATCGAAGGACCGTTGGTGTCCTGCTACTCGCGCCACGACGACGCCCTGGGCAAGATCTACCCCCTCGCCTCGAAGATCGCAGGGGACTCCTCGACCTTCCTGGGCCTGTGGGAGCGCTGGGGCGCCATCGGCTACAACGGGATCCGCGCCGTCGACGACGCCAAGCGCGTCAAACTGGGCCGGGCGATCCCCGCCAAGGGGTGCGTGAGCGTGGACGCGTCGCCGGTGGTGCGGCGCGGCGGTCCGCCCTCCGGCGCGCACAGCGACATCTGCCATGAGGAACTGGCGCGCGTCGTGTTCGCCGCAGGGCGGATCACCCTTGCCTGAACTCCGCTGCCGCTAGCGGTGCTTGGGGAATTCGACGACCTGCTGGTACGTGGGCCGGTTCTGCCACTGGATCGGCCCGTGCGTGATGCCTCCCAGCGCCCGGTGGACGACCGAGTCCGCGCACCACTGGTCGCCCGCCGCGCAGCTCGCGTCACCGGGGTAGACCTCGGTGACGGGCTTGGCCACGGCCTGTGTGAGCGTCGCCAGGAGGGCGTCCCGGCAGGCGTCCAGCTTCCCTTCCCCGCAGTAGGCGTCGCCGAGCTTCCCCTCGACCGGCTGCCCGAGCACCGCCCGCAGATCCTTGTCGGCGTAGCCCCACCAGCCGTACTGGAAGGCCGATCCGGCGTGCGACCCGGTCGGGCCGTGCCCGGCGGACGGTGCCTCGTCGGTGCTGAGCTGCGCCGTCAGCGCGTCGTAGAGGTCCTTGCCGAGGCCCGGCTCGAACTCGGCCTCGATCAGGAGCGGCCACCAGGCGTCCATGACGCGCACGGCGTCGGGATGGGCGTACGTCTTGGAGCCCGCCGCCGTCTGGTTGCGCTGTGCGCCCGCCTTGCGCCAAGCATCCAACTGCTGTACAGCCGTGGCCAGTTGCGGGTCGGTGATCGGCTTGCTGCGGAGCACCTTGAGGAGCTCGGGCAGCACCTGTTCGCCGCGCAGATCGGTGACGGCCGCCTCGGACATGGCCTGGGTGAGGGACGCGCGGGTGACGCCGCCCTCCTCGGTGAGCTGCTTGACCCGTCCGTCGAGCAGGTCGCCGCGGTGCACGGCGCTCACGCCGAAGCCCGCCGTGCTGAAGTCCTTGGCCTGCTTGTTGTTCCAGGAGATGTAGTAGTCCTGGTTGACGGACTGCGGGTGCTCGGCGGGCGGAGTCTGCGCCGACGTGTTGTTCCCGGGGTCGAAGTCCTGCCATTCATAGGCCTGTTGGGCCTTGACGGGCAGGGCGGGGTCGATGTCCTTCGCACGCTCCGGGTTGGCGCCGCTGTTGTAGTACGCGACGTCCGTTGAGTCGGCGTAGAACCAGTTGAAGGCGTAGCTGATGTTCTGCGCGGCCTTCTTGAACGTCGACGCGTCCTTGACGTACGAGGGGTCGTTGAGCATCTGGAAGCCGATGATCGAGTCGGCCTCGTGGCGGTAGGTGGAGCGCAAGGAGACGTACGCGACGGGCTTCCCCTCGACGCTCGCGCGGTGCGTGACGACGCCGTACTTCGTGCGGAAGACCTGCATGCGGTAGGAGCCCGCGGCCGTGGAGTCGGCCACCGTCGGCTTCCAGGCGTTCTTGCGCTCCAGCTTCTCCATGGGGGTGCAGGTGCCCCGGTACAGATAGCCCGTCGAGTCCTTGGTGGGCGCGCCGCCGCCCGGCTCGCAGAGTTCGACGGCGTACGTGTCCGTGATGTCCTGCCCTGCCGAGGTGGCCGACCAGGCGTAGTCCTGGCCGCGGCCCAGCTGGACGTACATGCCGACGCCCGCGAAGGAGACGCCGCGTGCGCTGATGCCGGGGCCCTGGAGCTCCTGCTGCATGAGCAGCTGGGGTGCGAAGTAGCCGGTCTGCGGGCCGAAGACGGCGACGGGGTTTCCGCTCGCGGTGTGCTTGCCGGAGACGAGGAGGGCGTTCGACATGCCCTTCTTGTGGCCGTCCTGCTGGAACAGGTCCGATGGCAGTACGCCCTTGTCGTACATGCCCTGCAGCGGCCTGAGCTTCTTGGGGGCCTGCACCGGGTCCTTGGCGCCGGTCTTCGCCCCGCCCTCACGGTCGTACACGAGCTGCTCGCGCTCGACCGATCCCGGGTCGGGCATCGCGGTGCCGCGCGCGTTCTCCGGCTTGCCCGCGTAGGGGAAGCTCGTGCCGTCGTGGATGGTCTGGACGGCCTCGGGGTCGTTGCGGGCGCGGAAGGACTCCCAGACCTTCGTGCCCTTCTCGACGCCGTACCTCTCCTGGGACTTGAGGAGGGAGAGCGCGGATTCGACCTCTCCCCCGCCGCCGTTGCCGAAGAGCCCGCCCACCACGGAGGCGAGGGCGATCATGTCGGTGACCTTGAAAGGTTCGATCTCGCCGATGTTGGTGATCGCGTCGATCTTGCCCGTCAGGACGTACTCACCGGGAAAGTAGCGGCCGTTCTTGGACTTCTCGCGGTAGGCGTTGAGCCCGTCGACATAGGCCTGCGCGTCGTCCATGGCCTGCTTGCCGCGCTCGCCCTGCGTCGACTTGATGTACTCGACCTGATCTTCGAGGTCCTTCTCCGTGTACGGGGCCTGCGGCCAGAACTGCTGCTCAAGGCCCTGGTTGGAGGGCGCGCCGCCCGCGAACGAGGTCAGCTGGCCGCGGCCGATGTGGCGGAAGAGGTCGATGAGCCAGAGCCGGTCCTGCCCGGCGGCGAAGCCCGCGCCGAACTCGGTGCCGTAGCGGGTCGTGCCCTTGATGTGCGGGACGCCGTACTTCTTGTCGCGAGTGATCGTCACGTCGTCGCGCGGCTTGGTGACGGAGGCGACCTGGTCGTCCGCGACGCCGAAGGAGGCGTCGTTGAAGAACTGGGTCAGCTTGTCGTCGGTGAGCGACTGGTAGCCGGAGGAGAGTGCGTCGTACGGGCCCAACTGATCGTCCGCGTGGGCGGGTCGGGTGCCGAAGACGCGGTGGGCGAGGATCTCGGCGAGGGTGGCGTTGCCGTTCGCACCCGGCGGCAGGATGTCCGCGCACTGCCCTTCGCAGTAGTCGGCGGCCGGCGGCGGCTCGTCGGCTGCCGCCCCCGGCTGCGGTGCGAGCAGGGACGCGGCCAGGGCGAGTGCCGCGGTGGCGGTGAGGGTTCTGAGCCGGACGATGCGTCGTCGCATATGTGCTCCTCTGTGCTCCTCTTGGGCTCCTCTGACGCTCCTGCGGAAGGGAGTTGAGCGGGAGGTTACTGACGGGTTGCCGAAGCGGGAAGATGAGCAGCAGTCACCTTTTCAGAAACCCCACATAGCTCCAGCTCACGGCCGCCTTATGTCAGCCATCGAAAATCGGATGGAAGTCGAGGGAGCCGAATCGCGTGTCGATACGTCTACTCGGCAACGTCCGAGAACGTGCGACGGAGGTGCAGGGCGATGGCCGGATTCCGGAGTCTCGCGAGACAGGTGCGTGATCCGCAGAGCGATCTGGCGCTGCGGCGCTACTCACTGCGCAAGTGCCTGGAGAGGTTCGCCCCTTATGGCCACCGGGCGACCTGGGACCATCTGTGCTCCCGGGCGGGCTTCGGGCCCGAGGACCGATCGCCCGATCCGGCGCGGCTCGTGGCCGCGCTCGACGAACTGGAGGCGGCGCGGGCGGTCTGGCTCGCCTACGAAGAGGGTTTCGCAGAGCGCCGCCGCAAGGAGAAGCACGGCGGTCTGCGCCGGCCGGGCACTGTGGACGACTGGCACCGGTGCACCTGGGGCGGCTGCGGCGTCGCCTGGTGCGACGACCCCGGCGTCCATCCCTCCGAGCCGCTCGCCGAGGTGCTCCGCCGGCTGATAGCGGCGCTCGAACGGGACCCCGGCACGGTATGCCCTGTCTGTGTGCGGCCCGATCTCGTCTGGAAGCACGGCCTGGCGCACGAGCCGTCCTCGGGCCCGGTCTGCACGAACTGCGGGATCGTGGTGCCGATTCCGGTGCTCACGCCCGCGACGATGGCACGGGCGCGAACGAGGCGGGAACGACCGCTGGTCTCCGCCTGATCAGAGCCGGTTCAGGGAGTCATCACGTCCGTCTGGATGGCCAGCTTGAACTCGGCGAGCATGAGCGGCGCGGCGATCTTCACGTCGCCGGCGCCGCGGGCCGAAATCTTCAGGCCGACCGGTGTCTGCGGGTGCACGAACATCTGCCAGGTGTACGAGCGGTACTGCCCGCCCCGGGTGGGATCCCAGTCGGTGGTGGCCGTCGAGTCGTACCCCGTCGAGCCGCCCAGCGGATCACGCACATAGCGCGCCCGGTACTCCGTGGGCCGGTCGTCCGGCTGCCAGAAGATCAACGCGGAGAGGGTGCCCCAGCCGTCGTGGCTCGGCCAGATGAGCCCGGAGCGGGCGTCCGGGAACTGGGACGGGCCGGTGTGCCCCTTGCTGGGGTCGTGCATGTGCCACGGGTCGTACGACTCCTCGGCGTCGTCGTACGGAAAGCGCACGAGGTGGTAGCCGTCGCTGTCGTACGTGATCTTCTGCGGACCTGTCCTCGCGGCTTCCCACTTCAACGAGCAGACGGCGATTCCCATCGGCCCTCCCCCTGTGTGTTGTCCTGTGGTGATGCAGCTCTGCGTGAACGGCGCCCGCGGCGCGGGAGGCCGTCGCGGCCGGTGCACGGGATGTTCATGTACACCCCAAGTCCCCTTGTGGACAAGACACGTTGGCGCCGCGCGCGGTTGCGGCCACGCTCGACGCGGTACGTGCCGCGGCCTCCGTCCCTATAGGGGTGACCACCGGAGCGTGGGCCGAAACGGATCCGGGCCGGCGGGTGGCGCCGATCCGCGCCTGGACGGTGCTCCCCGACCACGCGTCGCCGCGTCCCCGCTCGGCCCGCGCGCTGCTCACCGCGATCGGCCCCGCGCACGGCCGCCCGGTCCTGCTGCACGGTGCGGAGGGCGGGACGTGGCCGGTGCTTCGCCTCGCGGGGCGGCTCGGCCTCGCGACCCGTATCGGCCTGGAGGACACGCTGGTCCTGCCGGACGGGCAACGGGCCGCGTCGAACGCTCAGTTGGTCTCGGCGGCCCTGGCGGAGCTGTCGGTGTCGCCCCATATGGGGTGGTCCCAGCGGTCGTCGTAGGGCAGGGCAAGCAGCCCGATTCGGGTGGCGAGGCCCGGGTCTGCCCCGACGGCGCGCAGCCGGGACGGTGCGTGCTCGGCCAGCCACAGCTGTATCTCGTGGAGGGGCTCGTCGCGGTCGAACCAGTACCACCACGGCACGACGCCTCTGGAGTCGTCGTCCAGCAGGTCCTGCTCCCACGCCTCGCAGGCCCGCGCGAGCTTCTGGTCGCCGGGCCCGCCCACGGGCTCGTCGGCCCACCGCGCGAGCAGGGGCGTGACGGTGCCGCCCATGTCGGCGCAGTAGGCGAAGACGTCCGTGATGTCGTACGGAGAGGTGTCCCTGCGCAGGGAGTCGTCCCACCAGGCGTCGATGAACTCCCTTACGGCGGTGGCCTGCTCGCGCGGCCAGTCCGGCCAGCCGGAGCGGCCGAGACCGCAGGCGGCGTAGCCCATCCCACCGAAGGTTCCTGCGGCCAGCCATGTGCAGAACTGCGGCAAGAGGCGGCGGATCACGGCGGGGTGGTCGTCGAAGTGGTTGGACACCTCGTGCATGAACATGGTGAGCAGATCGTCCGGGAGCGGCGCGTCCGGGCGGTGCAGGAGCTCGATGTCCTGCTCCCCGTAGCAGTAGGTGCACCCGGTCTCGCCCGGTACGGCGGTCAGGCCGCCGAAGAGGTCGTTGATCCGGTCGACTGCCGCGGCGAGGCGTGGCGTGGTGGGCATGGCGAGGGTCCTGACAGGACTCCGGTGCGCGGCGGCGTCTCTGCCGCCGGCCGAAGAGCGTGACGCTACCAGAGCGATATTCGCTCGCTCCACCGCTTTGCCGCCGGGACAGTTGGGGGCGATGACTGTCGAGGTGCGCACGCCCTGAGCTGCGCGAACGAATCCCAGGAGCCCGTCCCATGTCGACGCTGCGCGTCACCGCCGAAGTGCTGACCATCCATGAGCATCCCAACGCCGACGCCCTCGAACTGGCCCAGGTGGGCCTGTACCGAGCCGTCGTCGCCAAGGGCGCCTACCGCACCGGCGAGAGCGCCCTCTACATCCCCGAACAGTCCGTGCTTCCCGCTGAGTTGATCGAGGAGCTGGGTCTGACGGGGCGGCTCGCGGGCGGCAAGTCGGACCGGGTCAAGGCGGTACGGCTGCGGGGCGAGCTGTCGCAGGGCATCGTGTGCCGGCCGCGCGCCCTCGCGGATGTCGACCTGGCGGCCGCCGCGGCGGACGGCACGGACTTCGCGGAGCGGCTCGGCGTCGTGAAGTGGGTGCCGCCGGTGCCGCCCACGATGGACGGCGATGTGGAGGCCGCGCCGGATCTGCTGCCGTGGGTCGACATCGAGAACGTCCAGCGCTACCCGGACATCTTCGAGCCCGGTGAGCCGGTGGTCCTCACGGAGAAGCTGCACGGTTCGGCCTGCCTGCTGACGTATGTGGCGGACGGCGGCCGTGTGCATGTCTCGTCGAAGGGTTTCGGCTCCAAGTCCCTTGCTCTGAAGGAGGATCCGCGCAATCTGTACTGGCGCGCGGTCCGCGCCCACGGGGTCGCGACCGCGGCGGCCGCGCTGGCCGAGCGGCTCGGCGCGCGCCGGATCGGCGTCTACGGCGAGGTGTTCGGAGCGGGCGTACAGGACCTGACGTACGGGGCGGACGGCCGCAGGGACACGATCGGCTACGCGGCCTTCGACGTCTGCGCTGACATCGACGGTGCGCTGCGCTGGCTGGACCCGGCCGAGGTGCTCGGCGGTGAGCTGCCGCTGGTGCCGCGGCTGTACGAGGGTCCGTACGACACGGACGTGGTGCTCGCGACCGCCACGGGGCGCGAGACGGTGTCGGGGCGGGAGCTGCATCTGCGGGAGGGTGTGGTGATCCGGCCCGCGGTCGAGCGGTACAGCCCGGTGGCGGGCGGACGGGCCATCGCCAAGGCGGTCAGTGCCGCCTATCTGACGCGGAAGGGCGGTACGGAGTTCGAGTAGGTGCGGTGATCGGGTGGGGCGACCAGCGCCGAGAACATCGGCATCGTCCAACTGACCCGCGTACGCAGCAGGTCACTGCTTCCGGGGCTGCCGCTCCACCAGCAGGCGGGAGCCGGTGAGGCGGTCGCCGAAGACGTCGTCCGGGTTGGAGAGCACACACGTCTCCAGGGAGAGACAGCCGCAGCCGATGCAGTCCGTGAGGTGATCGCGCAGGCGGCCCAACTGCTTGATGCGCTCGTCCAGTTCCGAGCGCCAGGCCTCGGAGAGGCGCGCCCAGTCCTCGCGGGTGGGGGTGCGCTCCTCAGGGAGCGAGTCGAGCGCGTCACGGATGGTGGCGAGCGGGATGCCGACGCGCTGCGCGGCCCGCACGAAGGCGACGCGGCGCAGCGCGTCACGGTGGTACCGGCGCTGGTTGCCCGAGGTGCGGCGACTGCTGATCAGGCCCTTGGACTCGTAGAAGTGCAGGGCGGACACGGCGGCGCCGCTGCGGGCCGACAACTGGCCGACCGAGAGCTCGTGGATCTTCTCTGGGATCTGGGGCACCCCTCAGACCCTAATGGCTGATCCGTTGACACACACCGACGCACCCCGCATGCTGAGCAAGCGCTTAGTTCGAATTCTTTGAGGAGGCCAGGGACATGGCAGAGCCGAGGATCTTCGCGTCGGCCGACGACCTGCGTGCCGGAGTCGGCGAGCAGCTCGGGCACAGCGAATGGCTGGAGGTCGACCAGAAGCGGATCGACCAGTTCGCCGACGCCACGGGCGACCACCAGTGGATCCACGTGGACGCGGAGAAGGCGGCCAAGGGCCCCTTCAAGACGACCATCGCGCACGGCTATCTGACGCTGTCGCTGCTGCCGAGCCTGGTGCCGCAGGTGATGCGGGTCGAGGGCATGAAGATGGGCGTCAACTACGGCACCAACAAGGTCCGCTTCCCCTCCCCCGTCCCCTCGGGCTCCCGGGTGCGGGCGACCGCGGTCCTCAAGGAGGTCGAGCCGACCAAGGACGGCGGTGTGCAGGTGACGGCGACGGTCACCGTCGAGCGCGAGGGCGCCGACAAGCCCGCGTGCGTCGCGGAGTCGGTGTCCCGCTACTACTTCTGAGCCCCCACCATCCGCAGTACGAGGTCGGCGTAGAGCGCGCCGACCTCGTCGGGCGTCCGGTGTCCCGCGACGTTGAACCAGCGGGCCACGTCGATGCAGAGCGAGAGCACGGCGAGCGTGGTGCCCGGCACGTCGGGGACGTCGAACTCCCCCGCCCGCACCCCGTCGTTGATCATGTCCCGCACCGCCGCGTCCGACTGCCTGCGCAGCGCGACGATCTCCGTGCGGTGCTCGTCGCCGAGCGCGTCGAGCTCGTACTGGACCACGCGCGCGGTGGTGTGGTGGGCCGCGTGCCAGCGGACGAAGGACCGCACGGCCGCGGCGAGCCGCTCCGCCGCGCTGCCGGGGCCGTCGGCGGCGGTCCGCAGGATCGTCAGGGCCTTGTCGTGGCCGATCCTGCTGATCCGATGGAGCAGCTCTTCCTTGGTCTTGTAGTGGATGTAGAGCGCCGCCGGACTCATGCCCGCGCGGCCCGCGATGTCCCGGGTCGTCGTCGCGTGGTACCCGCGCTCGGCGAAGGCCTCGACGGCGGCGACGAGCAGCCGCCTTGCCGCGTCAGGCGTGACCTCGCCCCATGGCTGGTCCTCGACCTCGGTCTCCTCCGCCGCGCTCATGCCCACTCCTTCCGCCGGTCGGAAGGGACACCATACCCCTGGTGGTGAGCAAGCGCTTAGGGCGCCTGATCAGGCCATCGGCCTGAACGGGTCATGCCACCGGCTTGAACGGGTCATGATCGGCGAGCATCTTCTCGAGGCGGGCCTGGTCCACGCGGCTGACGATCTGGTCGGCCTCCTGCCGGTCCCTGACGACCTTGGCGAGCGTGAAGGCGGACGTCGTCAGGTAGAGCACGGAGACGGCGAGGAAGGCGCGGATCCAGCCGCTGACGTCGAGGCTGTAGATGCCGCCGGCCGTCGCGGCGAGCGCCACGGCGAACGAGGCGACCGCCTGGCCGTAGTAGGCGGTGGTGTTCTGCTGCTTGACCGGTGTCTCACTCATGCCCCAGAGCCTGGCCCGGCAGCGGCGCCGCCACATCCGCTCTCGTACTCAACTCACGTACTCAGTACGCCGTCCGGGCCCACGGCGTCAGAACGCCGAGACACCCGTCAGCGCCCGCCCGATGACCAGCTTCTGGATCTGGCTCGTGCCCTCGTAGAGCGTCATCACGCGGGCGTCGCGCAGCAGCTTGCCCGCCGGGTACTCGTCGATGTAGCCGTAGCCGCCGAAGACCTGCAGCGCGTTGTTGGCGGCGCGGACGGCGGCCTCCGAGGCGAACAGCTTCGCCTTGGAGGACTCCGTGGTGAACGGCTGCCCCCGGTCGATCAGGTCGGCGACCCGCCAGGTGAGAAGCCGCGCCGCGTCCACGTCCACCGCGATGTCACTGATCAGCTCCTGGACCAGCTGGTGGTGGGCGATGGTCCTGCCGAACTGCTCGCGCTCGGTCGCGTACGTCACCGCCGCGTCCAGCGCGGCCTGGGCGATGCCCACGCAACCGGCGGCGACCGACATCCGCCCCTTGGCGAGCGCCGACATGGCGACCGAAAAGCCCTTGCCCTCGGGCGCCATCATGGCCGAGGCCGGGACGCGGACGTCCTCCAGGGCCAGCTCGGCGGTGGCCTGGCCGCGCAGGCCGAGCTTGCCGTGGATGGTGCGGCGGCTCAGGCCTGGGGTGTCGGTCGGCACGAGGAAGGCGGAGACGCCCTTGTGTCCGGGGGCGTCGTTCGTCCGCGCGAAGAGCAGCACGACATCGGCCCAGGTGCCGTTCGTGATGAACATCTTGGAGCCGTTGATGACATACGTGTCGCCGTCGCGCACAGCCTTCGTCGAGAGGTTCCCGGCGTCGGAACCGGTGCCCGGCTCGGTGAGCCCGAAGCAGCCGACCAGGTCCCCGGAGGTGAGCCCCGGCAGCCACTGCCGCTTCTGCTCCTCGTCGCCCCAGTAGGCGATGGTCTTGGCCACGAGCCCCAGCGAGACCGAGACGATGCCGCGCACGGAGGAGTCCCCGCGCCCCAGCTCCTCGGTCACCAGGCAGTACGCGAGGTGGTCGCCGCCCGAGCCGCCGTACTCCTCGTCGATGGTCAGACCGAGGAAGCCGACCTCGCCGAGCTTCTTCACGATCGACCGGTCCACACTCTCGGCGCGGTCCCACTCCACGACGTGCGGGGCGATCTCGCGCTCGACGAAGTCCCTGGCGAGCCGCTTGACGGCGATCTGCTCCTCGCTGAGCTCCAGATTCATCGAGAACTCCCCACTTTTCCCGGTTCTCCCGGATTTAAATTAGCACTGCTAGTTTCTGTCGGCAGCCCTACTATGTGCCGCATGGCCCGACCGCGCAAGCCCCTCCTCAGCAGAGATCGCATCGTCGACGCGGCGCGCGCGCTCGTCGACGCCGAGGGGCTCACGGCCGTCTCGACGCGCCGGCTCGCCGCCGAGCTCGGGGTGAGCGGGCCCTCGCTCTACAACCACTTCCGCACCAAGGACGAGATCCTCGAGGCGGTCGCCGACTCGGTCAGCGCCCAGGTCGATCTGTCGATGTTCGAGTCGGCCGACGAGCGCGACTGGCGCACGGCCCTGCACGACTGGGCGGTGTCCTACCGGGCGGCGCTCACCCTGCACCCGAACATCGTCCCGGTGCTCGCCCACGGCCCGGGCCGCCGCCCGGCGGGCCTGCGCCTCGCGGACGCGGTCTTCGGCGCGATGGTCGACGCGGGCTGGCCCGCGGCGCAGGCCACGTCCATCGGCGCGCTGATGCGGTTCTTCGTCATGGGCTCGGCGCTCGGCTCGTTCGCCGGGGGCTTCGTCGACGACGAGGCGGCCTACGACCCGGCCGACTATCCGCACCTCGGCCAGGCCCACCTCCTCGCCGACCGCCAGCAGCAGATCGACGAGCGGGCCTTCGAGACCGGCCTGCGGGCCCTGCTCGACGGTCTCGCCCTGCAGTACGAGCAGGTGGCGACGCCCGCGGCCTGACCGGGACGCACGCTTCACGGCACCTCGGCGCCAAGTCCTTCTTGCTTGCGCTTGCGTACGACGGCTCCGGCACCGTCCTCGGGGACGGTTCCGGAGCCTGTCGCGACCGGGGGCTTCAGCGCGAACTCGCCCTCCCTGCAAGCACCTTGATCGAGACGAGAGCGATCACCGCGAGTCCGATGATGTAGGCCGAGACGGCCATCGACGTGCCCGTCGCCTCAAGCAGCAGCACCATCACGAACGGCGCGAGCCCGCCGCCGAACACCGCCGCGATCTGGTAGCCGAGCGAGGCTCCCGTGTACCGCATCTCGGCCGTGAAGAGCTCCGCGAAGAGCGCGGCCTGCGGCCCGTACATGATGCTCAGGAAACAGCTGGTGACGAACGTCCCGACGGCCAGCCACAGCAGCGATCCGGTGTCGATGAGCAGGAACATCGGCACCGCCCAGACCGCGAGCCCCGCCGCGCCGAAGGCGTAGATCCGCAGCCGCCCGATGCGGTCGGAAAGCGCCGCGGAGGCCGGGATCAGGGCGAGTTGGGTGAGGCTGACGCAGAGCGAGACGGTGAGGACCGCGCTGCGCTTCATGTCGAGTTCGCGGGTCGTGTAGTCGAGGACGCCGGTGATGATGATGTAGAAGGTCGCCGTGTTCACCGCGAAGGAGCCGCCGGCCAGGAAGACGGTGCCGAGGTGGTGGCGCAGGATGGTGCGCAGCGGGGAGCTGCCGGAACCGCCCTTCTCCCCCTTCTCCTTCTCGGCGAGCGCCCGCTCCGCCTCGCGGAACTCGGGCGTCTCCTCGACCCGGGTGTGGATGTACCAGGCGAGGACGAGGACAAAGAGCCCCACCATGAACGGCACCCGCCAGCCCCACGCCTCGAAGGCGCTCTCGCTGGTGGTGGCGCCCGCGACCAGGAAGACGGTGTTGGCGGTCACCACGCCGATGGGGACGCCCAGTTGGACCAGGCTGCCGTAGAGGCCGCGCTTGCCCTCGGGGGCGTACTCGGTGGCCATCAGCATCGCGCCGCCCCACTGCGCGCCGACCGCGATGCCCTGCAGGACGCGGAGGGTGACGAGCAGGATCGGCGCGGCGATGCCGACCGTCTCGTACGTGGGGAGCAGACCGATGCCGGTGGTGGACACGCCCATCAGGGTCAGCGCGAGGACCAGCATGGGCTTGCGGCCCCGCTTGTCCCCGAGCTGGCCCGCGATGACGCCGCCGATGGGGCGGGCGAGGAAGCCGACGGCGAAGGTCGCGAAGGCGGCGAGGACACCGGCGGAGGAGCTGCCTGCGGGGAAGTAGAGGTCGCCGAGGACGAGGGCGGCGGCTATCCCGAAGACGAAGTAGTCGTACCACTCGACCGCGGAGGCGAGGGCGGCGGCGGTGGCGACCTTGCGGCGGTGGGGGTCCGCCGGGTCCTGGGACTTCTGGGTGGGAGCGGAGAGGGGGGCTGCGGAGGTCGGTGCGGGGTCCATGCGGGTGCACACTCCGGTGGTTCCGGGGACGGGACAGGGGGTGGCGCCGTGATTGCAGGGAACGTACCGACCAGTGGGTATGTGGTCAACGGTTCGCACAATTTCTTGCCCCTGGGCAGCGGGCGGTGTTCCTGGGGGCCGCCAGGCCCGCCCTCCCCCAAGCTCTTAATGAGCAGGGGGACCCCCTTCCCGATTTGCCCCGGATTGCCCGCCGGTCACCTCGAGGCCGGCGGGCTAGAACACCACCAGCGCCCTGCCGCCCTTCCCCGCGACCATGTTCTCGAAGGCCGCCGGGATGCCGTCCAGGGCGATCCGGTCGGTCACCAGGACACCCAGGTCCAGGCACCCCGCCCGGACATGTTCCGCCAGGACCGGCAGGTCCACCACCGGGTCCGAATTCCCGTACACGCAGCCCGAAAGCGTCCGCCCCCAGTGGAAGAGCTCCAGCGCGTTGAAGCTGACCTGCTGGTCCTTGCCGCCGATGCCGACCACCGTCGTCCGCCCGCCGCGCCGCGTCGACTCCCACGCGGCCCGGATCGTCACCGCACGCCCCACGCACTCCACCGCCACGTCCACACCCTGACCACCGGTCAGCTTGCGGATCGCCTTGGGAGTGGTCTCGGAGGCGACGACGTACTCCGTCGCCCCCGCCGAACGCGCCAACTCCTCCTTCTCCGGCGAGACATCGACCGCGATGATCTGCGAGGCCCCCGCGATCCGCGCCGCCTGGAGCGTCGCAAGGCCCACCCCGCCGACCCCGAAGACGGCCACCGTCTCGCCCTCGCGGACCTTCGCCGAGTGATGCACCGCGCCGTACCCGGTCAGCACCGCACAGCCGAGGAGCGCCGCGTCGGTGAGCGGGACGCCGTCCGGGACCGGCAGTACGCAGTTGGCGGCCACCACCGTCTCCTCGGCGAACGCCGCCACGTTCAGACCGGGGTGGAGATCGCCGCCGTCCGATGCGCGGCGGGCGTAGACGTCCGCCGCACCCGCGAGGGCGTTCACGCACAGCCATACCTCGCCGAGCGAGCAGGCGTGACAACTGCCGCAGGACGGCGCCCAGTTGAGCACCACCCCGTCGCCCGGCGCGACATGGGTGACATCGGCGCCCACGGACACCACCGTCCCCGCGCCCTCGTGCCCGAGGACCGCCGGCACCGGGACCCGCATGGTGCCGTTGGTCAGGGACAGGTCGGAGTGACAGACCCCGGCGGCGGCCAGGCGCACCCGCACCTGGCCGGGGCCAGGCTCGGGCAGGTCGATCTCGGTGATCTCCAGAGGGGACCCGACGGTGGGCAGAACAGCGGCGCGGACCACGATGACGTACTCCTCTAGGGGGTTGGGGCAGCGGGCTTCAGGCTTCAGAACTGGAGGGACTTGGTCTGCAGGTACTCCGTCAGGCCGTGCGGGCCGAGCTCCCGGCCCACCCCCGACTGCTTGTAACCGCCAAACGGCGCCTGAGGGTTGAAGCTGCCGCCGTTGATGTCGACCTGGCCGGTGTCCATGCGGCGGGCGAAGGCGACCGCCTCCGCGTCGTCGGCCGCCCAGACCGCGCCCGCGAGCCCGTACACGGTGCCGTTGGCGATGCGCAGGGCGTCGTCCTCGTCCTCGTACCTGATGATCGAGACGACCGGGCCGAAGATCTCCTCCTGGGCGATGGCCATCTCGGGCGTGACGTCGGCGAAGACGGTGGGCTGGACGAAGTAGCCCTGCTCCTGCGGGACTTCGGCACCGCCCGCGACCACGCGCGCGCCCTCCTCGACACCCTTCTCGATGTAACCCCGCACGCGGGCCTGCTGCTTGGCGTTGACGACGGGGCCGATGCGGGAGCCGTACTTGGCGGCGGCCGCCGCGGCGAGCTCCACGGCCTCGTCGTAGCGCGCGGAGTCCACCAGCATGCGGGTCCACGCGCTGCACGTCTGGCCGGAGTTGGACATGACGTTGGCGACGCCGACGTTCACGGCCTTGGCGAGGTCCGCGCTCGGCAGGATGACGTTGGCGGACTTGCCGCCGAGTTCCAGGGCGACGCGCTTGACCGCGGCGCCCGCGGCCCTGCCGATCTGCTTGCCGACGGCGGTCGAGCCGGTGAAGGAGACCAGGTCGACGCCTTCGTGCTCGGCGAGCGCCTGGCCCGCGACCGGGCCGAGGCCGGTGACGAGGTTGAAGACACCGGCGGGGATGCCCGCCTCGTGCGCCGCCTCGGCGAAGAGCTGCGCGGTGAGCGGGGTGTCCTCGGCGGGCTTGAGGACGACGGTGCAGCCCGCGGCGAGCGCGGGGGCGACCTTGTTGACGATCTGGTGGAGGGGGTAGTTCCAGGGCGTGATCGCGCCGACCACACCGACCGGCTCCAAGTAGACGGTGGAGTTGCCGATCTTCTCCTCGAAGGCGTACGTCGCGGCGAGATCCGCGTACGAGCCCGCGACCAGGATCGGCACCCCGGCGTGCACCATCTGGGAGAACGGGAGCGGGGCGCCGAGTTCGGCCGTCACTGTCTCGGCGATCTCGTCCTTGCGGGCCACCAGTTGGTCACGCAGCGCCCCGATGAGCGCGGCACGCTCGGCGGGCGGTGTCGTGGACCAGGCGGGGAAGGCGTCGCGGGCGGCGCGCACCGCGGCGTCGACGTCCTGTGCCGTGCCGGCCGGCACCCGGTCGATGACCTGCTCGTCGGCCGGGTTCACGACCGCGATCGTGTCCGTGCCTGCGGCGGGGCGCCAGGCTCCGCCGATGTACATCCCGTCGTGGGCCTTCATCGCATCCTCCTGATAGTCGTCCGCGCACCAAACTAGCGCTGATAGTTTTTCGACACCAGGGGCGTCCGCCCCGGCAGGCCTCCTACCCTCGCCGACACCACGGGACCACCCGCGAAAGACAGCCACACGGCGGCCGCCTCCCGGCCGGCGACCCCGTCGCGTTCGATTTCGGTCATGTGACAGACGCATGACAAGACGCCAACTCCCTTGATCTACGCCCGTAGAGCGGCCAATCTGCTGATCGCGCCGGGAGTGGAACGCACCACTTCCGGCTGTGTGTGCGATCACGCACACGCCCCCACAGTTGCGCCGCCCGACACCCTGGGCGCGCGCCGCCTATGAGGAGGACTCCCTCGTAATGGCAATGCTGCGTAGCAAGAAGACTGTGATCGCCGCGGCGATCTCGACCGCCACCGCCGCCACGCTGTTCGGTGCGGTCACCGCCCTGCCGGCCCAGGCCGCCCCCGCCGAGGGCACCGTCATCGGCGCCGGCTCTGCCGACGCCGTCAAGGGCAGCTACATCGTGACGCTGAAGCAGAACTCGGGCCTCAAGGCCGCATCGGACGCGGGCAAGGACCTGATAGCCGAGCACGGCGGCTCGGTGAACAAGACCTTCAAGTCCGCGCTCAACGGCTACACCGCGAGCCTGAGCGCGACGGAGGCCAGAAGACTCGCGGCCGATCCCGCGGTCGCCTCCGTCGAGCAGAACCGCACCGTTCGGGCCGACGCGACCCAGACCAGCGCTCCCTGGGGCCTGGACCGCATCGACCAGACGAGCCTGCCGCTGTCCGGCACCTACACCTACCCGGACACCGCCGGCTCGGGCGTCACCGCGTACGTCATCGACACCGGCGTGCGGATCACGCACTCCGAGATCAGCGGGCACGCGGTGAACGGCTACGACGCCGTGGACGGCGACAACACCGCCCAGGACGGCAACGGCCACGGCACGCACGTCGCCACGACCATCGCGGGCAAGACGTACGGCGTCGCCAAGAAGGCCAAGATCGTGGCCGTCCGCGTGCTCGACAACAACGGGTCCGGCACCACCGCCGGTGTCATCGCGGGCATCGACTGGGTGACGAGCAACCACGCGGCGGGCGCCCCCGCCGTGGCCAACATGTCGCTCGGCGGCGGCGCGTCCACCTCGCTCGACAACGCGGTGAAGAACTCCATCGCCGACGGCGTCAGCTACGCGGTCGCGGCGGGCAACGAGGGCGTCAACGCCTCCTCGTCGTCCCCCGCGCGGGTCCCCGCGGCCATCACGGTCGGCGCCACCAGCAACACGGACGCCAAGGCCAGCTGGTCCAACTACGGCTCGGTCCTGGACATCTTCGCGCCCGGCGTCAACATCAAGGCGGGCTGGAACACGAGCGACACGGCCACCAGCACCATTTCCGGTACGTCCATGGCGACGCCGCATGTCGCCGGTGCGGCGGCGGTGTACCTGGCGGGCCACACCTCGGCGACTCCGTCGCAGGTCGCGTCGGCGCTGGTGAGCGGAGCCACCTCCGGCAAGGTCACAAGCCCGGGCTCCGGCTCCCCGAACAAGCTGCTCAAGCTGGTCCCGTAGCCGCAGATCACCGGCTCCGCCGAGTTCGTCCTCAATCGCCGGACGGGCTTGATATTTTCCCGGCCCCGGCTGACTTCTTCAGCCGGGGCCGGACAGTTTCAGCCTCTGGCCCCGCAGGGCCACGCCTCATCCCCAACCCCGCTGCCACCAGCAGCAGTCCCCCCAGCATCACGAACGGGGCAGCAACCCCCGCCACCCCGGCGATCAGCCCCGCCCCCGCGGGCGCAGCCACCTGTCCAAGACGGTTCCCGGTCAGCCGCAGCGCGAGCGCGGTCGAGCGGGCGCCCTCCGGGGCGGCCTGGACGACCGTCGTCATCGACAGCGGCTGGCCGACCCCGAGACAGAAGCCGAGGAGCGCCAGCATCACGCCGAGCCCCCACACCGGCACCGGCAGCGCGATCCCCGCACACAGCAGGGCGGCCAGCGCACAGGTCACGACGATCAGCGTCGTACGGCCAAGGAGATTGATCAGCGGCGTCATGACGAGCCTGCAGGCGATCGTCGCGGCGGCCCGCAGCGAGAGCAGCACCCCGACCGTGGCGGGCGCGATGCCCCGGTGCTCGCCGACCACCGGCAGATATGCCGTGAGGATGTCGGTCGCGGAAAGCACCGCGAGGCTGATGAAGATCCCCGCGGGCACGCCCCGGGTGCGCAGGATGCCGAGCACCGGCACCTTGTCGCCCCGCTTCGACGGGCCGCCGGACGGCCTGACGTGCTCGATGCGCCACAGCGAGGTGAGCGAGACCGCCGCGACCGCCCCCGAGACCAGCAGCGCGATGGCGCTCGTACGGCCCATGTCCCCGCCGATGAGGGAGCCCGCGGCGACCGGCCCGATCAGCTGCCCCAGCGACGCACCGATCGTGAAGTGCCCGAAGTTGCGGTCCTGTTCGTCGGGCGCGGACTGCCGCGCGACGATCGACTGCGCGCCGATGACGAAGCAGAGGTGCCCGAGGCCCATCACACCGCTCCACGCGGCCAGCGCGCCGAGCGAGCCCGCCGTACCGCTGAGCGCGCACCCGCCGGAGATCAGGACGACGCCCACCGGAAGGAGCGGCGCGCACCGGCCATGGTCGGTGCGCCGCCCGAGCGGTACGGCCGCGAAGAGCGGGAGCAGGGCGTACACACCGGCGATGACGCCGATCGCCCGCTCGTCCGCGCCCAGGGACAGGGCCCGGTAGGAGACGGCCGGACGCGCCATCGACACCGCCCCCTGCGCGAAGCTGAAGGCGATGACGAGGCGCAGCAACCAGGCGCGGCCCGGCGTCGATGGCATCAGATGATGCCGAAGAGGATTCCGGAGCCGAGCACCACCAGCGAGGTGAGGACGGCCCATTTGACGGTGAACTTGGTGTGGTCGCCGAACTCGACCTTGGCCATGCCGACCAGGACGTACACGGCGGGCACCAGCGGGCTCGACATGTGCAGGGCCTGACCCGCGATCGAGGCGCGGGCGATCTCCAGAGTGCCGACGCCGTGCGCCTGGCCCGCCTCTGCGAGGACCGGCAGGACACCGAAGTAGAAGCCGTCGTTCGACATGAAGTAGGTGAGCGGGAGCGACAGGAGACCCGTCACCAGGCCCATGTGCGGGCCCATGCCGCCGGGGATCGCGTCGACGAGCCACTTGGCCATGCTGTCGACCATGCCGGTGCCCTGCAGCACGCCGGTGAAGACGGCGGCCGCGAAGACCATGCCGGTGACGTTGAGGACGTTCTCCGCGTGGGCGGCGATCCGGGCCTTCTGGTCGGGCATGTGCGGGAAGTTGACCGTGAGGGCGAGCGCGGCGCCGAGCAGGAACAGGACCGGGATCGGCAGCCACTCCATGATCATGGCGGTCAGGAGCAGGACGGTGAGGCCCGCGTTGAACCAGTAGAGCTTGGGGCGCAGGGTGGCGCGGTTCGGGTCGAGTCCCTGGAAGCCGTCGTCGGCGTCGTCGTCGGTGGCTTCGGCGTCCGTTCCCGAACCCGCTCCCCCGGTGGTCTTCTTCGTGAGCGACGTACGGCCGTCGGTGCCGCTGCCGGCGCCCACCAGGACGGACTCGCTCGCCGTCTCCTTCTCCAGGACCTCGTCCAGCGAGAGCATGCCGAGCCGCTTGCGCTCCCGCAGACCCAGTGCGTAGGAGAGGAGGAAGACGGCGACCAGGCCCATGGCGAGTGCCGGGATCATCGGGACGAAGATGTCGGCCGCGTCGACCTTCAGCGCGGTCGCGGCACGGGCCGTCGGGCCGCCCCAGGGCAGGGTGTTCATGACGCCGTTGGCGGTGGCCGCGACACCCGTCATGACGACGAGGCTCATCTTGAGGCGCTTGTAGAGCGGATACATCGCCGAGACCGTGATCATGAAGGTCGTCGAGCCGTCGCCGTCGAGGGAGACGATCGCGGCGAGCAGCGCGGTGCCGACGACGATGCGCAGCGGGTCGGCCTTGCAGAAGCGCAGGATGGCCCGGACGATCGGGTCGAAGAGGCCGACGTCGATCATGACGCCGAAGTACACGATGGCGAACATGAGCATGGCCGCCGTGGGCGCCAGATTTCCGACGCCTTCGAGGACGTAGTCCCCGAGATGGGCTCCCTTTCCTACGAACACGCAGAAGAGCGCGGGGATCAGCACCAGTGCCGCGATCGGCGACATCTTCTTCATCATGATCAGCACCAGGAACGTGGCGATCATGACGAATCCGAGGATTGTCAGCATGGGGGCTACCTAACGTTCACCATCGAACTCCCACCAGGTCTGGCGGTCCGGATGACGTTAGGGCGGGCAATTGAGCGTTAACAAGATGTTGACGCGCGAGCAATAAGCGCAAAACTCCAGGTCAACGAGTTGCCGCAGCCAGGGATCCCGCAAAGTACGCGTGCAGCAGCGTCCGCGTCTCGTCGATGAGGGACGGGTCGCCCGAGGGGTCGACGCGGAACGCGAGCTGGAGGACCGCGTCGACCGCTTCGACCCCCACGAGCACGGTGCGGCGCAGCCGTGCGTCCAGCGGGCGGTCGAGGTGGTCGGCGAGCAGCGCGGCCACCCGCTCGGCGACGTCGGAGTTGGCGTCGGGCATCGCGTCGGGGGCCGACGGAATACCGAAGTCGACCAGGCCGAAGCCGGGGACGGTGCGCTTCATGGCGAGGTACTCGTCGAAGGCGGCGTCGACGGCACCGCGCCAGTCGCCGCGCTCGACGCCTGCGACGCGGGCCGCGACGCGCTCTGCGTACAGGTCGAGGTTGCGGTGGGCCAGGGCGTCGGCCATGGCCCGTTTGTTGCCGAAGAAGCGGTAGACGGAGCCGATCGGGACGTCCGCGCGCTGGGCGACGGCGCGGGTGCTGAGGTCTTCGTAGCCGACCTCGTCCAGGAGGTCGGCGCAGGCGTCGAGGATCCGGGTCAGGCGCTCCGCACTGCGTTGCTGCACGGGCGTGCGGCGCAGGGGTCCTGTCGGCCTCGGTTCCTTGGGCGGGTTCCGGTGGGGCATCCCGGGAGAGTAGAGCACCGCTCACATTCGGCGCTCCCTCTTGCGGAAGGAAAATGGGAATCCTACGGTGTCCCATAGGAATCATTGACGAGGGAGCGATGATGAGCGGGGATCACACCACCGACGCACGGAAGACGGCCGAAGGGCTGGCCTATCTCTCCGGCTTCGGCAATGAACACAGCTCCGAGGCGGTGCCCGGCGCCCTGCCGCACGGCCGTAATTCGCCCCAGCGTGCACCGCTGGGTCTTTACGCCGAGCAGCTGAGCGGCACGGCCTTCACCGAGCCCCGCGCGCACAACCGGCGCTCCTGGCTCTACCGGATCCGCCCCTCGGCGGCGCATCCGCGGTTCACGCGTGTCGACAACGGCGCGATCCGTACGGCGCCCTTCGCCGACGCGGCTCCCGACCCGAACCGGCTGCGCTGGAACCCGCTCCCGGAGCCGGCGCCCGGCACGGACTTCCTCGCGGGCCTGTGGACGCTCGGCGGCAACGGCGACGCGACACAGCGCACCGGCATGGGCATTCACCTGTACTGCGCCAACTCCTCCATGACGGACCGGGTGTTCAGCGACGCGGACGGCGAGCTGCTTGTCGTGCCCGAGCAGGGCGGGCTGCTCCTTCGTACCGAGTTCGGGCTCCTGCACGCGGAGCCCGGTGAGGTCGCGTTGATCCCGCGGGGCGTCCGCTTCCGCGTGGAGCTGCTCGACGCGAGCGCTCGCGGGTACGTATGCGAGAACTACGGCGCGCCCTTCCAGCTCCCCGACCTCGGCCCGATCGGCGCCAACGGCCTGGCGAACGCACGGGACTTCAGGGCGCCGGTCGCCGCGTACGAGGATGTCGAGCGGCCCGTGGAGGTGGTGAACAAGTTCTGCGGCAACCTGTGGCGCGCGACCTACGACCACTCACCGCTCGACGTGGTCGCCTGGCACGGCAATCACGTCCCGTACGTCTACGACCTGCACCGCTTCAATGTGATCGGCTCGATCAGCTACGACCACCCGGACCCGTCGATCTTCACCGTACTCACCTCGCCGTCGGACACCCCGGGCCTCGCGGGCGTCGACTTCGTCGTGTTCGCGCCGCGCTGGCTGGTGGGCGAGAACACCTTCCGGCCGCCGTATTTCCACCGGAACGTGATGAGCGAGTACATGGGCCTCATCGAGGGCGCGTACGACGCGAAGGCGGAAGGCTTCGTGCCGGGCGGCGGCTCCCTGCACAACATGATGTCGGCGCACGGACCCGACCGCGAGACCTTCGACAAGGCGTCGGCCGCCGAGCTGAAGCCGCAGAAGATCGACGACGGCCTTGCCTTCATGTTCGAGACACGCTGGCCGGTGACGGCGACGGAACAGGCAGCTCAGGCGTCCCACCTGCAGCGCGGGTACGACGATGTATGGCAGGGTCTGGAGCGCCATTTTCGAAACTGACGCACGCTGACAAACGCCGATGCGCACTGCCGCGCGCTGACGCCGGACCGACTCGGACTGATTCGGAGAGACCGTGACCGCCTTCGCCCCGGACTCGATCGTCCTGAATCGCAAGCTGCCGCTGTGGTACCAGGTGTCGCAGTCCCTGCGCGCCTCGATACTCGGCCGCACGCCCGACGCCCCGCTGCGGCTGCCCACCGAGGAGCAGCTTGCGGGGCACTACGGCGTGAGCGTCCTGACCATGCGCCAGGCCCTCAAGGAGCTGGAGGACGAGGGCCTGATCACCCGGCACCGGCGGCGCGGCACGTTCATCGAGCCGAGCGTCCGGCGCGGTTCTCCCGTCCGGCTGCTCGGCTCGGTCGACGCGATCGTGGCCCAGCAGTCGGGCATGACCACCGAACTCCTGTCGCACGGCACGGCTCCGGTCTCCGGCGAGCTCGCCGAGTACTTTCCCGATGTCGCCGAGGTGATGACGTACCACCGCCTGCGCAGCGACGAGAAGACGGGCGAACCGACCAATCACGCCCATAACTTCATCCGCCCCGAGCTGGCCGAGCGGGTCGAACTCGACGATCTGGCGCGCTGGCCCATGACGAAGGTCCTGCGCGACGTGGTGGGCGTCCGGATCAGCAGGATCACCGACACCGTCGAGGCCACACTCGCCGACCCGGAGACGGCCCGCCTCCTCCAAGTGCCGCTGCTCAGCCCGATCCTGCACTACACGGGCATCACGTACGACGAGGACGGGCGCGCCCTCGACGTGGCCCGTATCCACTATCGCGGCGACCGCTTCTCCTTCACGGTCACCCTCGACGCCACCTGATGGCGCCCGCCCCCGACGTCGTACGATGCCGGGCGTGACGCACGACGAAGCGCCGCTGCTCGCCGACCTGATGCCGTGGTCCGTCGCGCCCCTCCGGACCGGCCGGGGGTGGCCGATGGGCCCGGACGCCGTATCCCTCAGGGCCCGTTGGGACGCATTCGTACGCGCGGACGGCACCGAGCGTGACCGGTTGCTCGCCCCGTCGCGCTCGCGCACCCTGCACACCTCGGTCTCCCAACTCCCCGGCCACCGGGCCGGAACGGGCCCGCTGGCCGGGGAGACGGGCCGCTGCCCCGAGCCGGTGCGCGTCCTGCACGGCCCCTTCGACGAGCAGTGGCTGATCCCGGACCACCGGCTCATCGACGCCGCGCGCCCCGAGTTGTGGCGGGTCGCGGGCGATGGCCAGGTGTTCCTGGTGGAGCAGGGGCACGTCGCCGGTTCCGCGGGGCCCGCCGTGCTCGCGTCGGCCGTGCTGCCCGACGGCCGCTCCCCCGCCGGGCGCCCGGGCAGGATCCGTCCGCTGTTCCGCCGCCCCGGAGGGCTTGAGCCCAATGTGGCGCCCGGTCTGCTCGGGCATCTCTCCGAGACGCTCGGGCATGACGTCGACGCCGGGGAGCTCCTCGCCTGGACCCTTGCGGTGGCCGACGCGACGGCCGCCGGGTGCCGGGTGCCGCTGACCTCCGACGCCGGGGTGTGGGCGCGGGGCACGGAGCTCGGCCGCCGCGTCCTGCGGCTGCGGGCACGCGGCGACGGGGCCCGGCCGAAGCTCCCCGGGGGACGCAGGCCCTACGTACGGGCGCCGCTGCCCACCCGCCCCTCGGTACTGTCCTACGACGCCGACGAAGAGGCGCTGTGCCTGGACGAGGGCCGCATCTCGCCGGTGCCGCGCGAGGCGTGGGAGTTCGAGGTGAGCGG
The DNA here is from genome assembly GCF_040686095.1 of Streptomyces sp. NPDC086554. Lineage (NCBI taxonomy): Bacteria > Bacillati > Actinomycetota > Actinomycetes > Kitasatosporales > Streptomycetaceae > Streptomyces > Streptomyces sp. NPDC086554. The sequence continues at coordinate 40,641 of NZ_JBFBJK010000023.1, forward strand.
TGTCCGGGTCCTCGACCTGTGGTTCAACCGCCGCACGGAGCCCGCCGAGCCCGGCACGCTGGAGGCGATCCGCCCCGCGACGTGGCCGCAGGCGTGGACGTCCGAGCTCCTGGAACTCATCACCGTGCTGGCCTTGCTTCATGAACTGGAGCCCCTGAAGCTGGAGTTGATCAGCTCCCTTGCCGACTCGTCGGCGGTCACCACCGATGAGCTGCACAAGGCGGGCGTCCTGCCCATACCGGCCGCGGCCCGCCGCCCGGCATCCGTCCTTGACCACCACGAGGAGGGCCCGGGGGGCCAGTTCGCGCTGATCTGAGGAACGGGCCCGCACGGAGCTGCTCTTCGGGGAGTGGCTGCGGCGCGCGGGCCGCCGCAGCGAGGCCCGCACCCCGCTGCGCGCCACCGGCGAGAGCCGGGCACGGCACACCGATGACCGTGCCCCCGTCGAGCGGCTCACCCCGCAGGAGCGCCAGGTCGTGCGGCTCGCGGCGACCGGCATGACCAACCGGGACATCGGCGCCCGGCTCTTCCTGTCGCCGCGCACGGTGGGCTACCACCTGTACAACGCCTATCCGAAGCTGGGCGTGGCGTCGCGCGGCGAGCTGGCCCGGCTCGAGTTCCGGGAGGAGCAGGAGGAGCCGACGGCGTAGCGGCCGTGGCGGGGTCCGCTCAGGAGAAGGAGTCGAAGAGGCGGTTCAGCATCCGCTCGAAGACGTCGTCCGCGTCCCCCGGCGGAGGGCCCTCGGTGAGCATGGCGGCGAGCCGCGGATACGCACCGCTGCCGACCTGCCCCGCGAGATACGCGAACCGCACGGCCTGCTCCTGCTCCTCCGACCACGGCAGCGCCCGCGCGCGTTCCGCCAGGGCGAACTCATTGGCCACGTACGTCATGACGGAGCCGTTGAGCATCCCGATCAGCTCCATCTTGGTGCCGTAGGGGGCGTCGAGCCCTTCCAGGGCACCCAGGCAGTGTTCGAGGAAGCGCAGGGCGTTCGGGCTGTAGCCGTAGAGCGTCGACATGATCCGCGCCAGCCAGGGGTGGCGGTGCATGATCTCGCGCGCCTGGCGGCCGAGCGCCATCATCTCCGTACGCCAGTCGCCGCCCGGCGGCCCCGCGGGCAGCACATACTCGCCGCTGACCGCGTCGACCATCAGCTCGTACAGGTCCTCCTTGCGCGGCACGTAGTTGTAGAGCGACATGGTGCCGCAGCCCAGTTCGCCTGCCACCTTGCGCATGGAGACCGCGTCGATGCCGTCCGCGTCGGCGATGCGGACCGCCGCCGCGGCGATGTCCGCCCTGCTGTACGCGGGCTTCGGGCCACGGCCCGCACGCTCGGGGCGCGCCCAGATCACTTCCGGTTCGGCCGCTCGGCCCGCCATTGATCATCACCTCGCTCCCCATGTTAGTTACGTACGGCGTACGTAGTGGGGTACGGTGACGCCATGACTTCTACGTACGCTGTACTTAGTGAAGGTCTGGAGAAGCGGTTCGGGGACGTCCATGCCCTGCGGGGCCTCGACCTTGCCGTGCCCGAGGGCACGGTGTGCGGGCTGCTCGGCCCCAACGGAGCCGGAAAGACGACCGCGGTACGGGTGCTGACCACGCTCCAGTCGCCGGACGCCGGCACCGCCCTGGTCGCGGGGCACGACGTGGTGCGGGAGGCCGCCGCCGTGCGGCGCATGATCGGGGTGACCGGGCAGTACGCGTCGGTCGACGGCGATCTGACCGGGCGCGAGAACCTGCGGCTCTTCGCGCGGCTGCTGCGGGTTCCGCGGGCGCGGGGCGACGCACTGCTTGAGCGCTTCGGGCTCGTCGAGGCCGCCGATCGGCCCGCGCGGACGTACTCCGGCGGGATGCGGCGGCGGCTCGACCTCGCGGCGAGTCTGATCGTGCGGCCCCGCGTGCTGTTTCTCGACGAGCCCACTACCGGGCTCGATCCGCACAGCCGGGGCGGCATCTGGGACGCGGTGCGGGAGCTGGCCGCGGAGGGGACGACGGTGCTGCTCACCACGCAGTATCTGGAGGAGGCCGATCAGCTCGCCGACGAGGTCGTGCTGATCGACGGGGGGCGGGTGGCGCAGCGCGGTACGCCCGCGGCGTTGAAGGCGCAGATCGGGAGTTACGCGGAGGTTGTTGTCGCGGAGGAGGCCGCGGTGCCTGCGGCCGCGGTCGTGCTGGATCAGTTGACCGGGGCCGAGCCGGTCCTCGACGCGGGGCGGCTGACCGCCGGGGCCGTTGTGCTGGATCCCTCCGTCACCTTGCCTGTCCTCGTCCGGGAGTTGGACTTTGCGGGGGTGCCGGTTGTCGACGTGACGTTGCGGGCGCCGACGTTGGACGAGGTCTTCTTGCGGCTCGTCTCCCGCGTTTCCTAGACCGCCGCTTCGCGGCGGAATTTTCCCGCCCACCCACCCGATTACCCCGCGACTGCCTCGCAGGCGGGACCGGGGTGGGTGCCGCCCGGATGCCCCGCGACTACCCGCAGGCTGGACCGGGGTGGGTGCCGCCCGATTACCCCGCGACTGCCTCGCAGGCGGAACCGGGGTGGGTGCCGCCCGAATGCCCCGCCGTACGGGACCTGGGTGGGTGGTTCAACCGATCGACCGGAAGGATTTCCTGTGAGCGCCATTCTCTATGACGGCACCGCCGTCCTCAGCCGGCATCTGCAGCGCATCAAGCGCGCGCCCGCCATTCTGGTCATGACCCAGACGATGCCCATCGTCTTTCTGCTCTTCTTCGGGTACGTCTTCGGCAGCGCCCTCGCCATGCCCGGCTCCGACTACCGTGCCTTCCTCGTGCCGGGGATGCTCGTCGCGACCGCCGCGAACGGGATCATGACCGGCATGTTCACCGCCGCCCAGGACTCGCACCGCGGCGTGATGGACCGCTTCCGTACGATGCCGATGAGCCGCTCGGCGGTGCCGCTCGGGCAGGCCGTCGCCGATCTGCTGACCACCGCCGTGGGGCTTGTGCCGCTGATGCTGGTCGGGCTCGCGATGGGGTGGCGGATCGAGGGCGGCGCGGCTCAAGCCCTGGGCGCCTTCGGCCTGTTGCTGCTCTTCCGGTTCACGACGACCTGGATCGGCATCCTGCTCGGGCTCGCGTCGCAGAGCGAGGAGGCTGCGGGACAGCTGGGCAGCGCGACCTTCATGCTGCCGCTGCTCTCGAACGCGTACATCCCCACCGACGGACTCCCCGGATGGCTGCGCACCGTCGCCGAGTGGAACCCGATCAGCGCGGTGGCGACGGCGGTGCGGGACCTGTTCGGCAACGCGCCCGTGCCGACGGACGCCGCCTGGCCGGTGACTCATCCCGTGGCCGGTTCGGTCCTGTGGTGCACGGTGCTGCTCGCGCTGTGCGTGCCGCTCGCCGTCCGCCGGTACGCGCGCGGTGGACGGTGAGCGGACGGCCGAACTCTCCTTCGGCGCACGCTACTTCTGGGGTTCGAGCTCCGGCCCCAGCGAGGAGAACTTCTCCTGGGACACCACGCGCTTCGGCGGCCAGGTGATGTTCGGCGGCGGCCACTTCTGGCCCGTCTTCTTCAGGAACCACGCGGGGGGTTCGTACATCGGCGGCTCATAGCCGTCCGGGAGCGCGGTCTTCCAACTGACGCCCTTCGTACGCTCCTTGAACTCGTGCTTGACCGCCTTGAGGCGTTCGGGCTGGGTGAGCAGGTCGACCGCCGTCGCCGCCAGGTACTTGGCGGCGGCCATCACCGCCGCCTGGCCGGGAGCCGCTGCCGCGCAGGCCGCGGTGGACCAGGTGTGCATCTTGGTGCCGATGGGGGCGAGCGCGGCCCCCATCGAGACGGTGGGCACGTTCCAGCTGATGTCCGCGACATCCGTCGAGCCACCGCCCATGAACACCGGGTTGGGCGGGGTGAGTTCACCGATCTTGTCGTGCATGCCCCGCTCCGGAAGACCGAGGGACTTCTGCAGCTCCTTCGCCAACTCTTGTGCCTCGTCGGTGAATTGGGGCGGGCCGATCTCCTTCATGTTCGCGTGCAGGAGCTCGGCGAAGGATTTGGCGGGGAGCTGGTTCCAGCAGGCGGATGTGATGCGGTGGCGGACCGAGGTCCGGGACGCCTTCGCGGCCGCCTCGGAGACGGCGATCACCTTGTCCAGGAGCACCTGGACGCGGGCCGGGCTTCCCTCACGCACGTAGTAGCTGATCTCCGCGATCTCCGGGGTGACGTTGGGGATGTCACCGCCGTTGTTGATCACCCAGTGCAGGCGGCCGCTCGGCGCGAGGTTCTCCTCGCGCAGGAACTCCGACATCGTCGCCATCATCACGGCGGCGTCGAGCGCGGACTTGTTGCCCAGCGGGGTGCCGCCGTGCCCTGCCACGCCGAGGAAGGTGAAGGTGACGGCGGTCATCGCGGTGGTGGTGCCCCAGCCGGTCGCGTTGGCCGTCGAGGGGTGCCAGTCGAGGAACGCGTCGAGGCCGTCGTACACCCCCTTGCTGACGGCGTACGTCTTGCCGATCAGCGTCTCCTCTGCGGTGGAGCCGAAGAACTTCACGGTCACGGGCAGCTTGTGCCGCTTCGCGGCCTGGGCGACGGCGGCCGCCGCGGCTGCCGCCGCCGTGCCGAGCGCGCTGTGTCCGCAGCCGTGGCCGGGGCCGTAGCTGGGCGCGAAGGGGTCGTGGACGTACTCGCGCGGGTCGTGGTGGCCGACGCCCTTGTTCTGCGAGAGACCGGGCAGCGCGTCGTACTCGCCGCTGAAGCCGATGACGGGGCCGCCGCTGCCGTGCGTGGAGGTCGCCGTGAACGCGGTGGGGAATCCGGCGGTGCCGAACTGCACGTCGAAACCGGCCTGTTCGAGGAAATCGGCCTCGGCGATCGAGGACTTCCACTCGCGCAGGGACAGCTCGGCGTTGTCCCAGATCTCGGCGTTCAGACCGGTGATCCGGTCGTCGTGGGAAGTGATCCAGTCGAGCGCGGAGCGCTTGGCGGGGGTGTCGGCCGCGAGGTTCTCGGGTGCTTCGTAGGCGGCGGGGCTTTCGTCGGCGCTCGCGGCCATCGCCGGGTCGGCTTCGGCGGCCATGACGGCGCCGGTCACACCGGCCGCGCCGAGCAGTTGCATGATGCGGCGCCGACTCAACGGCGGGCCGCTCGCGGGGAGTGCTTCATGCTCATGCTGATCGTGCAGGTCACACACGCGCACCTCCGGGGGTGAGGTTGGGTGTATCGGCCAATCGATCAGCAACAGTGCGACTGAATCGTTGCGGCGTCAACAGGTGCGCATGACACGGGAGTTGAGCAAGGGTCGTGCTGGGTGATGGATGCGGGGCGATCGGGTGGGTGGGCGGGACAGATCCGCCGCGAAGCGGCGGGAAAAGCCCCCGACCACCCCGTGGTCAACGACCCCCGAAAAGCGACCGCCGCAACCTGCGCAGCGGAGCAAAAAGGGAGACCCGCCGCACACGCGCACCGCGCGCGCTGCGGTCGTGCGCGGAACCCCGCGAGGTCAGCTCACGCATCAGCAACGTCGCCTCGTGCGACTCGCGCTGCGGAACGGCAGGGCCGCCCAGCACCGCGAGATGGCGGTCGAGACGAGAGCTGGTCGCGCTGCTCCCGCAAGTGATCGCAGGGACACGCGCCCTGCTGCGCACCGTTATCTGTTCCATGTCACTCCCCACCCGTACGAGGGCACCCGGCCCAGGGCAGGTTAACCCTATCGCCCCGCCATGACACTCGTGTATCCCGGTCGCAGGATTCACCTTCTGCACAAGGAGGTTGACGGTTACTCTCCGAATACAACTGATTCCAGGGCGAGTTGGACAAGAGGGGCAGAAGTGGGCCGATCTGAGCCCCCATCGGGCTCGATGGTGACAGCGAGTGAGGAATCGGGAGCACTCAGCCCGCCGACGAGCACGGGCGTTTCGCCGTCGAGCAAGCCGAGCGAGCGGGGCTCCGACGCGGGGCGATTCAGCCACAGTTGGTGCACACGGCCCCGTGGCGGCCCGTCGAGCCCCGCGACGGTCACCACGGCGCGCCGCCTGGACTCGGACGCCACGACGTTGATGCCGCGCCCCCGTGCGTCACGCTCGCCCGTGGCGCGGGCGTCGGGCGCGGCCAGGACGTGGGCGATCTCACGTGCGGCGGCCCGCTCGCGGTCGAGCCTGTCGTCGGTCCTGTCGAGCTGGACCGCGAGGACCGCGCAGGCGACAAGGGCGAGCGCGGCGGCTGCGACCGGCATCAGAAGCGCGCGCGTACGTGGGGGCGCGCCCGTCGCGGCGGGCGCCTGCGGCCGCGGCTCCTGCTCCGTCGTACGTACGGCGGTCATGACTCGCTCGCGCAGGGCGGGCGGCGGCGGGGCAGCGGCCGCGCCCGCGAGGCGCACGGCGTCCTCGGTCAGCTGCCTGGTCTCCTCACGGCAGCGGCCGCAGCGGGCCAGGTGCCGCTCGAAGCGGCGCAGTTCGCGGGGTTCGATGGCGTCCAGGGCATAGGGGACGGCCAGGGAGTGCACGGGCCTGCGCGGCAGCCACGCGGTGCGTCCCCCCGGCTGCCGCCGCAGGCCACCGGGCCACCTCATGTCGCACCTCCCGTGGCGGCGCCCAGGCAGTCGCGCAGCCGCAGCAGCCCGTCCCGCATCCGCGTCTTGACGGTGCCGAGCGGGACGGAGAGCCGCCGGGCCACCTCGCGGTAGGTGTAGCCGTCGTAATAGGCGAGCGTCACGGCCTGGCGCTGCAGGTCCGTCAGACGCCGCAGGCAGCGGCGCACCCATTCGCGCTCCAAGGTGCCCTCGACCTCCTCGGCCACGTGGTCGAAGGCGGGGCCTTCGGCCCGCCCGGCGACGCGCTGTTCGCGGTCGCTCGCCGCGCGGGCGCTGCGCACCCGGTCCACCGCCCTGCGGTGGGCGAGGGTGAGGATCCAGGCGAGGGCGCTGCCGCGTGCGGGGTCGAAGCGGGCCGCCGTGCGCCACAGTTCGAGCAGCACCTCCTGGACCACTTCCTCGGACTGCGCCGGATCCCGCAGCACCCTGCGCACCATTCCGTACACCGGCCCTGACACCAGGCCGTACAGCTTCTCGAACGCCTGCTGGTCGCCGCGGGCGACCAGCGGGAGCAGCTCGTCGGCGTCCATGCGGCGTCCCCCTTTTCCCGGCCCCTTGTGCGCGGGGCTCATTGTCCGGTCGCCCGGTCTTCGCGGCGAGAGTTGGGACCGGATGGGGAAAGAGGCCAATCCGCCGGGCCCTTCGCCCCGAATGGCGTTCGTCAGGCGGCTCCCGCGCACCGCGCGCCGGGTCGCGCGAAGGAACGTAAGGACGGACGCGATGACAGCTATCGCCAGGAGCCGAACGGGGCGGCGCGACAGGCGCGGCCTCGCCGCGCTTGTCTGTGGCGCGCTGGCCGCCGGGGGGCTCGCAGCCGCCGGCGTGACCGCACTCGAACCGGGGGCGGCCGACGCCGCCAGCCACCGGGAGGCCCCGCTGATCTCGGGGCAGCCTCAGTACGACAACACGGACGTGTACGCGTTCGTCAGCCCCGACCGGCCCGACACGACGACGATCGTGGCGAACTGGCTGCCCTTCGAGGAGCCCGCGGGCGGTCCCACCTTCTATCCGTTCGCCGACGACGCGCAGTACGACGTCCACGTGGACAGCGACGGGGACGCGCAGGGCGATCTGCTGTACCGGTGGACGTTCGACACACAGACCAGGAGCGGTGACACGTTCCTCTACAACACCGGTCCCGTGACGAGCCTCGACGACCCCGATCTGAACGTCACGCAGACCTACGACCTCGACCTGATCAGGCTCAAGGACCAGAAGGTCACCTCGACGACGAAGCTAGCCGACGATGTGCCCGCGGCGCCCTCGCACGTCGGCAAGGCGTCGATGCCGAACTACAAGAAGCTGCGCGAGCAGGCCGTGCGCGACATCAAGGGCGGCGGTTCGACGTTCGCCGGGCAGGCCGACGACCCGTTCTTCGCGGACCTCCGGGTCTTCGACATGGCGTACGGGGGCAATCTCTCCGAGGTCGGGCGGGACACGCTCAAGGGCTACAACGTGAACACCATCGCCCTTCAGGTGCCGACCGCGGAGCTCCGGCAGTCGGAGAAGCAGCCCGTCGTCGGCGTCTGGTCGACGACCCAGCGCAAGAACGCGAGCGGCAAGTGGACGCAGGTCTCGCGGATGGGCAACCCGCTGGTGAACGAGGTCGTCGTGCCGAGGAAGGACAAGGACAAGTTCAACGCGTCCTCGCCCTGGGACGACAAGCAGTTCCTCAAGTACGTCACCAACCCCGAACTGCCCAAGGTCCTGCAGAAGATCTACGGCCTGAAGGCTCCGGCGGAGCCGCGCAACGACCTCGTGTCGGTCTTCCTGACCGGCGTGAAGGACCTCAACCAGCCGCCGGGTGTGCGGCCGGCCGAGGCGCTGCGGCTCAACACGTCGATCAAGCCCGCCGCCGATCCGAAGCGGCTCGGTGTGCTCGACGGAGACAACGCCGGGTTCCCCAACGGGCGGCGGCTCGCCGATGACGTCATCGACATCGAGTTGCAGGTCGTCGAGGGCGAACTCGTCGGCAACAAGAACGACTTGGGCGACGCGGTGGACGCCAACGAGCGGAAGTTCGGCGGCGCCTTCCCGTACGTGGCACTGCCCACGTCCGGGTCCCGTGGGCCGCTGGCCAAGGGCGGCGGTTCCGGTGACAGCTCGGCACGTGACGCGCTGAGCGGCGGTGCCGTGCCCGGGCGTCCGGGGTCCGGCGACGGTGACGACACCGATGCCGTGCTGATCGCCTCCGGAGCCGCGGGGACGGCCGGGGTGCTGCTCGTCGGCCTCGGGCTCCTCTGGTGGCGCAGGCGGGGCGCGCCCGGTACCTCGGGGTGAGGCCGTTTCCCCGGGGGTGAGCCCCGCGGGGGTGAGCCCTCTGCGGGCGGCGGGGGCACCGTCCCGCAGCGAGAGCCCCCCGCGGGGCAATTCCCTTCCGAGCCGGCGCGGCCCGCATTTCATCCCCCCTGCGGGCCGCGCCTTCTTCTCCCTGCTCAATCCTCTTGCTCATTCCTCTGATGAAAGGCGTGCTGCCATGGCTCTGCCACGTCCTGCCGGGCGGTCCGTCGTCGCCGCCGTCGCGCTGGCGCTCGCGATCACCGGCGGTGCCGTCGTCGCCGGCGGCGGTGACGACGGCCGGGACCGGCCGCCGCCGGCCGTCGCCGCGCCGGGCGCCTCTCTCGACGGGCTCCGGGGCGGCGATCTGGACCGTGGCGTGGCGGCGCTGCAGTCCCATCTGCGGGCCCAGCCACGGGACTTCGGCTCGTGGGCGACGCTGGGCACCGCCTACGTCGAGCAGGCCCGCACCCGAGGCGATCCCTCGCGCTACCGCGAGGCGGACCGCGCGCTTGACCGGTCCCTGGAGCTCCGGCCCCGCAACGACGCGGCACTCGCCGGACGTGCGGCGCTTGCCGCCGCCCGGCACGACTTCAAGGGCGCCCTGCGGCACGCGGAGTCCGCGCTCGCCGAAAACCCTTACAACGAAGGCGCGTTGGCCTCACGGATCGACGCCCTGGTCGAGCTCGGCCGCTACCGCGCGGCGGCGCGGGCCGCCGACGAGGCGGACGCCCGGCGGCCCGGCGTTCCCGTCTTCACCCGGTACGCGTACGTGCGCGAGCTGCGAGGGGATGTCGCGGGGGCCCGGCGGGCGCTCTCGCGGGCGGTCGGCTCGGTCTCGGCCTCCGCTCCCGGCGACGTGGCCTACGTCGCCACGGCTCTGGGCCAACTCGCCTGGCGCCAGGGCCAGTACGGCGAGGCGCTGCGCCAGTGCGGCAGGGCGCTGCGGGCCGACGCCTCCTACCTGCCGGCGCTGGAGTGCCGGGCTCGGGCGTGGGCCGGGCGTGGGGAGACCGGGCGGGCGATACGAGCATTGCGGGAGGTGGTCGCCCAGGCTCCGTTGCCGGGGCCGCTGCTGGCCCTCGGCGAGCTGTACGAGGCGCGGGGCGAGCGGGCGAAGGCGCGCCGGCAGTACGCGTTGCTCTCCGCCGGGGTGTCGCTGGCGCGGGCCAACGGCGTGAACGCGGATCTCGACGCGGCGGTGGCCCTGGCGGACCACGGGGACCGGCGGGGTGCGCTGCGGGCGGCGCAGGCGGAGTGGAAACGCCGCCACACGCTCCACACGGCGGACGCCCTGGCCTGGACCCTCCACCTCAACGGCCGCTCCGATGAGGCACTCCCCTACGCCCGCATGGCAACCGACACCGGATTCCGGGAGGCGTCCTTCATGTACCACCGGGCCGCGATCGAGACGGCAACGGGATCGAGCGGGGCGGGCCGCCGCTGGGCGTCTTCGGCGCTGGACCTCAACCCGGGCTTCTCCCCGACGGGGGCACAGGAGGCGCGGGAGCTGGCCGGGGGCGACGCGCTGCGGGGTTTCGGGCGGGTGGGCTTCTCCCCGACGGAGGCGCGGGAGCTGGCCGGGGGTGACGCGCTGCGGGGATTCGGGCGGGTGGGTGGGAAAGGCTTGTTCGGTCGCCCGGGGATGCGGGGTGCACGGTGAAGCGGCGGCTCGCCGGCCTCGGGGTCCTCGGCGGCGCAGCTCTCCTCGCTCTGTTGCCCGCGGGGCAGGCCGCGGCCCACCCCCTGGGGAACTTCACCGTCAATCGGTACGACGGGATCGTCGTCGCCCCGGGGCGCGTCACCGTCGACCATGTGGAAGACCTTGCCGAGATTCCGGCCACGCAGGCCATGCCCCGCATCAAGGAGACCGGCATGGCCCGCTGGGCAGAGGAGCGCTGCGGGAAAGCCGCTCGGGGCAGCCATCTGCGGGCAGGCGGCAAGAACGTACCCCTCCGCGTGGCGCGCGCCGGCGCCACCGCGCGCGACGGCCAGGCGGGCCTGCGCACGTTGCGCGTGCGGTGTGAGCTCGGTGCCCCGCTCCCCCGGGGCACCGAGCTCACCCTCCGCTTCGATGCCGCGGGCCAACCCGGCCCCGGCTGGCGGGAGATCACCGCCCAAGGCGATCGCATGACCGTCAAGGACGCCGACGTACCGAAGGCGTCCGTCTCTCGGCGGCTCACCCGCTACCCGGAGCGGCTCCTCTCCTCGCCCCCGAGCGACACATCGGCGGCGCTGCGCATCACCCCCGGCGGCCCCGCCCTCGCCGAGCAGCCCCGCGCCGAGGCCCCCGCCACGACCCCGCTGCCCCGCGGCGCCGACCGCTGGGCACAGGCCCTCACCGGGCTGGTCGCCCGGCACGACCTCAGCATCGGATTCGCCGTACTCGCCCTGGCCATCGCCCTGTTGCTCGGCGCCCTGCACGCCATCGCGCCGGGGCACGGCAAGACGCTGATGGCCGCGACCGCCGCGGCCCGCGGCCGTGCATCGCTGCGGGACGTCCTCCCGCTCGCCGCGTCGGTCACCGTCACGCACACCCTCGGAGTGGCGGCCCTCGGGCTGCTCGTCGCGGGCGGCTCCGCGGCGGCGCCCTCCGTCATCGCCTGGCTCGGCATCGCAAGCGGTGTGCTGGTGACCGGTGCGGGGGCCCTGCTCCTGCGGAGGGCGTGGCGTCGCCATAAGCAGCACGGGCACAGCCATCAGCACGGCCATCAGCACAACCACGAAGCGCCACCCCGGCTCCGCGGCGCCCTCTTCCTCGGCTTCGCCGGTGGCCTCGTGCCCAGCCCGTCCGCCGTCGTCGTGCTCGTCGGCGCCGCCGCACTCGGCGAGGCCTGGTTCGGGCTGCTGCTCGTGCTCGCGTACGGGATGGGGCTCGCCGTGACGCTGACCGCCGCCGGGTTCCTCGTGGTGCGGGTCGGCTCCGCCGCCGGACGGCGGCTTCGCATGCCCCGCCGGCTGCACCGCGCCACACACCGGTTCCTGCCCGTCGGCTCCGCCTGTGTCGTGGTCGCCCTCGGGTGCGGATTGGTGTTCAAGGGGGCGGCAACAGCGCTCGGTTGAGGTAGTTTTGTGGAGAATCGCACGGCTGCCGATGGGGGACGCCCGTGAGCGACGACGAGCGTGTGATCGCGGGGCGCTACCGCCTTCTGGCCCCCTTGGGCGAGGGCGGCATGGGCACGGTCTGGCGCGCCCGTGACGAGGTCCTCGGCCGCGAGGTCGCGGTCAAGGAGGTGCGCGCCCCGGCGGGGCTACCGGCCAGTGAGGTCGACCGGCTCTACGCCCGCCTGGAGCGCGAGGCCTGGGCCGCCGCCCGCATCCCGCACCGCAACGTGGTGACGGTCTACGACGTGGCGAGCCAGGACGGGCGCCCGTGGATCGTCATGGAGATCGTGCGGGGGCTCTCGCTGTCCGATGTGCTCGACACGGAAGGGCCGATGCCGCCACAGCGCGCCGCGCACATCGGCGCGGAGGTGCTCGCCGCCCTGCGCGCCGCGCACGACGCGGGGGTCCTGCACCGTGACGTGAAGCCCGGCAACGTACTGATCGGCAATGACGGGCGGGTCGTCCTCACGGATTTCGGGATCGCCATGGTGGAGGGAAGTTCGGCTCTCACCATGACGGGGGAAGTCATCGGGTCGCCCGAATTCCTCGCCCCGGAGCGGGCGTTGGGGCAGCGGCCGGGCCCCGAGTCCGATCTGTGGTCCCTGGGCGTGCTGCTCTACGCAGCCGTCGAGGGCAGTTCGCCGTTCCGGCAGGACACTCCGCTCAGCACGTTGCGTGCGGTGGTGGACGAGGCGTTGCCGCCACCTCGTAACGCGGGAGCGCTGACGCCCGTACTCGAAGGGCTGTTGCGGAAGGATCCCGCCGAGCGGATCTCCGGGGCCGACGCCGAGCGCGATCTGCGGCTCGTCGCGGCAGGCGGCGCCCCGCGCACGGAACCCGCCGTTCCGTACCTGCCCACGGTCACCTCACAGCAACAGCAGCAGCAACAGGCGCCGCAGCCGCCACCACCGGCCCAGCCGGAGCCGCCACCGGTCACCTACGGCGGCGGGACCACCACGACCACGCCCAGCCGCTCGCGCCGCTCCGTCCTCGTCCTCACGGCCGGCCTTGCAGCTCTCGCGCTGGCCCTCGGCGGACTCACGTACGCCCTGGTCAACCGGGATGACGGAGGTGGCGGAAGCAGCGGCGGCTCGACCGGGGGAGGCAACGGCGGCGGTGACACCGGCGGGAGCGGGGGCAGCGGTTCCGGCGGTGGAAAGAACGGCGGCAGCAGTACGACAGGAGGTTCCGACGGCGGTTCCACGAACGGCGGGAGCGGGGGCAATGACGGCGGTTCGACCGGCGGCGGCTCCACGGACGGCGGCGGCAACGGCGGCACGACCACTCCCCCGCCGCAGTCCGTCAAGGTGACCGTCTCCGGGGTGCGCACGGAGTACAGCGGCGTCTGCCCGGTGCCGGCCGGTCAGGCCCCGTCCTTCACGGCGACATTCACGGTGGGCCGGGTTCCGGTCTCCGTCGACTACCGCTGGGTCACGAAGTCCGGCGAGCCGAGCGATCCCGGCTGGAAGACGCTCACGTTCGCGTCCGGCGGGGGCAAGAGCAAGCAGGTGCACCACACGGAGACCGTGGCGGCGGAGCCCGGCGAGACGTATCAGAACGAGATCAGTGTGGAGGTGCGCAGCCCGGTGGAGGCGACCTCCAACTCCGTTGCGTACTCGGTGACATGCGAGAAGGAGACCCCGACGGACGGAGCCTCCCCCTACACATCGGACTTCACGTCGAATGATGCGTCGAACTACGCGTCGAACTCGGCCCGTTAGGAGGCCGCCGCCCTGAACACGGGAAGGTAGCCGCCGCTCTGACCGGCGGACGTGGGGTGGTAGGACTCGCCGATGTTGGTCCACTTCACGCTGTGCAGCCACGCGTCGCCGGAGCAGATCTCGTGCCCGGTGAAGGTGCTGGTCACATCGCCGAAGGTGAAGCCGTGGTCGGCGGCCCGCTTGGCGGTCGTGGAGTTGAGGAGGTTGGCTGCGTCGTTGATGGCGGCGCGCTCCGTCTCGGAGAGACCGGCGAGGCAGCTGCCGCCGAGCTTGTAGAAGCGCGGGTAGCCCATGACGACGACCTGGGCCGCGGGCGCCCTGCCGCTGATCGCCGAGTAGACCTGGTCGAGCTTGCCGGGGAGCGTGTTCTCGACGTACGTACGCGCCGTGGCGATGCGCGCCAGGCAGCTGCTCTCGGACTGGAGCACACAGGTCGTCATGACGTCGGCGAACCCGGCGTCGTTGCCCCCGACGGAGACGCTGACGAGGCCCGTTCCGGAGCCGAGCGGGCCGAGCTGGTTGGCCACGACGTCACCCGTACGGGCACCGGAACAAGCCGTGAAGTCGAAGCTGGAGGGTGAGTTGGCGGCGGCCCACAGCGCGGGGTACGCGCGCGGAGTGCGCTTGCAGTCGCCGCTTCCGCTGTCGTATCCGCCGGCTCCGACACCGGACGAGTAGGAGTCGCCGAGGGCCACATAGCCGGTGGCCGCGGCCTGTTGGCCGGTCTGCTGGTCTGCTTGAGCCGCTGTGGCCCCGGTGAGGGCGAAGGCGACGGCGAGGAGGAGTGAGGACATGTTTGCCGTGATTCGGGACAATCTCATGGAACCTCCCTTAGCAGGATTTCTGCCACGACTGTGGTAGCACCTCCCACCCGTCGTCGGTAGTGTTCATGTCAACAAGTTCGCCCGCAATTCCCTTGCGCACCAAGGGAGTTCCCCTCTGATTCAGGGGGCGTCATCGAGCATCTCCACACTCCCTCCGCATCTTGACGCGCCGCCACGGACTGCGCGACATTGAAGCCCGGCATCCGGCGCTTCGGGGGGCAAAGTCGCCAATGCAGACCATCGGGATCAAGGCACCGTCATCAGACACCGGGCCGGGCGCACAGCAGCGCCCGAGCCGTCACGGGGACCTGCTTGCGTTGCTCGGGGGCATGGCTGTGGCGGTCGGCGCCGTCGGCGCGATGCTCGCGCTCACGGACATCGACTCACCGCTGCGCGGACCCTTCACGCTCTTCTTCCTGCTCGCGGCACCGGGGGGAGCAATCGGCGCCGCGCTGCGCGGACTTGAACCATGGGGCCGGATCGTGGCTTCCGTTTCCGGGGCCGTCGCGGTCAACCTGTTGGTGGCCCAGGCCATGCTGGCCCTGCACATGTGGTCGGTGCGCGGCGGGGTCGCGGCCGTCACCGTGATCGGCTCGCTCATCTTCCTGCTGGCACTGGTACGACGCCTGCGCGGCCGTACCCCGAGAAGGCGGACCTCCTGACGTGGACATCACCGTGCACCGCCCCGGAGAACTCACCGCCGCCGACCGGGTGGCCTGGACGGCACTGCAGTCCAAGGCCCACCTCAACGGCTCGCCCGAGCTGGCCAATCCGTTCCTCTCCCCGGAGTTCACCCTCGCGGTGGGCCACTGGCGGCGCGGGGTGCGGATCGCGGTCGTCCGTGAAGCCGGTGAGCCCGCGGCGTTCTTCCCGTTCCAGAGATCCATCACCGGCGTCGGCCGGGCCATCGGCCTCGGCGTCTCCGACTGCCAGGGCCTGGTGCACCGGCCCGGCTTCACCTGGGACGCCCGGGAACTGTTGCGGGCCTGCGGGCTCGCGATGTACGAGTTCGATCATCTGGTCGGCGGGCAGGGGCCGTTCGAGGCGAGCGCCTCCGGCTCCTTCGCATCCCCCGTCATGGACATCGACCAGGGCTACGAGGCATATCTCGCCCGACTCAGGGCGAAGTCGCCGAAGTTCACCCGCACGACGCTCGCCAAGGACCGCAAGCTGGGACGCGACCACCGCACCGTGCGCTACGAACACGACGAGCGCGACCCGGCGGTCCTGCACACCCTGATGGAGTGGAAGTCGGCCCAGTACCGCAGGACCGGCCGCAGCGACCGCTTCGCGCAGGCCTGGATCAGCCAGCTCGTGCGGCAGCTCTTCCACACCAGGTCCGATCAGTTCGCCGGCCAGCTCTCCGTCCTCTACGTCGACGAGGCGCCGGTCGCCGCGCACTTCGGGCTGCGCTCCGAGCGGGTCTTCGCCCAGTGGTTCCCGGCCTACGACCCGGCGTACGCCAAGTACTCGCCCGGCCTGATCCTGCATCTGCGCATGGCCGAGGCGGCCGCCGCCGACGGCATCGCATATCTCGATCTCGGGCGGGGCCAGAAGCAGTACAAGGACTCCCTCAAGACGCGCGAACTCACCGTGTCCGAGGGGTGGGTGGCTCTGCGCCATCCGGCAGCGATCGGCCACCGGGCGCGGCGCGCTCCGGTCAGGGCGCTGCGCAACACCGTCTTGTCGAGGCCGGAATTCTTTGAACCGGCCGACAAGCTGCTGAAACAGCTGGGGAAATTCCGATCAAGAAAGAAGGAGTAAAGGCCTTCAGGCAGGAACAGGGCACTCCATTTGTGCCCGCCAAGACAGGCCAAATCATCAAAAGCGTGAGACCACGTTCCAGGTCTTGCCATAAGGTCTCAATCATCAATACCGTCGTACATCCACCCGCATCGGACCATCACGCAATGCGATCTAGGGGAGGGCTCAAGATCGCGGTGGTTCCGGCGCGGGGCGCGGTAGGGGGGTGCCGTGCTCGGCGACCGAATCTGTGCCGGGTCACGTCCCGCGCGATGCCAGCTCACTCGGCATGCTCGGAGATCTATTTCGTCATGCGCAAGTGAGAACCCCCCTTTCGAACCGGATACATAGCCGGACCGCCCGGGGGTGGGCGGTCCACCGGACGAGAGGGATCAGACTCATGAGTTCTTTTGTGCGCCCGGCCGAGCCGGGCCAAGATCCGTTAGACAAGCCGAAGCCGTCGGGTAACTACCGGCCGATATCCACGCACTTGGCGATCACACCGCCGGTGAGTGTCGTGATTCCCGCGATGAACGAAGCGGAGAATCTTCCCTACGTCTTCAAGACGCTGCCCGACTGGATCCACGAAGTAGTGCTCGTGGACGGCAATTCCACCGACGACACGGTGTCCGTGGCACGGGAGCTGTGGCCGGACGTCAAGGTCGTCCGGCAGCTCGGCAAGGGCAAGGGCGACGCCCTGATCACCGGATTCGAGGCGTGCACCGGCGACATCATCGTGATGGTCGACGCGGACGGCTCGGCCGACGGGCACGAGATCGTCAGCTATGTCTCCGCCCTCGTCTCGGGCGCCGACTTCGCCAAGGGCTCCCGGTTCGCCAACGGCGGCGGCACGGACGACATGACGCCGATCCGCAAGCTCGGCAACCACGTCCTGTGCTCCGTCGTGAACGCCAAGTTCGGCGCCCGCTACACCGACCTGTGCTACGGCTACAACGCCTTCTGGAAGCACTGCCTCGACAAGATCGACCTCGACTGCACGGGCTTCGAGGTGGAGACCCTGATGAACATCCGGGTGGCCAAGGCCGGGCTCAAGGTGCAGGAGATCCCCAGCCACGAGTATCTGCGCATCCACGGCGTCAGCAATCTCAGCGCCGTGCGCGACGGTCTGCGGGTCCTGAAGGTGATCTTCACGGAGCGCTCGAACCGCCGGGGGCAGCAGCGCCGCCGCACCCGGAGTGTTCCCTTCCGCTCGCGTCAGGGAGAGGTGACTTGAGCGTTTCAGGACGCCACGGGGGAAGCACGGTCGCGGGCCTCGCCGACTTCTCGGTCGTCATCTGCGTCTACACCGAGGACCGCTGGGAGGACATCCTCGCGGCGGTCGCCTCGGTGCGGGCGCAGTCCCTGACGGCCCTGGAGACGCTTCTCGTGGTGGACCACAACGCCTCGCTCCTGGACCGGCTCGCCAAGGAGTACAAGGAGACCGAAGGGGTGCGGGTGCTCGCGAACGCGGGCCCCCGCGGCCTCTCCGCGGGCCGCAACACCGGGATCGCCGCATCCGGCGGCGAGATCATCGCGTTCCTCGACGACGACGCCGTCGCCGAGCGGGACTGGCTGCTGCGCTTCGCCGAGGGGTACGCCGACCCGAAGGTCTTCGCGGTGGGCGGACGCACCATGCCCATCTGGGAGTCCCGGCGCAGGCCGGCCTGGTTCCCCGAGGAGTTCGACTGGGTCGTCGGCTGTACGTACAAGGGGCTGCCCGAGGGGCGGGTGCGGGTGCGCAACGTGCTCGGCGGCAACGCCTCTTTCCGGCGCAGCGCCTTCGACGCGGCGGGCGGCTTCGCCACCGGCATCGGGCGTGACGGCGACAAGCGTCCGCTGGGCTGCGAGGAGACGGAGCTGTGCATCCGGCTCGTGCGGGCCAGACCCGACGCGGTGCTCCTGATCGACGACCGGGCGGTGATCCACCACCGCGTCCCGGCCGCACGGGAGCGCTTCCACTACTTCCGTACGCGGACGTACGCGGAAGGGCTCTCCAAGGCGCTGGTGGCCCGAAGTGTCGGCACCGAGAAGGGACTTGAGTCGGAGCGCAGGTACACCACGCGTGTGCTGCCCGCCGGTGTGGGCCGCGGTCTGCGCGACGCGCTGCTCGCCCGTCCCGGTGGCGCGGGCCGGGCGGGCGCCATCGTGGCGGGAGTGGTCACGGCGGCCGGGGGGTACGTAGTCGGGAGCGTTCGCGCGCGCAGGGCCGGCGCCACCTTCTCGGTCGTGGAGATCGAGCGGTCCGCAGACGGTCGAGACGGTGAGGGGGCTGCCGCATGAGCAGGGGAACCGTGCGCGCCGGCACGGCAGGCACGCGGATCGCGCAGGGGGGACCGAGATGAGCGCCGCTGTCCCGATCCTCATGTACCACTCGATCGCCCATGAACCGACCGAGGCGACACGGGAGTTGTCCGTGTCGCCCGGCGCGTTCGCCGAGCAGCTCGAGCTGCTCGGCGAGCGGGGGTTCACGCCGCTCAGCACGGCCGGGCTCGCCGCGATCTGGCGTACTCCCGGCCGGGCCCTTCCGGCCAGGCCCGTCCTGATCACCTTCGACGACGGCTATGAGGGTGTGCACCGGCACGCGCTGCCCGTGCTCGCCAAGCACGGCTTCGCCTCGACGCTCTTCGTCTCCACGGGCTGGCTGCGCGGGGCGCACGACACCGGGGGCGGTCTCGACCTGATGCTCGACTGGGACCAGGTGCGCGAACTGGCCGCGGCGGGCACGGAGATCGGCGGGCACAGCCACACGCACCCGGAGCTCGACCAGCTGGACGACGACGACCTCTGGTTCGAACTGCTTCGCTGCAAGGAAATCATCGCCGACGAACTCGGCACCCGCCCGGCCTCCTTCGCCTACCCCTACGGCTACTCCAGCCGCCGGGTGCGCCGCACGGTGCGCGGCGCCGGATTCGCCCAGTCGCTCGCGGTCAACAACGGCCTCGCGCGACGCGCCCAGGGGCCGTACGCCCTGAAGCGGGTGACCGTGCGCCGTTCCACCGGCATCGAGGAGTTCGAGCGGCTCGTCGAGGGCCGTGCGATCGCCCGCAACTTCGCAAAGGACTGTGCCCTCACCAAGGGGTACGCCGTGGTCCGCAGAGCCCGACAGGCCCGCCGGAAGGCAATCCGTACCCGTGTCTGACACGACGACCGCCCAGGCAGGCATATCTGGGACTCCCGGTACCGAACAGCAGCCGCCGTCCGGAAAGTCGGGCAGGCCGCGCAGAATGCGCCTGCCCGGCAGGGGCGGCTCCGGCGGCGGGAGTCCCTTGTTCCGCAACGCTTACGCGCTGATGCTCAACACCGGCATCTCCGGCGTGCTCGGCGTCGGCTTCTGGCTGGCCGCCGCTCGGTACTACTCCGAGTCGGCGGTCGGCCAGGGCTCGGCGGCGATCGCCGCCATGAAGCTCCTCGCGGGGCTCACCGCCCTCACCCTGACGGGGGCCCTCGCCCGCTTCATACCCGTCGCGGGGCGCGCCACGGGCAAGCTCATTTTCCGTACGTATGCGGGCAGTTCGGTGGTCGTCGCGTTCGCCGCGCTGATCTTCCTGTTCACCCTCGATCTGTGGGGGCCCTCGTACCGATTCCTGCACGGCCCGCTGACCGGCATCGGCTTCATCGCCGCGGTCGTGGCCTGGTCGCTGCTCACCCTGCAGGACGGGGTGCTCACGGGGCTGCGCAGCGCGCTGTGGGTGCCGGTCGGCAACACGATCTTCTCGGTCGTCAAGCTGGGGCTGCTCATCGCGGTGGCCGCGGCGATCCCGACGGCGGGCGTGTTCGTGTCGTGGGTCGCCGCGATCGCCCTTTCGGTGATCCCGCTCGGCTGGCTGGTGTTCCGGCGACTCGTGCCACGGCACGTGAAGGCGACGCAGGACAAGGCGCAGCCGCCGACGCTGCGCGAGATCGGCCGTTTCCTGGCCGGCGACTACACGGGCTCGCTCTTCTCGCTCGCCGTGGTCTATCTCGTACCGGTGATCGTCGCCTCGCAGGTCAGCTCGGTCGACAACGCGTACTTCTACATCACCACCACGATCGGCGGCACGGTCAATCTGCTCGCCATCAACATGGGTGCGTCGCTGACCGTCGAGGGCGCGCACGACCCGGCGCGGCTCGCCGCGAACACCCGGGCCGCGCTGCGCCGGATGGCGCGGATCATGCTGCCGGTGTGCGGCCTGCTCTTCATCGGCGCACCGTTCGTCCTGAGCGTCTTCGGCCAGGGGTACGCGGACGCGGCGACGCCGCTGTTGCGCTGGTTCACGGTGGGCGCGGCGCTGCGGGTCGTCATGGAGACGTACTTCGCGGTGCAGCGCGCGCAGAGCCGCACGTCGGGGATCGCCTGGCTGCAGGGCCTGCTGTGCGTCCTCGTGCTCGGTCTTACGCTGCTTCTGCTGCCGCGGATGGGGCTCACGGGCGCGGGCGTCGCGGAGATCTGCAGCCTCGCGGTGATCGTGGCGATCGCGGCGCCGAAGCTGTATCGCGTGGCGCGGGCGGCTCCCTCGTCCGCGCAGGACGAAAGCGCGGCACCGGACGGCGACCTCGCGGACCTGGGGACGCCCGAAGCGCCGCCGTCGCCGGCGGTGGAGGACACGGGGCGGCAAAAGGAGCGGCGGGGGCCCGCCTGGGCGCTGCGCGAGACGCTCGACTCGGACACGCTGCACCTCTCCGTGCAGCTCGACTTCGATCATCAGGAGCGCAGGCCCGACGTGCGGCCGGGGCCCGGGACGCCCGCTGCCGGGACACGGGCGGCGAAGGACCGGACGGCCGGTGCCGACAAGCGGGACAAGGGGGACGAGATGGATCACCGGCCGACCTGGGCGCTGAGATCACCCCTGAAGTCGCCGGAACCGCCGAGCGCTTCCCCACAACCACCGACGGCATCCCCCGAATCCACCATGGCTCCCCCGGTCCCCTCCTCGGCCTCCCCCGGCACGTCGGAGGCCGAGGAGCGGGACACCGGCGTACGCGTCCCGGACATGCCCGAAGCGCCTCCCGAAGCACCGCCAAAAGCACCGCCAGAAGCACCGCCCGAACCCGTCGACGCGCCCGAGCCGTTCCCGCGCCTGCGCGTCGCCGTGCTCGCGCTGCTCCTGACCCTCGCGCTCGGCCTCTACTGGCTGCCTCTCACGGGCATCGGCGAGGCGGGCCTCGACGACATGGGCGGGCTCGGGCTCATCTCGATCCTGCCCGCGCCGACGCTGCTCGGGGCCACACTGCTCGTCGTCGTCTTCGCCTCGCTGCTCTGGATGGACCGCCCGCACCGGGTGCTGCTCCTGGTGACCCTGGTCGCCACGGTCGTGTGCCTGCACGCGTTGCCGGCCGTCCTGGAGGACGAGCCGAGGTTCGCGACGGCCTGGCAGCACCTGGGCTTCATGGAGTACATCGACAGGACCGGGTCCGCGGTGCCGGACCTGGACGCGCGCTGGAGCTGGCCGGGCTTCTTCGCGGCGGCCACGTTCGTGGCGAAGGCCTGCGGCGTCTCCGACATCACCGCCATGACCGAGGTGATCCGCTGGTGGCCGCTGGCCATGCAACTGCTCTATCTGGCACCGATGTTCCTGCTCACCCGCTCCATGCGGGCCGCGTGGCGGGCCCGCTGGGCGGGACTGTGGATCTTCGCCCTGAGCGGCTGGGTCGGTCAGGACTACTTCTCCCCGCAGGGCTTCACCTATCTGCTCTATCTGGTGTTCGTGGCAGTGCTCCTCGTCTGGTTCCGCGCGCCGCGCGTGCTGTGGGCCAAGCGGCGGCCCGGAGAGCTCGAGGTCGAGCCCGCCGACCGGCGGCAGCGCGCGGTGCTGCTCCTTGTCCTGGTCGCGCTGTTCGCGGCGACGGTGCCTGCGCACCAGCTCACGCCGTTCGTGATGCTCGGCGTCCTTGCCGTGCTGGTCCTGGTGGGCCGCTCGGAGCTGCGCGGCCTGCCGATCCTCTTCGCCGTCATGGTCGTCGTCTGGATCGGCTTCCTCGCCGAGCCGTACTGGTCGGGGCACTTCGACGAGCTGTTCGGCGGGATCGGCGGCGTCGGCGGCAATGTGTCCTCGTCGGTGTCCGGGCGCATCGAGGGCGGCAGTTCGACCCATCAACTCGTCCTGTACGCGCGGGTCGCGCTCGCGGGCGGCGTCATGGCCTTCGCCTGCTGGGGCTGGTGGCGGCGGCGCGACCACAAGTACACGGAACGCTCGCTGCTCGTGCTGACCTTCGTGCCGTTCCTGGGCTTCGGCATGCAGTCGTACGGCGGCGAAATGGCCCTGCGCGTCTTCATGTTCGCGCTGCCGGGCGCCGCGCTCCTGGCCGGTCTCGCGCTGTTCCCGCGCGCGGGCATCACCGCGAAGGAGCGGGACCGCGACCGGGTGAGCCTGGCACCGCTGGCCGCGCTGCTGGCGGGTCTCGTCCTGATGGGCGGATTCCTGGTGGCGCGCTGGGGCAATGAGCCGTTCGAGCGGACCCGGGCCGGCGAGATCGCCGCGATGGACTATGTGTACGAGCACGACGACCCGACGGTGCGGCTGCTGTGGATGAGCGACGACACGGTCAGCAACGTGACGCCCGCGATGCCGTGGGGCACCCGCGACATGGAGAAGGTCCAGTACGTCCCCACTCTGGCGCCCGCCGACCCGGTGCTTGTCTCCAGCCTGGTCAAGGCACTCAAGGACGCGGGACCCAACTCGTATCTGATGATCAACAAGAGTCAGACGGTCTATCTCCAGATGGACGTCGGCTACTCGAAGACCTGGGACACCCGCCTGATCCAGAACCTCGACAACCGCCAGGAGTTGAAGAAGGTCCTCACCAACGACGACGCGACGCTCTACACGCTGCGCAAGCAGCCCGAGGGGAAGGTCGAGAAGGCCGCGCCGGGTCCGATCGGGCCGCAGGTGACATGGACGCCCTGGTCGGTGATCGGCGCACTGGCGGCCGTGGCACTGGTCCTGCTGCTCGCCACCCGTGAGGTCGTCCGGGTGGCGGTGGCGCCGGGCGTGCGGCAACTGCGGTGGCTGCAGAGCAGCTTCTGGTTCTCGCTGCCGCTGCTCGCGGTGCTGCTCGCCTCGCTGATCCAGCGGTTCCTGACGATGGCGTGAGGCGGGGCCGAGGCCGGGTCCGAGGTGAAGTGGGCTACCGCTTCAGCCACTTCACCTCGTACCCCTTCATCTCGAAGCGCTTCCCGTCGACCTTCGCGCTGATCGTCCGGTCCAGGGTGTTCACGACGAGCACGGTCTTGGCGTCGGCGAGCACCGTCACATTCGGTACGTCGTCGGCGGCGACGTCGACCTTCTCGTACTCCGTGCCGGGCGGGAACGCGTCATTGAACCGGGCGAGCATCTTCAGCATCGGCAGTTCCGTGCCGCCGTCGCCGAGCCGGGTGGAGCGCCACAGGCAGCCCGCGCAACCGGCGCCCTTGTTCTGCGGGTTCCAGTAGAAGCCGCTGCTCGCGCCGCCGCGCGCCATCGCCGTCAGGCCGGTGGCCTGGACGGCGACGCGGTGCGCCTCGGACCAGTCGTCGCGGTCGTCGTTGCTGTCGCCGGGCTCCACGTAGTACTCGGCCCACCACAGCGGCAGGTCACCGGTGCGCTCGCGCACCCACTTGCTGACCGCGGTCAGCTTCTGCGTGGCCTTGAACTCGTCGGGGAGCATCTCGTCGTCGGTGGTGTAGCTGGAGCCGTCGACGACGACGAAGTCCGCGCCCGTCTTGTTCTTGTTCCAGTAGTCGAAGGCGTCGAGGACCCGCTGGTCCATGCGGCCCCAGGCGCCCTTGACCTCTCTCGACGCGTTCTCGGTCTGGCGGGGGTCGACGCTGTCCATGACCAGGTAGGGACCGCCGACCATGATGTCCTTGTTGACCTTCTTGAGCTCCTTGTAGACCAGGTTGTAGAGCTCGGTGTAGCCCTCGTAGTCCCAGCGGGCCTGCTCGTTGTTCCAGAAGCCCTTGAACTCGTTCCAGACGATGAAGTGGCGTACGTCCGGATAGCGCTTGGCGACGGTCGCGGCGAGCTTGGCGAAGTCCTTGTAGTGGGCGCGGTCCGGGGCGGTCTCCAGGGCGGCCTGGCTCCAATTGGTGTTGTCCGCACCGGACTTGCCGCCCTTCATCCAGTCCGGTGAGCAGCACAGGGTGACCACCGGCGTGCCGTCGGTGGCACGGATGAAGTCCATCCGCCGGTCCATCTCGCTGAAGTCGTAACGGCCCTTGACCGGCTCGGGGTTGCCCGCTCCCCAGCCCATGATGTGCTGGATCTGCGGCAGCGGATTCGGCTTCCCCGCGAGCAGCTCCTCGGCGCGCTCCACCGAGGCGTCCTCGCCCTCGTCCGCGCTGTACTGCGTGTGCGTGAACCCCCAGCCCACGTCCGGCTTCGCCTGGTCGGGCGGTACGGCGGGGGTGCCGTGCACCTTGTCCCCGTCGCGCGTGGTGCCCTTGGTGCCCGAGCCGTCATCGGGGAGCGTGGTGATGACGGTCAGGACCAGGGCCAGTGCGGCCAGACCAACGCCGAGCAGCGCGGTGAGCCGCCACCGCCGTGCCCCCGAATTCCACCCATGACGTCCCATCAGGGGCAAGACTATCGGCGCGAGTTGGCGGTAGGACAGGTTCCGTACCACAGCTCCGTAACGGGCACGCCACGTGACGTCACATGAACGGAGTACGTAAACCGGGATGCACAAGGGCGTATGCGTGCCGGATCATGGCGGCATGTCTGCGAACCCTCAGGACGCCCTGCCGATCCGGCTCAACGTCGACGACAGCGACTCCCCGTCGGATGTCGTGGACGCCCTCTTCCTCGGCCGCTTCGCCACCGGCGAGCAGCCGTTCTCGCACAGCGCCAACATCGACCGCGTCAAGTCGGGTTCCACGCTGCTTCCGCCGGGCGCGTCCGTCCTGCGGGCCGCCCGCGACGACGACCGCAGCGCGACGCTCGCCGAGGGCGACGGCTGGACGGTGCTCGTCTCGCGCTGGAACCGGGGTGCGGATGTCACCGTGACGGCGACCAGCGCCGATCTCGCGGAGAAGGTCCTGAAGCAGGCGACGGACGGCGCGCAGGACGAGCCGGAACCGCAGCCGGACAACGTGACCATGGGGTTCTGGTACGTATCGCCGAGGCGCGGCCCGCACCGCACCACGCGGCAGATCTCCGCCGGTACGTGGGAGGAGGTGCGGGAGAACTACACGGCACCGGTCGCCGAGGCCATGGACTCCCTGATGAAGACGGGCCCCGAGGACATCTCGGGCCGCCTCCTGCTGCTGCACGGCCCGCCCGGCACGGGCAAGACGTCGGCCCTGCGGACGCTCGCGCGGTCCTGGCGCGACTGGTGCCAGGTGGACTGCGTCCTTGACCCGGAGCGGCTGTTCAGCGACGTCGGCTACTTGATGGACATCGCGATCGGCGAGGACGACGGCACGGCGAAGGGCCGCTGGCGGCTGCTGCTTCTGGAGGACTGCGACGAGCTGATCCGGGGCGAGGCGAAGCACACGGCGGGGCAGGCGTTGTCGCGGTTGCTGAACCTGACGGACGGACTGCTCGGACAGGGTCGCAATGTCCTTGTGGGGGTGACGACCAACGAGGACCTGGAGAGGTTGCACCCTGCGGTCGTCCGGCCGGGGCGGTGCCTCGCCCGGATCGAGGTGGGTTCGCTGACCCTCCCCGAAGCGGTGTCGTGGCTCGGCACCTCCGAGGGGGTCTCCCGCGAGGGCGCGACCCTGGCCGAGCTCTACGCCTTGCGTCGCGGGACTTCCCCTACGTCGGTCCCGGATCCCCGGGAGGGGGCGGACTCGGGGCTGTATCTGTAGGGGCTGCGCCCCGTAAGGGGCGCGGGGAACTGCGCGACAAGCCCCCACCGGCCCGCAGGAAACCACCGCACGCCCAGCGGAGCGCCAACGCTCACCCCGAGTCCCCATAAGCCGCCCGCAACGCATCCCGCGCAGCATCCAACGCAGCCCTCTCGGAGAGGCCCAGCCGCTGAACCCGTTCGGCAAAGGCCTGGGCGGCGGCCGATGCCTCCCTCTCCGCAGCATCCCCCGCGGCCGCCACGAACGTCCCATGCCGCCCCCGCGTCTCAATCACCCCGTCCGCCTCAAGCGCCCGATACGCCTTGGCGACGGTGTTCGCGGCGAGCCCAAGGTCCTGGGCGAGCCCCCGCACGGTGGGCAGTTTGTACCCCACCGGCAGCACCCCGCCCCGAGCCTGCTCGGCGATCTGGGCCCGCACCTGCTCATAGGGCGGCGCGTCGCCCGCGCCTCCATCGGTCTCGATCTCGATCTTCAACGTCACACGGCGATTGTCCCGCACGCGGCGAAAATGGGAGGCACCCCGACGCGCCCCGCGCGTAACGTGCGACTCCATGACTCTCCTGGTACGCGCTCTGCGCCCCGGCAACACACCGGACGCCGCAGCCTTCGCCGCCGTCCGGCGGGCCTGTGTCCCGGCGATGCTCGCCACCGCCGATTCGGTCGTGTTCGACCTGACGCACGCCCATCCGGACGCCCTGTACCGGCAGTTGGTCGCCGAGATCGACGGGGAGATCATCGGCACGGCCCAGGTGGGTATCGCCTATGACAGCCCCGATCCCGGCCAGGGCTTCGCCAACGTCTACGTACTGCCCGAGCGGCGCGGCCTCGGCGCCGGTTCGCTGATCCTGCGGACGGCGGAGGAGCACCTGGCGGACAACGGCGCCACGACCTTCTTCTCCTGGGTGCTCGACGAGCCCGCGAACCGCGCCTTCGCCGCCAAGCGCGGCTACCGCGCGAGCCGCTCGGCCCACTTCCTCCGTCTCGATCTGGCCGCGGGCCTTCCGCCCCGCCAGGAGCCGCCCGCCGGCGTGGAGTTGCGTACGGGAGCGGAGTTCGGGGACGACCCGCGCGCGCTCTTCGAGCTCGACGCGGAGACGGTGGCGGACGAACCGAGCGATGTGGCGGCGGAGTTCACGGACTACGAGCACTGGCTCGCCGAGACCTGGAACCACCCCCTGGTCAATCGCGAACTGACCTCCGTGGCCGTGGTGGACGGCCGCCCGGCGGCCTTCAGCCTGGCCCGCACGGACGACGCGTCCCGTTACGCGAGCGGCATGACCGGCACCGGGCGCGCCTTCCGCGGCCGGGGCCTTGCGAAGCTGGCCAAGAACGACTCCCTGCACCGGGCGCGCGCCGCGGGCTTCACGGAGGCGTTCACCGGCAACGACGCCGGCAACGAACCGATGCTGGCCATCAACAAGTGGTTCGGCTACGAGATCTGTGCGACGGAGGTACGGCATGTCCGCGAGCTCTCCTGAGAGCCTGGCGACCGTGGAGGTGACCCTGGTGAAGGCGGGTCGCGTCAAGATCCGCTACCCGGCGGAGGTCGTGGCGGACGACGGCACCCAGGTGACGGTCCGCGCACCGTGGGCGGCGGACGGCGTACGGGACTTCGGCTTCGTACGCTTCGAGCCGGGTGATGTCTTCACCGAGCACTACTGGCGTGACCGGTGGTACTCCGTGAAGGAGGTCCGTACATCGGAGGGGGTGCTGAAGGGCTGGTACTGCGACGTGACGCGGCCCGCGGTGCGGGACGGTGCCGCGCTGGTGGTCGAGGACCTGGATCTCGACCTGTGGTGTTCGGCGGACGGCGCGACGATCGTCCGGCTCGACGAGGACGAGTTCGCGGAGAGCGGCCTGGCCGAGCACGACCCGGAGGCGGCGGCCGCGGCGGTCTGGGCCTTGGACGTCCTGGAGGACCTGGCGCGTGCGGGGTCGCTGCCCCGCTACGAGGATTCCGCGGGCGATTCGCGCTGACGCCGGTAGTGGCGGGCGACCCTGGCCCGGTTGCCGCAGGACGGCTTGCACCACTCCTGCCTGCCGTGCCGCTTGACGAAGTACCGCACGCACCGGGGCGCGGCGCAGGAGCGTAGGCGCTCGCGCTCCGGTCCCGCCAGGAAGTCGATGGCGGCGCGGGCCAGTGCGGCGGTGAGCCGCACGCGGGGCTCGCGCTGCGCGGCGGGCCGCAGCGAGGCCGCGGGGATCTCGCCGTGCGGCCAGGCCAGTTGAGGGGTGACCGGCTCCGCAGCGGCGGCGGCGTTGAGCCGTGCCAGGGCCTGGTCCGTGGCGATCAGACAGTGCGCGTCCGCGGAGCTCGCGGGAGCGGGGCTCACCGCCTGGGCGAACAGCGCGCGAACCGCCTGCCGCAGGGCGACCACCTCAGCCCGGAGTTCGTCGTCGGCGCGGAACTCCAGGATGCCGTCGTCGGGCAGGAGCTCGGCCTGCGCCCGGATCCAACGGGTCACCCCTTCCACGGACTCCAGGTCATCGGCGACGCCGCCCTCCCCGTCGTGCCTGATCGTGCTCGCCAGCTCCAACGCCAGGTGCCGCACCACGAGTTCCCCCTTCCCTCTTGATCATGCCGACGACCACACCCTACAGTCCCTAACGGAATCAACACCGTTTTCCATTAGGGGAGGGACTCGACGATGACGATCCTGCTGGCCCAGATCAGCGATCTGCACTTGGACGGCAGCGAGCGGTCCACGGAACGCGCCACGCGCGTCATGAACTACCTCAGGGCGCTTCCGCAGCCGGTCGACGCGGTCCTCGTCACCGGCGACATCGCCGACCACGGCGATCCCGCCGAGTACGAGGAGGCCGCCGCCATCCTCGCCGCCCCGTTCCCCGTGCTCACCTGCCCCGGAAATCACGACGTACGAACGGCCTACCGCAAGGCCCTGCTCGGCGAGGCGCCGACCGAAGGCCCCATCAACCGGGTGCACCGCGTCGGCAGGGCGGCGATCCTCATGTGCGACTCGACGATCCCCGGCAGGGACGAGGGCCGCCTGGACGCCGAGACCTACGACTGGCTCACCGAGACCCTCGCCGCCCTGCCCGCCGGCACCCCGGCCCTGATCGCCTTCCACCAGCCACCGGTGGAGCTCCACCACCCGCTCCCGGACGCCCACAGCCTCGAGCACCCGGAGCAGCTGGCCGCACTCCTGGCCAACTACCCCCAGGTCACAGCCGTCATCACCGGTCACGCCCACACAGCCGCAGCCTCAACCTTCGCCGACCGCCCCCTGATCGTCGGCCCGGCGATCACCTGGACCCTCCGCCTCCCCTGGGAGGGCGAGTCCCCCGCCGACCGCACCCAACCCCCCGCCCTCGCCTTCCACATCCTGGACGACACCAACCGCCTGACGACCCATTACCGCGTGATCCCCTGACCCCGCCCACCCTCCGACCACTAGCTCCACTTCGTACCCGGAAGCCGGTCGAGCTCTTCCCGGCTCTCCACATGAAACGCCAGGTGGTTCAGTCCGGGGCGCCGCCGGTCATGTCCTGTGCCGCCAGGACTCCTCCGCAGGAGCGAACCGCGGCACCCAGAGCTCCACATGGTGCACACCCCCCCCCGCAGGCGCAAGCGAAACCGCGCGCCCCACCCCACCCGCGTCATGCCCCACCGCGTCGCCGTCCTCCTGCCAGTGCAGCAGCAACCGCTCCCCCGACCGCCATGCCCCTGCCGTGGTTCGCCTCGAAGAACCAGCCGATGCGGGGATTGCCGCCGGGGCCTCGGTGTTGGCGGACGACGGTGGCTCGGACGTCTTCCGGGGTGAGGGTGAGGCCGATCTCCTCGCGGGCCTCGCGGATCACGCCTCGTCGCCACGGCGGAGGACGAGGTGGACGTCGACCACCTCCTTGTGGCGGGGCGGGGGCGCCGGGAGGGCGCCGACGATCGCGTACCGCTCGTCCGCCACCTCTCTGCCCCAGAGGCGTGCGTCGCCCGAGAGGCGCTCCGAGTGCAGGCGGCCCACCAGGGGTGTCAGTGCCTCGATCAGGCGGGGGGGCGGGGATGCCGGAGGGGCTTGTCGTCCCCCATACGCCCTCGATCAGGATGAGACGGCCGCCGGGGCGCAGGAGTGAGCACCAGTGCCGCAGCGTCGCCTCGGGGTCAGGGAGCATCCACAGGACGTGGCGGGCCAGGACCACGTCGAAGCGCCGCCCGCCGACCGGCGGCGACGCCGCGTCTCCGAGCAGGACCTCCGCCCCGTGCCCTGCCAGCTTCTCGCGTGCTCGCTCCGTCATCCTCGGCGACAGGTCCACCGCCGTCACGCGGTGTCCCGACTCGGCAGCGATCAGTGACAGGCTGCCCGTGCCGCACCCCAGGTCGAGCACGTCCCCCGCTGTCTCCGGCAACCAGTCCCGCAGCCGCCCTGCCCAGGCCTCCCGCACCACCACGTCCCGCAGCCCATGGTCCGGCTCGTCGTCGAAGGTGGCCGCTTCCGCGTCCCAGTCGATCGTCATGCCCCGATCGTGACACCCGCCACTGACAATCGGCCTTTGATGAGAAACCCTCCCCGCAGAGGTCTACAGCCGTACCGCCTTGGACATCGGTAGGTACAGGGAGGCAGCCATGCGCCGTGTGACCGTGCACAAGACCGTCGGTAAGCCCACCACCCGACAGATCCGCGACAAGTACGAGGCCGAGGACAGGCCCCGTGAACGACCCGAGGTCCGCAAGGACGTCCAGCGGACCTGGTGGCCGGACGGATGAGACCGCCCGGCCGCGGCCAGAAGGTCCAGAAGGTCTAGAGGCTCTTGCGGTAGTGGAAGCGGTCGTAGGGGCCGTCCACCCTGCGTTCCACCAGCTCGTATCCGTACCGCGGATAGATCTTCCGGTTCTCCCACATCATCGCGTTCGTGTAGAGACGGACCTCGGGGAGCCCGAGGGCACGCGCGCGTGCGTCCACGAACGCAAGAAGGCGGCCGCCCACGCCCCGGCCCGCCGCCTCGGGGTGGACCGCGATGCTGTCCAGGAAGAGATGGTCCTCGTGCGGGACGAGGACCAGGACGCCCACGACCGGATCCCCGGTGACATACACCCGCCCCGCCGCCACCTCCGCCGCGTGGTCCGCCTCCATGGGGGCGGGCACTACACCGATGCGCTCGATGTAGTGGTGGTACGCGGCGTCCGTCACCGCCTTCACGGCGGGCACGTCGGCGGTGGTGGCGGGGCGGATGTCGGCTGTCATGCGTCTACGTCTACGCCACGGGCACGCCCGCGCACCACCGCCTTCTTCAGGAGCGGCCAGAGCACGATCAGCGCGATGACGACGTACACCGTGATGGAGAAAGGTGTGTCGAACAGGCCGCTGACGCTGCCGTCGCTGATCTGCAGGGCGCGGCGCAGCTGTTGCTCGGCGTTCGGGCCGAGGATGACGCCGATCACCGCGGGCAGGACCGGCAGTCCGTAGCGCCGCATGCCGAAGCCGATCAGGCCGATGACCAGGAGGATCACCAGGTCGAGCGACTCGCCGCCGACCGCGTACGCGCCCACCGCCGCGAAGAAGAGGATGCCCGCGTAGAGGTAGGGCCTCGGGATGCGGAGCAGCTTCGCCCAGACCGGGGCCAGCGGCAGGTTCAGGGCGAGAAGGAGCACCATTCCCACGAAGAGGGACGCGATCAGGCCCCAGACCAGGTCCGGTTCGCGCTCGAAGAGCAGGGGGCCCGGCTGGATCCCGTACTGCTGGAAGGCGGCGAGCATCACGGCCGCCACCGCCGTCGTGGGCAGGCCGAGCGTCAGCATCGAGACCAGCGTGCCCGCCGCCGACGCCGACGACGCCGACTCGGGGCCCGCCACTCCCTCGATGGCGCCCTTGCCCCACTCGTCCTTGTGCTTGGACAGGCGCTTCTCGGTGACGTACGAGAGGAAGGTGGGGATCTCCGCGCCGCCGGCCGGGATCGCGCCGAACGGGAAGCCGATGAGCGGGCCGCGCAGCCAGGACTTCCAGGTGCGCTTCACATCGGACTTGCCGAGCCAGGGGCGGCCGACCGGGATCGCCTCGCCGCTGGTGCGGCGCAGATGGGCCGCGACCCACAGCGCCTCGCCGATCGCGAAGAGGCCCACCGCGACGATCACCACGTCGACGCCGTCGGCGAGTTGGAGCGAGCCGAACGTCAGCCGCTGCTGCCCGGTCATCTGGTCGAGGCCGACCAGGCCGATGGTGAGACCGATCAGGAGGGACGCGAGGCCCCGGATGCGGGACGAGCCGAGGACCGACGTCACGGCGATGAACGCCAGGACCATGATGGCGAAGTAGTCGGGCGCCCCGATGTCGACGGCGAGGTCGGCGACCGTCGGCGCGAGCGCCACAAGGAGGATGGTGCCGATCATGCCGCCCGCGAAGTGGCCGATGGCGGCGGCCGCGAGCGCCTGTGCGCCGCGCCCCGCCTTGGCCATCGGGTTGCCTTCCATGGCGGCCACGACCGCGGCGCTCTCCCCCGGTGTGTTGAGGAGGATCGAGGTCGTGGAGCCGCCGAACATCGCTCCGTAGTAGATGCCGGCGAACATGATGAACGCGCCGGTCGGTTCCAGGCCGTACGTCACGGGCAGCAGCAGCGCCACCGCCATCGCGGGGCCGATGCCGGGCAGCACGCCGATCGCGGTGCCGAGGAGCACGCCGACGGCGGCCCAGAGCAGGTTCAGCGGGGTGAGGGCCGTGCCGAAGCCGTCCAGCAGGGAGTTGAGGGCGTTCATGTCAGAGCACTCCCATCAGCGGGCCGCCGGGGAGCGGGACTCCGAGCAGGTTGTTGAAGACGACGTACGTGAGAAGGGAGAGCCCTGCCGCTATGAGCGGGTCGCGGTCCAGGTGGCGGCTGCCGAGCGCGTACGCGGCGCCCCAGAAGAGCAGGGCGCCCGCGATGGGGAAGCCGAGCGGTTCGATGAGGACGGCGGCGCCGAGGAAGACCCCGGCGAGCAGCAGGACGGTGCGCCAGTCGGCGGGTTCGGACAGGTCGATGTCCTCGCCGCCCTCTGCCTCGCCGCGGCCGCCGCGCAGGACGTCGACCGCGAGGGCGACGGCGACCGCCAGGAGGCCGATGCCCACGACGATCGGGACCGTCTTGGGGCCGATCGGGCCGCGCTGGGCGATGTCGACGTCCATGGTGAGCGCGTCGGTGAGGACGAGCACGCCGAGGGCCAACAGCATGACGCACACGCCGAGTTCGGAGTGCTCGCGCAGCCAGGAGCGGCGGCTGTTCCCGGACTCCTCGGGCGGGGTCGGCGGGTTTTCGGTGGTTGTCGTCGTCACAGGCCGAGCTCCTTCAGGACGGACACCACGCGCTTGTCCTGGGCGTCCAGGAAGTCGCCGAACTTGTCACCGGTGAGGAAGGCGTCGTCCCAGCCGTTCGTCTTGAGGGACTTGCGCCACTGAGGGGAGTCGTGGAGCTTCCTGACGAGGCCGGTGAGCTTGTCGCGCTCGGCTTCGGAGAGGCCGGGCGGGGCGACGATGCCGCGCCAGTTGGTGAAGTCCACGTCGTAGCCGGACTCCTTGAGGGTGGGGCCCTCAAGGCCTTCGACGCGCTCGGGTCCGGTGACCGCGAGCAGCCGCAGCTCGCCCGACTTGATCTGGTCGAGGTACTCGCCGACTCCGGAGACGCCGAAGGCGACCTTCTTGCCGAGGATCGAGGCGAGGAGTTCGCCGCCGCCGTCGAAGGGGACGTAGTTGACCTTCTTCGGGGCGATACCGGCGGCGCGCGCCATCAGCATCGGGGCGAGGTGGTCGGGGCCGCCGGGGGACGAGCCGCCGCCGACGGGGAGCTTGCCCGGGTTCTTCTTCCAGGCGGTGATCAGCTGCTTGATGTCCTTGTACGGCGAGTCCTTGGCGACCACCACGACGTCCGGCTCTTCGGTGAGGCGGGCGATCGGGGTGGTGTCGGCGAGGGTCTTGGGCGCGTGGTTGGAGCGTGCGGCGCCCACGACTCCGAGCCCCATGGACATCGCGAGCTTGCCGTTGCCGTGCTCGCCGACGAGGCGGCTCAGGCCCACGGTGCCGCCGGCGCCGGGCAGGTTGAACACCTCGATGTTGTGGGTGAGCTCGGCGTCCTCGGCGTTCTTCGCCGCGGTGCGGGCGGTGATGTCGTAGCCGCCGCCCGGCGTGTTGGGGACCATGAGGCGCAGGCCGGGGATCTGTGTGCCGGTCTCGGCGCCGCTGCCCGTCGTGAGCAGCGGCGGCCCTGCGAGCACGAGCAGCGCGGCCCCGAGCAGGGCAAGGGGTGTGCGCAGACGCACGTGTGCCACCACCTGTCGGTACGTAGGAGTTGGTGGGGCCGGGTTCCCGGTGGGGGGCGGGAACCCGGCCGCCATCCGCGGGGACGGGGATTCCTGTGAGGTGGCCCACATGTTGCCTGCGCGTTAAGAAGCTGTCTCTCTTCCGGAATCAACGGACGTTGTGGTCGTTGTGGTCGCGCCCATAGCCTGCGGCGATGACAAGGGTGCTGGTCGTGGACGACGACTTCATGGTCGCCAAACTGCACAGCCGTTATGTGTCCGCGGTGGACGGATTCACGGTGGTGGGAGTGGCGCACAGCGGTGCGCAGGCACTGGATGCGGTGGAACGACTTCGCCCCGATCTCGTACTCCTTGACGTCTATCTGCCCGATATGGACGGCATCGCGGTACTGCGGGAGTTGCGGGCGGTCGAGGAACGCGACCGGGACCGGCAGCCGGTGGACGCGCTCTTCATCACCGCCGCGCGGGACGCGGAGATCGTGCGGGCGGCGCTGCGGGCGGGAGCACTGCACTACCTCATCAAGCCGTTCAACCAGGCCGCTCTGCGGGAGCAGTTGCTGCACGTGGCGGCGTTGCGGGCCCGCCTCGACGGCCTTGACGAGGCCCGCCAGGAGGACGTCGACCAGCTCTTCGGGACCCGCCCGCCCGGCTCCCGCGAACTGCCGAAGGGCCTGGCGGCACACACCGCCGACCTGGTCGAACAGACCCTGCGCCGCCACCCGGACGGCCTCTCGGCGACGGAGTGCGCCCAGGAGGGAGCACTCTCCCGGGTCAGCGCGCGACGGTACCTGGAGTTCTTCGCGGACACGGGGAGGGCCGAGGTGACGCTGCGGTACGGGGGGACGGGGCGGCCGGAGCGGCGGTACCGGTGGGTGAGGTGAACCGTGCCGGGGGGCGCCCCAAAGGGGCGCGGGGAACTGCGCGCCCAGCCCTCACGCACCTGCAGAAATATCCCTTTCACCGGCCCATCCTGAGCCCCTGATTAGCCCTCCCTTAAGCCCACCATAAAGATCACCACCCCCAGCCCTCCGCAGGAGAATTCGGGGATTTCAGCGGCTAGCTTTCTCGGCGCCAAGGCGGTGACGAACGACCGGTGCCGTACCGAATCGGGGGGCGGCGCGGGCCGTTCGCCGCCGCCTCAGGTCCCCTACCCCCGCCGCTGAGGAGAACCCCATGACCGCACGCCGCTGCACAGTCGCCGCCCTCGCCGCCGCAGGCACCGCCCTGACCGTCCTGTCCGCCGCGCCCGCCGCCGCGCACGGTTCGATGACGGACCCGGTGAGCCGGGTGTCCGCCTGCTTCCAGGAGGGTCCTGAGGCCCCGAAGTCGGCTGCCTGCAAGGCGGCCGTCGCGGCCAGTGGGGCGCAGGCCTTCTACGACTGGAACGGCGTGAACATCGCCAACGCCGCCGGCAAGTCGAAGGAGATCATCCCCGACGGCAAGCTGTGCAGCGCGGGCAACGACAAGTACAAGGGCCTCGACCTGCCGCGCGCCGACTGGCCGTCCAGCAAGCTCGCCGCCGGCAACCACACGTTCCGCTACAAGGGCACCGCCCCGCACAAGGGTTCCTTCGAGCTGTACGTCACGAAGGACTCGTACGACCCGACCAAGCCGCTGAAGTGGTCGGACCTGGAGGAGAAGCCGTTCGTCAAGGTCACCGACCCGAAGATGGAGAACGGTGACTACGTCTTCGACGGCAAGGTCCCGGCCAAGTCGGGCCGCCACCTGATCTACTCGATCTGGCAGCGCTCGGACTCCCCCGAGGCCTTCTACACCTGCTCCGACGTCGTCTTCGGCAAGGACAGCAGCGGCGGCACGGCCCCCGCCCCGACCGCATCCGCGCCCTCCGAGAACGACATCGAGGCCGGCTCCGAGAAGTCGACCGTCGAGCACCACGGCCACGGCGACAGCGACGCCAAGACGGGCGCCGAGGCCTCCGAGGCGGCCCCGGCTCCCGCCGAAGGCGCCTCCGACAACCAGCCCGAGGTGAACGGCGCCGCCGAGAAGCCCGCGGCCACCGACGAGAACCTCGCCGAGACCGGCGGCGACAGCACCACCCCGTACATCGCGATCGGTGGCGCCGCCGCCCTCGCCCTGGGCGCGGCGGCCATGTTCGCCACGGCCCGCCGCCGGACGGCCCGCCACGGCCGCTGAGTCATACCGAGCCCCCGAACACACAGCGGGCCGCTGCCGAGTCGAGGCGGCGGCCCGCTGTTCGTGGCCCGTCAGGACAGGCATGTGGTCGGAGTCGCGTGCTCCGGATCGAGCGCGTTGGCGACCTCGTGATGGGCGACCCGGTCGAGGATCCCGATCGCCACATGCTCGGAGAGGTCGACGGGGCACAGGTCCTGGACGGTCACATTGCGTACGCCGGGTCCTTCGAGGAACTGCGAGCGGTACGGGGTGACCACCTCGTCGTACTTGGTGGCGATGACCGTGTAGCGCACGCCTGGAACGGTGTCGCCGCCCTCGTTGAGCTTGGTGAGGAACGGCGATCCGGCCACCTGGTCGGCGAGGCTCGGCGTCTTGGTGGTGAGCAGGTCCTCGATGCCCGGGAAGTAGGGCAGCAGCTTGGTCAGGCCGAGCAGGGTGGTGCCGTGGTTGTCGGGCGCGAGGCCGATCAGGGCGTTCACCTTCTCCGCGCCGCCGAGGAACTTCAGGTAGTGGCGGGGCATCATGCCGCCCTGCGAGTGGCCGACGAGGTCCGCCTTCGGGGCGCCCGTCGAGGCGAGCACCTTGTCTACGAAGGTGTCCAGCTGCTCGGCCGACTTGTCGATCGGGCCGAGCCCGTTGAAGAACGGCACTCCGGGCAGCTGGCCGTAGTCGAGGGAGTAGACGCAGTAGCCGCGCCTCACCAAGTAGGGCGCCAGGACGAGCCAGTTGTCCACGGAGTTGCCGAAGGTGCCGTGCACGAGGACGACCGGGCGCGGGTGGGCGGCGGACGGCTTGCAGTTGTAGTCGTTCCAGCCACTCGACGAGGAGGCGGCAGAAGCAGCGGCAGGGGCCGCGGACGCCGTGGCGGCGGGGGTCAGGGTGAGCGCGCCCGTCATGAGCAGGGCGGCGGCAAGCGCTCTGAGCGCTCGTCTCCAGGGCAGCATCGGGTGATCTCCTTGCGGCTCAAGGGAGTTGCTCAAGGAAGTGGAGGTGAGTGAGCCCTGTGATCCGGATCACGAGGATGCCGTGCACACGCCAAATTACGGGCCAGTAGTAAAAGTGTGAAGTTACGCGTCGGTAAAACTTCCGGGCCCCGAAGGGGCGCGGGGAACTGCGCGAGCAACCGAGACGCACCCGCAGACGCGCACTGCGCCCCGTGCCTATCGCGGCGGCGAAACCAACCCCAACTCGTAAGCAATAATGACCAGTTGCACCCGATCCCTGGACCCCAGCTTCGTAAACAGCCGCGCTACATGCGCCTTCACCGTGGCCACAGTGATGAACAGCTCGGAGGCGATCTCCGCGTTGGAAAGGCCGCGCCCAACGAGCGTCAACACCTCACACTCCCGTTCCGTGACGCCCTCGACCGACCGCCGTTCCCGCGCCGCAGGCACAGGCCGCGCCGCGAACTCCTCGATGAGACGGCGGGTGACGCTCGGCGCGATCAGGCCGTCCCCCGCGGCCACCACCTGGATCGCCGCGAGGATGTCGTCGAGCGCCATGTCCTTGACGAGGAACCCGCTCGCGCCTGCGCGGAGGGCCCCGTACACGTAATCGTCGTCGTCGAACGTCGTCAGGACCAGGACGCGGGTCGCGTCGGTCTCCGCCGTGATCAGCCGGGTGGCCTCGATGCCGTCCATGCCGGGCATGCGGATGTCCATCACGACGACGTCGGGGCGTACGTCCCTGGCGAGGCGGACGGCATCGGCGCCCGTCCCCGCCTCGCCCACGACGTCGAGATCGGGACTGTCCGCCATCAGGACGCGCAGGCCCGCGCGGACGAGGGGCTGGTCGTCGGCCAGTACGACGCGCACCACGTGGTCCGTCACCGTCCCTCCTCCGGTACGGGCAGCAGCGCCGCCACCCGGAAGCCGCCCTCGGGGCGCGGTCCCGCGGTGAACCGGCCGTGCAGCAGGGCGACTCGCTCCCGCATGCCGGCAAGGCCGAAGCCGGTGCCCGCGGGCAGCCCGCCGCGCCCGCCGTCCTCGACCTCGATGGACAGCCCGTCCGCCCGCCGCTCGACACTCACCCGGCAGGTGTCCGTTCCCGCGTGCCGTACGACATTGGTGAGCGCCTCCTGCAGGATGCGGAACGCGGCCAGGTCGATGTCGGCGGGCAGTGGCCCGCGCTCGCCCGGCCACCGCACCTCCACCCGGACCCCGGCGTCCAGCGCGGACGTGACGAGGCGGTCGATGTCGGCGAGGCCCGGGGTCGGCTCGCGAGGCGCCAACTCCTCGTGGCCGGTGGTCTGTTCGGCCACCGCCCCCTCCTCCGTATCCGGCTTGCGCAGGGCGACCAGCGTCCGGCGCAGGCCCGCGAGGGTCTCCCTGCTGGTGGCCTCGATGGTGGTGAGCGCGTTGCGGGCCTCGGCCGGCTGGGTCTCGATGACCCGGCTGCCCACGCCCGCCTGGATGGCGATGACGCCGATGCTGTGCGCGATCATGTCGTGCAACTCGCGGGCGATGCGCAGGCGTTCGGCGTTGATGGCGCGGGCCGTGGCCTGGCTCCGCAGCGCCTCGGCGTGCGCCCGGCGCTCGCGGGACGAACTGCCCACCATCCAGGCGGCGATCAGGGCGACGGCGATGAACGCGACGGTCTCACCGTCGTTGCTCACCCACCCGGAGGTCTGGCAGCCGTTCGCCCAGCCCTCGCGGGGAACGTTCACCCCGGCCTCGGCGGGCACACAGCCGCCGTCGGGCGGAAAGCCGAAGAGGGTGAGCACCTGCGCCGTGAACGCCATGAGGCCGGCGGTGACAGAGGTGCGGCGCGAACGAGCGGCCGCGAGATAGCCGACGGCACAGACCCCGGCCAGGGTCTGCAGATAGCCGACCTCCGCCCTCCGCATCTCCATCGTCGCCGTCACGGTGCCCAGGAGCAGGAGCGCCAGGGCGGGCAGTGGCCGCCGCCTGAGCAGCGAGGCGACCACGGCCGTGAGCGCGATCGACGCGAGGACCATCAGGACGTCGAAGCCCTGCTGCCCGTGGTCGAACGTGATGTAGGTGACGCAGGGGTAGACAACCGCCCCGCTCCAGGCCAGGCCGGTGCGCACGGGCGGCCACAGCCGCCCGGCAACACGCGGGCCCCGTCCCTGCTCGGGCGCCGCCTGACCTGCCTCGATGTCCATGCGCCGATCGTATGTGCCCATCCCGCGCAGGGGTATTGGCCCACGGTCGTACGCCCGTGGGCCACCGGCTGCGAGCCCGGGTGGACGGCCCTACGCCGCCAGCGTCCCCGGCACGATCGCGCCGGGGCCGAACTTCGCCCGTGCCCGGTCGGCGACCTCCTCGATGCGGCGCGCCCTGTCGTCCGCCGGGTCGAACATCAGCTGGTGGGCGGCCTGTTCGGCGGGGCCGAGCCCTTCGGCGCGCAGGGAGATGCCGCGCACCCGGGCGCGTTGCAGGCCGAGCGCCTCGTACATCCGGTACGCGGTCTCGGTCAGCGCGCTGGAGTGGGCGGTCGGCTCGGGCAGGGTACGGGTGCGAGTGGTGGTGGAGTGGTCCGCGTACCGCACGGTGAGGGTCAGGGAGCGGCACACCTGGTCATCGCCGCGCATCCTGACGCCGAGCTCCTCGGTGATCGAGAGCAGTGCGCGCCGGTGCCGGGTGGGGTCCAACTCGTCTCGGAGGAAGGGCCGTTCGGCGGCGAGCGAGCGGGCGGCCGCGTTCGGTACGACCCGTGCGCGGTCGACGCCCTGCGCCTTCTCCCGCAGCTCGCGGCCGGCGCGGGCGCCGATGAGCCGCTGCAGCGTGGACAGCGGCGCGGCGGCCACCTTGCCGACGGAGTCGAGCCCGTACTCGCACAGGGTGCGGGCGGTGGCGCGGCCGACCCCCGGCAGTTCGGCGACCGGCTTCGGGCCGAGGAACTCCGCGACGGCTTCCGGTTCCCGGCCCACGACTTGGGTCACTCCCGGCACGGCGCCGCGTACGGCCATCCGCGCAAGCATCGGCCCGGGCCCCGCTCCGATCACACAGTCCACCCCGTACAGGGCGAGCGCCCGCACCCGGATCACCGCGGCGAGTTCGACGGCGTCCCGCCCGAAGTAGCGCATGGCTCCCCGTACGTCGACGAGCACACCGTCGGGCGGCAGGGCCTCCACGACCGGGCTGAACTCGCCGACCAGTGCGATCAGCCGGGGCAGGGCCGCCTCGTACATGGGCGGCAGCAGGAAACGTACACAGAGGGTGCTCATCCCGCGCTCCCGGGGCTCTGGTGCCACAACTTCCGTCCCGTGGCCGCCCGTTCACCGGGTGGCTGCAGGTCGGCCCAGGGGTGCATCTCGTACCCCGTGGACATCCGGATGCGCCGGCCGTCGTCCGCCGTGGCCTCTGCGGGCTCCGGCTCCGGCGGCTGCTCGGTCAGGCGCTCCGCCACCGCGTCAAGGCCTCCTTCCTTGCGCAGCTCCACCAGTTCGGCCAGGTTCCAGGCGGCCGCGCCGACCACGCTGAGGCTGCGCGGCCCGCGGCGCTGCACCACACCGCGGACGAGCAGCAGCCAGGAGTGGAAGACGGTGTGCGCGCACCGTTCGTGGGCGTCGTCGAAGAAGGCCAGGTCGACCAGGCCGGTGCCGTCGTCCAGGGTCGTGAAGATGACGCGCTTCCCGGAGCGGATCGGCGGGGTCTGGGTGGCCGCCTTGGCGCCCGCGACCAGCACGGTCGCCCCGTGTTCGGCCTCCCGGAGGCGACGGGCCGTCAGCACGCCGAGCTCCCTGAGGAACTCCGCGTAGTCGCCCATGAGATGGCGCGACGAGTCCATGCCGAGGACACCGAGTTCCGCGCTGAGGCGTTCCGCGTCGTCCAGGTCGGGAAGACCGGCGGACGCCGTCTTCCGCCCGCCGGACAAGGGGAGTTGGGCCCCGAAGGCTCCGGACGAGCCGCGCGCGCCGCGCCGCAGCTCGGCCAGGTGCAGCTGCAGATCGCGGCGGTTGGCACCGAACGCGTCGAGCGCACCGACCTGGGCGAGCCGCTGCGCGACCGGCTTCGACGGCCTGGCCCGCTCCCAGAAGTCCACGAGCGAGGCGTAGGGCTGCGCGTCGGCGATCCGGGCGGCCTCGGCCTCGCTGATGCCGTGCACGTCACAGAGCGCGAGCCGCAGCCCCCACTGGGAGCCGCCAGGGTTATCAGACACCAGTTCGATACGGTGAGCGACCGCGGACCGGTTCACGTCCAGCGGAAGGATCGGCACCCCGCGCCGCCGCGCGTCCGCGAGCAGCAGCCGCTTCGGGTACATCCCGGGGTCGTGCGTGAGCAACCCCGCGTAGAACGCGGCCGGGTGATGGGCCTTCAGCCACGCCGACTGGTACGTCGGCACGGCGAAGGCCACCGCGTGCGCCTTGCAGAAGCCGTACGACCCGAAGGCCTCGATGATCTCCCACGTCCGGCCGATCGTCTCGGCGTCGTACCCCTTCGCCGCGGCCTGCTGCGCGAACCAGAACCGGATCCGCCCCTGCGACTCGGGATCGGAGAGCCCGCGCCGCACCCGGTCCGCCTCGTCGCGCCCGCAGCCGGTCATGATGTCGACGATCTCGATGATCTGCTCGTGGAAGACGACGACTCCGTACGTCTCCTCCAGCGGCCCCTTGAGATCCGGGTGCGGATAGCGGACGGGCGCGCGGCCGTGCCGGGCCTCGATGAAGGGCCGCACCATGTCGGCGGCGACAGGACCGGGACGGAACAGCGAGATGTCGACGACCAGGTCGTGGAAGGTCGCGGGCTGCAGGCGTCCGACCAGGTCCCGCTGGCCCGGAGACTCGATCTGGAAGCAGCCCAACGTCTCGGCGGACCTGATGAGTTGATACGTCGCCGGGTCCCCCGGCGGCACCGCGTCCACGTCGACACGGGAGCCCGTGGCCCGCTCGATCTCCCCCAGGGCGTGCGCCATCGCCGACTGCATCCGCACGCCGAGCACGTCCAGCTTGAGCAGCCCGAGGTCCTCCACGTCCTCCTTGTCGAACTGGGACATGGGGAAGCCCTCGCCGCTTGTGGGCACGACGGGCGTACGCGCGAGCAGCGAGGCGTCGGAGAGCAGCACCCCGCACGGGTGCATGGCGATGCCTCGGGGCAGCGCGTCGAGCGCCTCGACAAGGTCCCACAGCCGGTCGCGGTCACCCAACTCCCCCGCCACCGCCCGGAGTTCGGGCAGCTCCGCCATCGCCGAGCGGGCGTCGCGGGCGCGGATGTGCGGGAAGGACTTGGCGATCCTGTCGATCTCGGCCGGGTCCATGGACAGGGCGGCGCCCACGTCGCGTACGGCGTGGCGCACCCGGTAGGTCTCGGGCATGGCGACGGTCGCGACCCGTTCGGTGCCGAAGCGGCCGATGATCGTGCGGTAGACCTCGAGGCGGCGGGCCGACTCCACGTCGATGTCGATGTCCGGCAGGACGGCCCGCCGCGTGGACAGGAACCGCTCCATGAGAAGGCCGTGCTCGACGGGGTCGGCGTGCGCGATGCCGATGAGGTGGTTGACCAGGGATCCGGCGCCGGAGCCGCGCGCCGCGACCCGGATCCCCAAGTCGCGTACGTCGTCGACCACTTGGGCCACGGTGAGGAAGTAGGAGGCGAAGCCGTGGTACGCGATGATGTCCAGCTCGTGGTGCATCCGCTCCCAGTACGCGCGCCGGGAGTCGTAGCCGCGCAGCACCATGCCCGCCGCCGCCCGCGATGCGAGGACGCGCTGCGCGGTGCGGCGCCCCGCGCCGACGAGGTGCGGTTCGGGGAAGCGTACGGAGCCGATGCCGATGTCGTCATCGGGGTCGACGAGGCACTCGGCGGCGGCCGACTGGGTCTGCTCGACGAGACGGTGGGCGGTGTCGCGGCGGAACCCGGCGGCCTCGACGACGCGCTCGGCGATGTGCAGCATGTCGCCCGCGCCCT
Source organism: Streptomyces sp. NPDC086554 (assembly GCF_040686095.1). Lineage (NCBI taxonomy): Bacteria > Bacillati > Actinomycetota > Actinomycetes > Kitasatosporales > Streptomycetaceae > Streptomyces > Streptomyces sp. NPDC086554. The sequence goes on from NZ_JBFBJK010000023.1 coordinate 83,891, forward strand.
TCAACCACCGCTCGCCGCCGTCGAGTTCCTTGGTCGGGTCGACGGGGACGAGGCGGCGGGCCGCGTCGAGCACATCGGCGACCGGGCCGAGCCCCGCGTCGGCGTAGCGCACGGCGTTGCTCAGGACGGGGCGGATGCCCTGCTCGGCGGCGAAGCCGACGGTGCGGGCGGCCAGGCGCAGCGAGCCGGGCCCGGTGCCTTCGCGGCCGTGCCAGACGGACTCCAGACGCAGCGCGTCGCCGTAGCGCTCGCGCCAGGGGGCTAGGAGGCGGGCGGCCCGGTCGGGGCGCCCCGCGGCGAGCGCGCGCCCCACGTCGGACGCGGGGCCGAGCAGCACGGTCAGGCCGTCGCCGTGGTTCTCCTCCCACGGAAGGACGGGCTGCCCCTCACCGCTCCGGTGCGCGGCGGTGACCAGGCGGCAGAGCGTGGCCCAGCCGGTGGCGCCGTCGCGGGCGAGGAAGGTCACACGCGGGGTCGACTCGTCGACGAAGGCACCACCGCGCACCGGGGTCCGCCGCCGCCCGCCCCGCGCCGGGACGGGCTCGCCCACCGCGAGCTCGGTGCCGAACAGCGGCCGCACCCCCGCCTTCGCGCAGGCCTTGGCGAACCGGACCGCCCCCGCGAGGGTGTCCCGGTCGGTGAGCGCGAGGGCATCCATGCCCCGCTCGGCGGCGCGCTCGGCCAACCGCTCCGGGTGCGAGGCCCCGTACCGCAGGGAGAAACCGGAGACGGTGCGCAGATGCGTGAACCCTGGCACACGCACCTCCCGAAAACCTGAACAGATCCGACCTCACAGCCCCCACCTCCACCATAGACCAAGTTTCGAACGTACGTACGACACGTGTGCGACGCGCCCATCGCCGTCGCTCATTCGGCCCCGCCCACCTGCGGGAACGGCAGGGGCCCCCGAGCGTGGGGGCATGAGCTTCACCGATGAGTTGAAGAGCGCCGTCACCCCGCGAGCAGCCCTGCTGGTCATCGGCGTACTCGCCCTGCAGCTGCTGTTCATCGCCTCCTACGTGGGGGCGCTGCACGATCCGAAGCCGAGGGACGTGCCCTTCGGGGTTGTCGCTCCGGGGCCCGCCGCCGAGCAGGCGTCGGCCCGGCTCGGGAAGCTCCCCGGTGAGCCGCTCGACCCCCGCGTGATCGAGGACGAGGCCACGGCACGGAAGCAGATCATGAACCGTGACATCGACGGCGCCCTGATCATCAACCCCCGGGCCACCACCGACACGCTCCTCGTCGGCTCCGGCGGCGGCACCGTCCTCGCCACCGCGCTGGAGAAGATCGCCACCCAGCTCGAAGCGGCGGAGAACCGGACGGTCAGGACCGTGGACGTGGCACCCGCGTCCCCCAAGGACTTCGACGGGCTCTCGTCCTTCTACCTGGTCGTCGGCTGGTGCGTCGGCGGCTATCTCTGCGCCTCGATCCTGGCGATCAGCGCGGGCTCCCGGGCCGCCAACCTCTCGCGCGCGCTGATCAGGACCGGCGTCATGGCGCTCTACTCGATCGCGGGCGGAATCGGCGGCGCGGTCATCATCGGGCCGATCCTGGGCGCCCTGCCCGGCAGCGCCCTGGCCCTGTGGGGCCTGGGCGCGCTGGTCGTCTTCGGGGTCGGCATGATCACGCTCGCCCTGCAGGCGCTCACCGGCATCGTGGGCATCGGCCTCGCCGTCCTGATCGTCGTCATCGCGGGCAACCCGAGCGCGGGCGGCGCCTTCCCGCTGCCGATGCTGCCGCCCTTCTGGGAGGCGATCGGCCCCTGGCTGCCGCCGGGCGCCGGCACCTGGGTGGCGCGCTCCATCGCGTACTTCGAGGGCAACGCGGTCACCGGACCGCTGCTGGTGCTCGCCGCCTGGGCGGTCGTGGGAGTCATCGTCACCCTGGCGATGTCAGCCCGGCACAGGGCGGACGCCAGCTCGCTCGACCTCGCGGGCAAACCCATCGGGTGAGCCGCGCGCCGTATGCGAGCCGCGCCCCGTAAGGGGCGCGGGGCTGTGACACATGCGGCTCCGCCGCGAAGGGGGTCCCCCCTGTTCGAGCGAAGCCGAGAACTTGGGGGAGCGACCAGCCACACCCATCCCGCAGCCGGCAAACCACATCAAGCACCCACCCCCGTCCCCGCACCGAAAAAGTCCCACCCCCACAGATGCAGGGGTGGGACAAAATCCGCGAAGCTACCCGCAGGGGTCAGCCGATCTCCGCGCCAAGGGCGTCCAGCGCCTCCGGCACCGGCTGGAAGAAGGTCTCCCCGCCGGCGCTGCAGTCACCGCTGCCGCCCGAGGTCAGGCCGAGCGCGGTGTCGCCCGCGAAGAGCGCGCCGCCGCTGTCGCCGGGCTCGGCGCAGACATCGGTCTGGATGAGTCCGTTGACGACGTCTCCGTTGCCGTAGTTCACGGTGGCGTCCAGGCCGGTGACCTTGCCGTCGTGCAGCTGCGTGGTCGAGCCGCTGCGCTGCACCTCCTGGCCGACGGTCGCGTCGCCCGCCTTGGCGATGGCCTGGGTGGAGCCGTTGTAGAGGTTCACCTCACTCGGGTGCGGGGTGTCGCCCGTGTACTTGACCAGGCCGTAGTCGTTGTCGGGGAAGCTGGAGTCGGTGTTCTCACCGATGGCCGGGCCGCCCTGCTCCGCGGACCAGCTGGTGACCGCCTCCGTGCAGTGGCCCGCGGTCAGGAAGTGCGGTGCGCCGTCCTTGACCACGTTGAAGCCGAGCGAGCAGCGGCTGCCGTCGCCCCAAATGGCGTCGCCACCTGCGATGAAGGGCTTGAACTCCCCCTTGCTGTGCTGGAGTTCGGCCTTCGAGCCGAGCTTCTTCACCACGGCGGTGAGCTTGTCCATCTCGGCGCCCTTGACCGTGCGGTCCGCCGTCACGACAACCTTGTTGGTGGCCGGGTCGACCGCCCACGAGGTGCCGGGGATGGACGCCTTGTCGCTCAGCGTCGAGCGGGCGCTCTTCAGCTCGGCCAGGGAGTTCTCGACGATTCTGGCCTTGGCGCCGGCCGCCTCCGCGGTCTCCGCCGCCGTCTCGTCGAGGACGTTCACGACGAGGTTCTTGCCCTTGGCGTCGTAGTAGGTGCCCGCGGCGTCCACGCCGAGGTCCTTGGCGATGGACGAGGCGAGCTTTCCGGCCTTTGCGACCGTGAGGGTGTCCGGCGTGGGGGTCGGGGCACTCTCACTCGCGTTCGCGGTCTGGAAGGTGACTCCGGCCGCGATCAGCGCGACAACGCCCGCACCTGCTGCGGCAGCGCGTCCCTTGGGTATGCGTCGGTGCTTCAACTCACGTCCTCCTGTGGGGGGTCGGCCCGTTCGGTGTGGGGACCTGAGGGCCGGAAGGCGTACCGGCACGGAGTCGCACACGCTGAGAAAGCCGCGTCCATGCCAAAGGGCTCGGCCCACTATTCCGAGACCGTCCGGTAGCACACAAGGTCTACTTCAGGACGCGCACGCGACAATCACCGTGCGCCCCCCGCCCCTTCACCGACCCCGGTCTCGCCACGTCGGTTCCCGTTGCAAACACCCCGTGCGATCGGCCCTTCGGCAGCGGGTGAGGACTAGTCCAGTCCTGTTTTCGACTCTCCGCGCGCCGTTGGATCTCCGGCTTCCGAATCCTCCGCACCGGATTCCGAGAGTGCGGGGGCCGGCGGTTGCTGCGTCTCCCTGGCCGCCGGCTGTGCCTGCTGGGCCCGTTCGAGGAAGCGCAGGAGCTCGACGGGGAAGGGCAGGACGAGGGTCGAATTCTTCTCGGCGGCGACCGCGACGACGGTCTGAAGCAGCCTCAGCTGGAGGGCCGCGGGCTCCTCCGCCATCTCATGGGCGGCCTCGGCGAGCTTCTTGGAGGCCTGCAGCTCGGCATCCGCGTTGATCACGCGGGCGCGCCGCTCACGGTCCGCCTCGGCCTGCCGCGCCATCGACCGCTTCATCGTCTCGGGAAGGGATACGTCCTTGATCTCGACCCGGTCGATCTGCACACCCCACCCGATGGCGGGCGAATCGATCATCAACTCAAGGCCCTGGTTCAACTTCTCCCGGTTGGAGAGCAGATCGTCCAGGTCGCTCTTGCCGATGATCGAACGCAGGGACGTCTGGGCCATCTGCGAGACCGCGAAACGATAGTCCTCGACCTGCACGACCGCCTCGGCCGCGTCGACGACCTTGAAGTAGATGACGGCGTCCACCCGCACCGTCACGTTGTCCCGCGTGATGCCGTCCTGCGCCGGCACCGGCATCGTCACGATCTGCATGTTCACCTTACGGAGCCGGTCGACCCCGGGGACGATCATCGTGAACCCCGGCCCGCGCACCGAACGCTGCAACCGCCCGAGCCGGAGCACCACACCCCGCTCGTACTGTTTGACGACACGCGCCGCCGCCATCAGATAGACCACTCCGACAGACCCGACGGCCACTCCCGCCGTCACCAGCTCCTCGACCATGCCGGCCCCCCAGGGTCCGAATTGGGCGTGTTGGGCGTGTACTTCGAAGGTAACCCCGCACGGCGCACAAAGGGAGACGGGAGACAAGGGTGAACCCCCGCCCGACGCCCGGGCGGGGGTTCACCTGCTGCTGGCTGCAGTCTTGTCGTACGTAGACCCATAGGCCCGTGGATCAGTGGGTCAGTAGACGCTCACGCCGTACCGGCTCAGCGCCTCGGTGACCGGCTGGAAGAAGGTCGTGCCGCCCGAGGAGCAGTTCCCGCTGCCGCCCGATGTGAGGCCGAGCGCCTTCGTGCCCGCGTACAGCGGACCGCCGCTGTCGCCCGGCTCGGCGCAGACGTTGGTCTTGATCATGCCGTAGACGATGTCGCCGCCGCCGTAGTTGACGGTCGCGTTGAGACCGGTGACCGAGCCGCTGTGGGTACCGGTCGTGGAGCCGCGCCGCTTGACGGCCTGGCCCACGGTGGGGTCGCCCGCGCTGGTGATGTCCTGGCTGCCGACCGTGCCGGGGTGGCTGATCGAGGTGTTGGTGTACTTGACGATGCCGTAGTCGTTGGTCGGGAAGCTGGAGCCCGTCGTGGAGCCGAGCGTCGTGGTGTGCCCGGAGTTGGACCACCAGGTGCCCGCACCGTCGGTGCAGTGTCCGGCGGTCAGGAAGTAGTAGGTGGTGCCGCTGCGGACGTTGAAGCCGAGCGAGCAGCGCCAGCTTGACGCGTAGATGGCGTCGCCGCCGGAGATCAGCTTGTTGAACTTGCCGGGAGTGCGCTCGATCTTGAGGGCGCCCGCGTTGCTGCCCGCCGCCTTCTTGATCTCGGCGATCTCGGCACGGGAGACGGTGCTGTCGGCAGTGACGACAAGGCGGTTGGTCGCCTTGTCGACGCTCCACGCGGTGCCCGCGACATCGGCGTCGAGCACCGCGTCGCCCGCCTCGGTGAGCTGCGCCGAGCTGAAGGTGGTGACGTCGTTCGCGTTCGCGGCGGGCACGGCGAGCGCGCCGGCGGCCACGAGTCCGGTGGCGATCGCGAGCAGACGAGTGCGTCTCGCAATGCCACTGCGGGGGGTGGTGCGCTTGATCCTCACTTGTTGTTCCTCCCGAGGGGAAGTCAGTGGGCCCGTGGGTTGGGAGCCCGTGAGGCGCAGCCAAGAAGCAAGGGGCGGACCGGATTCCGGATACGCCGTGCTCCTGACAAGCGCTGCTCGGGAGTATTCGGGCCGAGGCGTGCCCGCACAAGGGCGCCTTTCGGCCGTCAGCCGGATACACGTCGACCGGCCCCGGTGGCTGTCGTACCTGTCGTACGCCACCGGGGCTCTGGGTCATCGGCTCCCCGTCAGACGTGTCACCGACCGAGAAGGTTCCGTTCTCCGGCGGCGATCTCGGCGGTGAGGGTGTTGCCGGGCGGCGGGAAGGGGCAAATGAAGTGGTCGGCGAAGGCGCACGGCGGAAGCAGCGCGCGGTTGAAGTCGACCGTCGTGCGCCCTTCCGCGTCGGGCGCGGCGGGCCGCAGGAAGCGGAATCGGTAGCTGGAGACCCCGCTGCTGGCGTCGGCGAACACCGCCCACAAGGAGCCGTCGCCCTCCACGGTCACCTGCAGCGTGTGGTCCTTTCCGGCCAGGCTGAAGGCCAGTTCACCGCCGAGGCCGAGCCCGCGCTCCACACCGTCGGCGTTGCCCACGCGAACGGTGCGAACGCCGTCGACGGTGCTTTCGGCGTCGTAGGGGGTGAAGCGCCCCGGCACCGCCCAGCGCTCGTCGTACGCGGTGGCCTCGATGCCCTGGAAGGCGCGGCGCGTTGCGGACGCCGGGTCGAAGTCGCGGACCGCCCAGAGCCCTTCGCGGCGCAGTACGACGAAGCGCCGCTCGCCGAGCGCGACGCGGGCCGCGCCGACAGGGCCGGGGTCGGCGGCAAGCCGAGCCTCTCCGCTGAACGACTTTCCGTCGAGGGCGAGGCCGTCGTCAGGACCCGCGGTCAGGAGGAGCTCGTCGCCCGCATCGGTCCAGCGCCCGGGAATGTCCGGAAGTTGACCCTCCGGATAGTCCGCGAGCCAGTGCGTGCCGGTGAGGGAGAGCGGGCCGTAGGGCGCGGAGACGGTTTCCGTCCGCTGCTCGTGCCAGCGCTTCCAGTCCTGTACGGCGCCGTTGTTCCCGGTGCTCGTTCCGGTGCTCGTTTCGGTGCTCATGGTGATCAACCCTTCCATATGGGCTCGCGCAGCCCGAGGTGCGAGCGCAGCGTCGTGCCCGCCCCAGACCTGCTCCAGGGCGAGGATCGCGTTCTGCGGGGAGACCTGCCGGCGCCGGATCTCGGCGCGCGGTATCGCCCAGGACGAAGGTGACGCCGGGCAACTAAAGGACCTTGGAAAGGAACGCTTGGGTACGTTCGTGCCGCGGCCGGTCGAGTACGTCACCGGGGGCGCCCTGTTCGACGATGAGTCCTTCGTCCATGAAGACGACCGTGTCGGCGACCTCGCGCGCGAAGCCGATCTCGTGGGTGACGACGATCATCGTGGTGCCCTGGCTCGCCAAGTCCTTGATGACGTCGAGGACTTCACCCACCAGCTCGGGGTCGAGCGCAGACGTCGGCTCGTCGAAGAGCAGCAGTTTCGGCTCCAGGGCGAGCGCGCGGGCGATGGCGACGCGCTGCTGCTGTCCGCCGGAGAGCTGCTTGGGGTAGGCGTCCGCCTTGTCGGCGAGCCCGACCCGGGCGAGCAGCGCCTCGGCGTCCGCGACGGCTTCCTTGCGAGGCCGCTTCAGTGCCGAGACCGGCGCCTCGACGATGTTCTCCAGGACGGTCAGATGCGGGAAGAGATGGAAGTTCTGGAAGACGAAGCCGATCTGCGTACGCTGCTTGAGCACCTCGCGTTCGCGCAGCTCGTACAGCTTGTCGCCGGAGCGCCGGTAGCCGACGAGCGCACCGTCGACGCTGATCCAGCCCTTGTCGACCTTCTCCAGGTGGTTGATGGCGCGCAGGAGCGTGGACTTGCCGGATCCGGAGGGCCCGAGGACGACGGTGACCTCGCCCGTCTGCACCTCCAGATCGAGGCCTCGCAGGACTTCCAGTGCCCCGAAGGACTTGTGTACGGAACGGAGTTCGACCATCGCGCTCATCGCGATGCCCCCTTCGAGAAGTGACGTTCGACGTAGTGCTGGCGGCCTGGTGCAGCGCGAGCCCGAGGACGGCCGCGCTCATCGCGCCGACGAGCCCCATCGTGTCGAAGGAGAAGAAGCCGGGCCCGAACGGGATGCCGAGCGCGAAGCCGAGAGCCGTGCCGTAGAAGGTGAGCTAGAGGGTGACCGGGACGACCTTCAGCGCACCGAAATCCTCTTCGGTGAGGTCATCGGCGGACGGCCTGCGCTCCGTCACGCTCATCGGGTCCGCTCCGAACCGCGCGCGTAGTGCCGCTCCACGTAGTACTGGCCGACGCTGAGCAGCGAGGTGACCACGACGTACCAGATGGTGGCGACCAGGAGCAGCGGGATCACCTGGTAGGTGCGGTGGTAGACCAACTGCACGGAGTACAGCAGGTCCTGCACCGCGATCACGCTGACGATCGAGGTGCCCTTGAGCGCGCCGATCAGCATGTTCCCGGCCGGCGGCACGATGGAACGCATGGCCTGCGGCAGGACGATCCGCCGCCATCTGCGCCACCGGCCGAGCCCGAGCGCCTGCGCGGCCTCGATCTGCCCGCGGTCGACGGAGAGGATGCCGCCGCGCACCACCTCGGCGGCGTACGCGGCCTCGTGCAGGGTGAGCCCGATGACGGCGATGCTGATCGGCCCGAGGAGGTTCACCGTCTTCACGCCGAAGAGGTACGGGTACAGCGCCCCGATGTTGAACCAGAACAGCAGCTGCACCAGGATCGGCATCGACCTGAAGAGCCAGACATAGCCCCAACTGACGCTCCGCAGCACGGGATTGGCCGACAGACGCCCCGCCGCGAGCAACGCGCCGAGCGCGAAGCCGAGCACCATGACGACGGCGGTCAGCCAGAGCGTCAGCCACAGGCCGCGCAGCACGGACGCGGAGGTGAAGTGGTCGCCGACCACGTCCCACTGGAACGCGTCATTGCGTACGACGGAGTTGACGGCGAGGCCGAGCAGCACCAGGACCACGGCGGCGGCCGCCCACTGTCCCGCGCGGCGCTGCGGCACGATGCGCGGGAGATCGGGCGGGGGATCTTGAGGAGGGGCGGTCGCGGCTTTGGCGAGCGTGTCGGAAGACATGGCAAAGGCTCCGTGGATACGGGAGGTGATGCCTTCACACGGACCGAGCCCCTCAGCACGATCCGCCTTGAGAGTACGGGGACCTTTCGGCCCGCTGTCAAGGCTGTCCAGGATATGAGCGTTACGTCTCACGCCAGTTGACGCGGAAACGGATGCCTGCTCCACTTGCCCCATGCATCCGCAGCAGTGGCTGGTCACGCGCTCCCACATCGACTTCGGTCGAGTGTGGTCCGCGTCGTGTTCGACGACTCTCTGAGCCGACCCCCTGCGCGCTGAGCCCCTTCGCTGTTCCCGGGTCTCTCCCGCCTTGCATCTCCCGTGCGCCCGCGCGCCGTTGACCTCGCCTTCACACGCGTACGCCACTGCTGCACCGTCCTGAGCAGCGGCCCCCCTCCCCTCGTACGTCCGCTTCGCCCTGCCCTGCCTGGCCGCCTGATGGAGAACGTCACGCCATGAGCAAGTCCGCGCCTTCGCGCTTCCCGCACTCCCGCCGCATCCCGGCGGCCTTCGCCCTGATCACCGCCGCCACGCTCACGCTCACCGCCTGCGGTTCGGGCGGCTCCGCCGACACCACGGGTGGCGCGGCACCCGCGGGCAGCAGCGACAAGATCCCCACCACGGACGTGGTCTCCTCGGTCAAGAAGAACGAGGCGGCGGCGGAGCTCCTCCCGTCGGACGTGCGCGAGCGGGGCACCGTCAGTCTCGCGACCGCCGTCGGCGGCAGCCCACCGGGCAACACGTACCTGGAGGACGGGAAGACGATCGTCGGCCAGGACGCCGACTTCGCGGAGGCGGTCGCCAAGACGCTCGGCCTGAAGCTGAAGCGGGAGGCCGCGAGCTTCGAGGCGATCCTGCCCGCCCTCGACAGCGGCAAGTACGACCTGGGCACCGGCAACTTCGGCGTGACCGAGGAACGGCGCAAGACCATCGACTTCGTCACGTACATCAACGACGGCCAGGGCTTCGCCGTCCGTGACGACAGCAAGCTGAAGAAGGTCACCGACTTCGAGCAGCTGTGCGGCCTGAACGTGGCGACCGGCGCGGGCACCACCTTCGAGGTGACCCTGGAGGACAACAAGCACGTCTGCGAAGACGCAGGCAAGAAGCCGTACAGCGTGAAGACGTACGCCGAGCAGAGCGCGATCTGGGGCTCGCTCCAGCAGGGCCGCAGCGATGTGGTGATGTCCACCATCAACGGACTGCGCTACGGCGTCGCCCACCAGGAGGGCCTGAAATTCCTGGGCGAGTACCACCGCCTGGACGTCGGCTTCGCCTTCAAGAAGGGCACGAGGCTCGCGCCCGCATTCCAGGCAGCGGTGAATCAGCTGATCGAGGACGGCACGTACGACCGCATCCTGAAGAAGTGGGACACCCAGGGCTCGGCAATCGCCGAGTCCCGGATCTCACCCCCGGAGATCAAGGACTGAACCGCCGTCAGGTGTGGCGCCCCGAAGGGGCGCGGGGCTGTGACAAGCAAAGACCGCCGAGTACCTAAAGCCCGCAGTCACAACAAGAGCAGCACTCGCAGCACGAGCAGCATCCACCGTCACCACAGTTGTTGCAGCAACCCTCCCGCTTCTTGCGGGACCACGGCCCTTCATAGGACTCCGCACAGCACAGCTTGCAGGTGCAGCAGAGCCCGATGGCCACCGCGCACCCCGCCCAGAAGCCCCGCTTACCCGGCTTCGGCGGCTGCGGCTCGAACGCGGGCCCGCCACCGAAGCCGCCCGGCCCGCCGGGACCGCCCGGCGCCCCGCCTCCGTACGGATTGCCACCTCCGTACGGGGACTGCGGGCCGTACGGACCGCCGGAGGGAGGTCCATACGGTCCGCCCTGCTGGCCGTACGGCCCGCCCTGCTGAGGCGGGCCGCCCTGCGGCGGCCCGAAGGACCCGCCCTGATGGGCCGTCACCTCATGGGAGTGCCCGCACGACTCAGTCCCGAATGCGCGGTCCACCGACCGCGACAGCTCATGCGCGAGCAGCACATGCGCCAGCTTGCCGTCCGTGAACTCGGCATCCCGCAGCGCGAGCCGGATGCCGTGCACGGCGTCATCGGCGAGCCGCCGGGCCTCGGCGAGGCCCGTACCCGTGGCCGCCAGCGGGTTCCACGCACCCGACGCGGCGTCAGCTTCCTTGTCCTCCACGGCATCCAGGAGATGCGCGAGCCTGCCGAAGAGCCGTCCGGCCTCGGCGAGCGGCTCGGCATTGCCGGGCCTGCCCGCTATGACGGCGGTGTGCGCGAAGGCGGCCGCCGTCGCGGTCTCGGTGGGTTCGGTGACCGTCAGAAGCGAGGTGCCGGGGCCCGCCAAGCCCTCGATGCCGACCTGCCGTTCGACGGCGTCGACCAGGACCGCAGTGTCGAAGCCCACATCGGCGCCGGTCCGCGCGCCCGCCCGGTCCCAGCTCCGCGCGACCTTCCGCGCGGCGGCCGCCACCGGCCTGCGCGCCAAGAGGCCGTCCCCGTCGACGACGTGGTCGCGCACCTTGGCCGACGCGAGCACCAGCGAGACGGCGGCGGCGAGCCGCGCACCCTCGCCCTGCGCGACGGAAGCGGTCCGCATGCCGCGCAGCGGACAGGGCCCCGCGGTGCGCCGCCAGCCGGTCGACTTCTCGGCCTGAGCCTCCGTCAGAACCGAGATGATGAGGCCGTCGTAGTTGGTCACGACGCGGGCGAACTGCCCGTGGTCGCCCCGCAGCGCGAGGCAGAGCCCGCACAGATGCGCCATCCACTGTGTCTTCAGACCCTCACCGAGGCGATGGCTGCATGGCCTGACGATTCCGAACAAGACGACTCCCCCGAGAAGCCCGGCAAACGATCAACTCCGGCATCGTATCCAGGGTTCCGTTCACCCGGACGCACCGGCCGTCACCCAAACGCCGGGAAAATCATATTTCACTCACTGTCAGCAACCGTATACGGCAAGACCCTTGAGGAATCACGTGCTTCGGGCAGTTGACTCTGCACCAGTACCGTCACGAAAACCCCGCGCGGCGACTATCCACTTGGCGCACCATCCGCATCATGGACGAACATGGGGATGCGGAACGCAGAAAGCCCGCTGTGAGAGGAGGCGTCCATGGGATCGGTGCGCAAGGCGAGTGCCTGGCTTGGCCTCGTCGACGACAACAATGACGAGCGTTACTACGACGGCTACGACGATGACGGTGCCGAGGGACCCGGCGATGCCTGGGTCACCGACCCGCGCGTGCGGGTGGCGACCGAGACGGCCGAGGAGCAGGGCCGCCGGATCGGGACCGTGACCCCGGACAGCTTCCGGGACGCGCGCGGCATCGGCGAGATGTTCCGGGACGGCGTCCCGGTCATCGTGAACCTCACGTCGATGGAGCCCGGCGACGCCAAGCGCGTCGTGGACTTCGCGGCGGGCCTGACCTTCGGTCTGCGCGGCTCCATCGAGCGCGTGGCGACGCGGGTCTTCCTGCTCACCCCCGCCGACACGCAGATCGTCAACGGGGAGGCCGCGAGCCGCCCCGCCGACGGTTTCTTCAACCAGAGCTAGCAGGCGAGGCCGCTCACCGGAAGGCGTCGATGCCGGTGAGCGCCTTGCCCAGGACGAGCTGGTGCATCTCGACGGTGCCCTCGTAGGTGAGGACCGACTCGAGGTTCGTCGCGTGCCGCATCACGGGGTATTCGAGCGAGATCCCGTTGGCACCGAGGATCGTCCGTGACGTACGGCAGATCTCGATCGCTTCTCGTACGTTGTTGAGCTTGCCGAAGCTGACCTGCTCGGGTCGGAGCCGGCCCGCGTCCATGCGCCGGCCGAGGTGGTGCGCGAGCAGGATGCCCTTGTGCAGCTCGACCGCCATGTCGGCGAGCTTGGCCTGGGTGAGCTGGAAGCCGCCGATGGGCCGGCCGAACTGCTCGCGGGTCTTGGAGTAGGCGACGGCCGCCTCGAACGAGGAGCGGGCTGCGCCCATGGCTCCCCAGACGATGCCGTAGCGGGCGTGGGAGAGGCAGCTCAGCGGGCCCTTGAGGCCGGTGACCTCGGGCAGCACCGCGTCGGCCGGCAGCCGCACCTCGTCCATCACCAGCTCGCTGGTGACGCTCGCGCGCAGCGACCACTTGTGCTTGATCTCGGGCGCCGAGAAGCCGGGGGTGTCGGTGGGGACGACGAAGCCCCGGATGCCGTCGTCGGTGTGCGCCCAGACGACGGCGACGCCCGCGACCGATCCGTTCGTGATCCACATCTTGCGTCCGGTGAGCACCCAGTCGGTGCCGTCCTTCTTCGCGAAGGTGCGCATGGACGCCGGGTCGGAGCCGTGATCGGGCTCGGTCAGGCCGAAGCAACCGATGATCTCGCCCGCGGCCATCCCCGGCAGCCACCGCTGCTTCTGCTCCTCGGAGCCGAAGCGGTGGATGGCGTACATGGCGAGGGAGCCCTGCACGGAGACGAGCGAGCGGATGCCGGAGTCGGCGGCCTCCAGCTCAAGACAGGCGAGCCCGTACTGCACGGCGCCGGCACCCGCGCAGCCGTAGCCCTCCAGGGACATGCCGAGCGCGCCGATCGAGCCGAGCTCGCGGGCCAGATCGCGGATGCCGGGCAGCTCGCCCTTCTCGTACCAGTCGGCGATGTACGGCAGCACGCGGTCGGCCGCCCAGGTGCGGACGGTCTCGCGGATCGCGAGGTCCTCCGGGTCGAGGAGGTCGTCGATGCCGAGCGGGTCGGTGGGGTCGAAGGGCGGCAGGGGCGTACGGCTGCGTGCGGACATCTCGGGCCTCCGGCGGCGCGCAAACTAGCAGTGGTAGTTACTGACGGCTGGCTGCGACGTTACGGTGCGGGGTCACGCAGGAACAAGGGCGGGTGGGTGGCGAAGCCTCCGGCCGAAGGCCGGAAATCACGTCAGCGGACGGACTCCGCGGCTACCCCCGCCGCATCCCGGGGTGCCGGTATCCCCTGCTCAGGCAGCTCCGCAGGAGCCCCGCACTCCATGGTCCGCGGAAGGCGCAGCGCCATCAGCGCGCCGAGCAGCAGCAGCCCCGCGCTGACCAGCAGGGTCACATGCAGCCCGTGCACGAAGGACTCGCGCGCGGCGTTGCGCAGCGCGGCCCCCGCGTTGCCGCCGAGCCGCGACGCGACCTCGTACGCCTCGCCGAGCGAGTGCCCCGCAGCGCCGCTCTCCTTGGCGGGGACGCCGGGCACGGAGGAGAGACCCGGCGCGTACGCCGCGTTCATGACGCTGCCGAGGAGCGCGATGCCGATGCCCGCGCCCAGCTGGTACGAGGTCTCGCCGATGGCGGCGGCGCCGCCCGCCTGCGACTGGGGCGCCTCGCTGAGCATCGACTCGTACGAGCCGAAAAGCGTGGTCTGCAGGCCGAGGCCGAGCAGGACGAAGCTGGTCAGGAGCAGCGGGTCGTTGGCCTGGTCGCCCATCCCGGTGAGCACCACCACGGCCACCGCGGTGAGGGTGAAGCCGGAGGCGACCATCGTGCGCGGCCCGAAGCGGTGAAGGAGTTTCGATCCGGCGAGGCCCGCGGCCATCGCGGCGACGGTGAGCGGCACGAGCCGCATGCCGGTCTCCAGCGGGGAGAGGCCGAGCACCAGCTGCAGATACTGCGCGGCGACCAGCTCGAGGCCCACCAGGGCGAGCATCGCGAGCACGATGCAGCCGAGCGAGGTGGAGAACGCGGGCCGCGCGAACATCGACAGGTCGATGAGCGGGTGCTTGCGCCGCCGCTGCCTGCGGACGAAGCCGACCAGGAGGGCCGCGCCCACGGCGAACGCGAGGAGGGTCGTCATGCCGAACGGCGACTCACCGCCGCCCGCGCGCTTCACCGCGAAGACGAGCCCGAAGAGGCCGCCCGCCGCCATCAGCGCGCCGACGACGTCCCACGGTCCGTTGCGGTCGCCCGTCGACTCGGGGAGCAGCCAGCGCCCGATGGGCAGGCTGACCAGCATCAGCGGGATGTTTATGAGGAAGACCGAGCCCCACCAGAAGTGCTCGAGCAGGAAGCCGCCGAGCAGCGGTCCGCCCGCGGCGCCGATGCCGGCCACCGCACTCCACACGCCGATGGCGAGGGCGCGCTCGCGCCGGTCGGGGAAGACCTGCCGGAGGATCGAGAGGGTCGCGGGCATGATCATCGCGCCGCCGACACCGAGCAGGGCGCGGGCCGCTATCAGGACCTGCGCGTTGTCCGCCGTGGCCGCCACGGCCGATGCCACACCGAAGAGCGCATATCCGAGCAGCAGCACCCTCCGGCGGCCCACCCGGTCACCGAGGGTGCCGAAGAGGATGAGCAGCGAGGCGCAGACCAGCGGATAGACGTCGACGATCCACAGCAGCTCGATGCCACCGGGCTTCAGGTCCTCCGTGACGGCGGGCACCGCGACGTGCAGCACCGTGGCGTCGACGGCGACGAGCAGCAGGCTGACGCAGAGGACGACGAGAACCAGCCAGCGGTTGGCGCCGTCCTGAGACCTGGGCAGCCGACGGCCAGAAGGAGCAGTGGCCGTGGTTGTCCCCGACATGTGCGATACCTCCCAGTGATCCCTCGCATCGGCGGCCCGCGGGACGTGATCTCCCAGCTGGCGGCGGCGAAAGGCGAGTGAGCCGTCAGCGTACGCGAGTTCACGGCTGTGGCGCGTGGCGGACCTCTCATGGTTGTGCGGAGACCGTGTGGCATACGCCACGCCGCCCACGCATGGACCACGCACCCGGGCCGTCGCGCGGTTCCTGTGTGCGCCGATAATCGAGCCCGTGACAGACCTCGACCAACGCCTGCCGCGGCCCTCGTACGGCGCCCGCGCGGGGACCGCGCTGCGCCGTGCCGCGCCCGCACTCCTCGCCTACGCCGGGGTGCGCGCCCTGGGCGTGGCGGTGCTCGCGGTGTGGAGCGCGGCGGCGGGCAAGAGCCCGCACACGCTGCTCACCGCCCGCTGGGACTCGCTCTGGTACACCCGCGTCGCCGAGTTCGGCTACGGCTGGGAGGTGCGGCTTCCGGACGGCAGCGTCCACTCCAACCTGGCGTTCTTCCCTCTCCTTCCCTGGCTGGAGCGCCTTGTCTCGGCGGTCAGCCCCTTGTCGTACGCCGATGCGGGCCTGGTGGTGAGCTGGCTCGCCTCGCTCTGCGCCGCCGGGGGAATCTTCGCGATCGCGGATCACCTTTACGGGTGCCGGGCCGGGATCTGCGCGGTCGTGCTGTGGGCGGTGCTGCCGGTCGGCATCGTGCAGTCGATGGCGTACAGCGAGTCACTGTTCACCGCGCTCGCGGCCTGGTCGCTGTACGCGGTGCTCACGGGCCGCTGGGTGTGGGCGGGCGTCCTCGCGTCCTTCGCGGGTCTTACCCGCCCGGTGGGCGCCGCGGTGGTCGCCGCGATCTGGGTGACGGCAGCCGCCGAAGTCCACCGGGAGCGACGGGCCGACGCGCGGATGATCCTCGGGGTGCTCCTGGCACCGCTCGGCGCGGCGGGATATGTGCTCTGGGTCGGCCACCGCACCGGCGACGGTCTCTTCGGCTATCTCGACGTCCAGGCCGGCTGGGGCAACGGCTTCGACTTCGGTTACGCCTTCGCCCGCTTCATCGGCGACAAGTTCACCGGCTTCCCCGCGGCCCTGGCGGGCGTCGGCCTGATCATCGGGGTCGCCCTGCTGATCTGGCTGTACGTCGTCGGCGTACGCAGGAAGCAGCCGCTGCCGCTGCTCGTCCACACGGGCATCGTCGTCGCGCTGGCCTTGTGCGCGGCGGGCTACTTCGGCTCGAAGCCGCGGCTCCTGCTGCCCGCGTTCCCGTTGCTCCTGCCGGTCGCGGTGGCCCTCGCGCGGCTGCGTACGTCCAGGTCGGCGCTGGTGCTCGGGGGCGTGGCCGTGGTGAGCGCGGTGTACGGGGCGTTGTGGCTCAACGGCTCAGGGCCTCCATGATCATCAACCGGCATCTCCGGTGATCGAGGGGAAAATTCAGGACCAGGTCCCGGTGAACGAATAAATAAGCGCCATAAAACTGCTGCGATAATGATCAAAGAATTGGGTAAGGAGATCGTCGCGGAATAGAGAAAGGCGGGGAATAAGTCCCCGTCTGAGATCTATGCCACATCACATCGTCATCACAAAGCCACTGATTCGGCCTAGTTCCGCACTCACTCGCTGTAACGTCGATTGAGTGCGTACCGAACGAAACCTCACCCGTCTGGACCGGGTCTTCGCCCGGCTGGACCGTGAGCCGGAACGACCGGCCGGCCTCGATGTACCGAGGATGAGCAGGCACCGGATCGTGCTCTTCAGCGCGACCCTGGCCTTCTACCTCGCCATCGTGGTCGCCGTGCTGACCACTTCGTGGCTGGTGCGGTTCGACTGGCAGGTCATGTTCTTCCGGCCCTATCAGCAGTGGCCCGAGATCCACGCGTTCCTCGACTACTGGGTGGTCCTCGGCCAGCGCGGCCCGACCGCCGTGATGGTCGCGGCCTGGCTCGGCTGGCGCTCCTGGCGGCAGCACACCATCCGCCCGCTCCTGATGTTCGGCGCCTCCCTGCTGCTGCTCAACGTCACCGTCGGTGCCGCCAAGATCGGCATGGGCCGCCTCGGCCCGCACTACGCCACCACGATCGGCGCCCACGAGATGGGGCTCGGCGGCGATATATTCCCCAGCGGCCACACCGCCAATGCGGTCGTGACCTGGGGAATCCTGGCTTACCTGGCCTCCACCCCGGTCACCCGCCGCTATCTGTCGGCGCTCTCCGCCGTGGTCTCCCTCAGCGTGGGTCTGACCACCGTCTACCTCGGTACGCACTGGCTGAGCGATGTCCTGCTCGGCTGGGCCGCCGGTCTGCTCATCCTGCTCGCCCTGCCCTGGGTGGAGCCGCTGATCGCCCGGATCGAGGGCTGGATCTTCGGCCTGCGGGAGAGCTGGCGCGAGCGCCGCGCCGCCACACAGGCCCCGGCCGCCCCGCTGCCCGTTCCGGTGCCGCAGCCCGGTGGTCCTGCCGACGAGCCGCCGGTCCGCGAGCCGGTCGGCGCATCGCGCCCCGCCCGCGCCCCGGCCTACCTCGCGCCGGGCCCGCACACACCGCGCTCCGAGCGCAGCCCGGTCACCCCGGCGGGCAGCCGCCGCCCGCCGCACTCCGAGCGGGGCTCGCGCCCCGCATCGTCGGCCCGCCCGATGGCGGGCGGTCCGACCTCCTAGCAGCGGGGACGGTACGCACAAACCACACCCCCGCACGGCGAAGGCCCCGGTTCCCTCACAGGAGCCGGGGCCTTCGCCGTGCGCGCGGTCGGCCGGGAGTGGCTTTCAGCCCTTCCAGCAGCGGATCACGACGCCTTCCTTGACCTCGAAGTTGAGCCGCCCCACGCGGTACTCCATGGTGATGATCGCGCCCGGCGGCAGCGACCTGACCGTGGACCAGCCGCGCTCGCGGGCCTGCCGCTCGGCGCCATCGGCGGCGAGGCCGACGTAGGCGTCCGGAGTGTCCTGGGGTTCGGCGGGAGGGGTCGGAATAGGTGCCATGGCCGCCACGTTAGGCGGCGCGGCCCCGCCGGGGAAGGCCGGGGCCGGACACCATGCGTCACCTATCCCACCCCTGTCACGCTTTTGTCACAGCATCACGACGCCCGTTTCAGCCGAACTCCGTCACACGTACGGGCGGTTCCGTACGCGTCCGGAAGTGATTCATGGATTTCCCACGGGCTCCCCGGGACACTTCCGATACGGCTTGAATGGGGCGGCGAAAAGGTCGGCGAGGCGCCTTTACACACCCTCCGCATTTACGAATCCTGGGCGCTCGGCAGGATGGGACACCGCATAGGGAATTCAGGATTCCGGCACAGCGGGCCGGTACGCCCTCTGTCGGAGTCGGGTGTGACGCGAGCATCATGGCGGGTGCTTCGGTCAGGCCCAGGGCGCGACGGCGAAGGGGCAGGCGATGGGGACTGAGACCGCGCAGGCGGCGACACAACCGGTCGGGCAGAGGCGGCCCGGCCGGGTTCTGATCGACTGGCTGACCACCACCGACCACAAGAAGATCGGTCATCTGTACCTGATCACATCGTTCGTGTTCTTCCTGATCGCCGGCCTGATGGCGCTCATGATGCGGGCCGAACTCGCCCGCCCCGGGCTGCAGCTGATGTCGAACAACGAGTTCAACCAGATGTTCACCATGCACGGCACGATCATGCTGCTGCTCTTCGCGACCCCGACGTTCGCGGGCTTCGCCAACGAGATCATGCCGCTCCAGATCGGCGCGCCCGACGTCGCCTTCCCGCGCCTGAACATGCTCTCGTACTGGCTGTTCCTGTTCGGCGGCCTGATGGTGCTCGGCTCGCTCCTCGTGCCCAGCGGCCCCGCCAACTTCGGCTGGTTCGCCTACGCCCCGCTCAACAGCCTGGAACGCTCACCCGGCATCGGCGCCGACCTGTGGATCATGGGGCTCGCGCTCGCCGGATTCGGCACCATCCTCGGCGCGGTGAACTTCCTGACGACCATCATCGGGATGCGGGCGCCCGGCATGACGATGTTCCGGATGCCCATCTTCACCTGGAATGTGCTCTTCACGTCGATCCTGGTCCTGATGGCGTTCCCCGTGCTCGCGGCCGCGCTGCTCGTCCTGGAGGCGGACCGGCGCTTCCACTCCACGGTGTTCTCCGCGGAGAACGGCGGTGCGCTGCTGTGGCAGCACCTCTTCTGGTTCTTCGGGCATCCCGAGGTCTACATCATCGCGCTGCCGTTCTTCGGCATCATCACGGAGATCATCCCGGTCTTCAGCCGGAAGCCGATCTTCGGCTATGTACCGCTGGTCGGCGCGACGATGGCCATCACCGGCCTCTCGGTGGTCGTGTGGGCGCACCACATGTTCGCGACGGGCGCGGTCCTGCTGCCCTTCTTCTCCTTCATGTCCTTCCTGATCGCGGTGCCCACCGGGGTGAAGTTCTTCAACTGGACGGGGACGATGCTCAAGGGATCGCTGTCCTTCGAGACCCCGATGCTGTGGGCGGTCGGCTTCCTGGTGAGCTTCCTCTTCGGCGGCCTGACGGGCGTCATCCTGGCCTCGCCGCCCCTGGACTTCCACGTCACCGACTCGTACTTCGTGGTGGCGCACTTCCACTACGTCGTCTTCGGCACCGTCGCCTTCGCGACCTTCGGCGGCTTCTACTTCTGGTGGCCCAAGCTCACCGGGAAGCTGCTCGACGAACGGCTCGGCAAGATTCACTTCTGGACGCTCTTCGTCGGCTTCCACACGACGTTCCTGGTGCAGCACTGGCTGGGCGCGGAGGGCATGCCGCGCCGATACGCGGACTACCTGGCGGCGGACGGCTTCACCGCCCTCAACACCATCTCGTCGATCGGCGCGTTCCTGCTCGGCATGTCCACGCTGCCGTTCCTCTACAACATCTGGAAGACCGCCAAGTACGGCGCGAAGGTCGAGGTCGACGACCCCTGGGGCTACGGCCGCTCCCTGGAGTGGGCGACCTCCTGCCCGGCGCCGCGCCACAACTTCGTCACACTGCCCCGGATCCGCTCGGAGTCCCCGGCGTTCGATCTGCACCACCCCGAGTACGCGGCGCTCAAGGCGCCGGACGCCCGGCCCCCGGCTCCGCGGACCGAGCCCCCCGGTCCAGGGCCCGACCCAGCAGGTCCCGCGCCGAGCTGAGCCGTTCGGTGAGGTCCGCCGGCTCGACGACCTCGAACTCGAAGCCCATCAGGAGCACATGGATCACCATGACGTCCAGGCTCATGGCTCCCGTGCGCAGCAGGCAGCTCCGCTCGCTCTCGGCCTCCAGGGTGCCGTCCGCGGGGTGATCCGCTCGGCCGCCGTCTCCAGGGGCACGAGCAGCCGGATCACCGCCTGTGCGGCGTACGCGCGGGTGGAGACGCCCTTGAAGACGTACTCGGCGAGGTCGTCGGCGGGCGGGGTGCGCGGGGTGCAGCGGGGACGGAGGTCTCACCGATGCCCTCGATCCCCTGCCCCGCGGCGATGCGCAGACCCACCGCCACCGCCTCATCGTCGTCGGGTGCGGGCGCCCAGTTGGTAGCCGCCGCTCCTCGACCGGCTCGGCAGCGAGAGCAGGCGGAGCAGTCGTGCGGAGGTCTCCAACATGGGGGTGATTGTGCCCGGCGTCGCGGACAGCGGCTGTCCGCGAATGCCGTCCGCGAAGAGGTCAGTCCTCGATCACGCTCGCCTCGCGGATCCGTACCGAAAGGTCGTTGTCGTTCGTGTAGTACGGGCCCGCCTCCAGCGGCCCGTGCGCCGCCGTCTCGATCCGCGCCGCCGGGTACGTGAAGATCGGCTTCTTGTCCGGTACGTCGTCCAGGAGCCGGGCCAGGCGGATCCGCGGCCCGCTCTCGCCCAGCGGGCGCAGCCACAGGTCCCACGGCCCCGGGCCGCTCTCGGCGAGCCTGTCGCAGCGCAGGCCGAAGCTGAACTCCGGCCCGTCAGCGGTCAGTTCACAGCTCTCCACGCGGTCGGGCTCGGCGCGGCGGGACGCCTCGGCGTAGGCGGCGCCCGTCACCGCGGTGCCGTACACCCGCCCGCGCACGGTCACCGCGGCGCCGGCGATCTCGAGCTCGCCGATCTCCGCGTGCGGGGCACGCAGCCAACTGCGTACGGAGAGGTTGCCCTGCTTGGTGGCGTACGGGATGCGTACGGCGATGTGGCCGCGGGCGCCGCTCGGCGCGCGGTCGACCAGCGAGCGCAGGTCGTTGACGCCGGGCGCAAGGCGGCGCGGTGCGGCGCCCTCGACCTGCGCGTAGGCGTTCCAGCGGCCCTCGGCCAGCTCGACGCTGCTGGGCAGCGCGGCCCGCAGCCTGCCGTCGGCGCCCGGGGACAGCGGAAGCCGCACGTCCTCGTCACAGGACGCGGCCTCGCGGCGGCGAAGCAGCAGATGGGCCACGCCCGTCCCGCCCGGGTCGGTGACGTCGAAGGTCAGACCGCCCGCCGAGTCGGCTATGCAGTCGGCGCGCGGTGCCGCGGCCACGTCCTGCCCGCTCCCGGCGTCGCAGGGCGTCGAGGCGTCCGATGTGGCCAGGGCCGTCATGCGGGGGATCCCTTCGTCTGTATGCCGTGTCCGATGTCCCGCACGGCGTACACACCGCCGAGCAGCGCGCCGCGCGTACGGTGCAGCGATCCGCGCATCCGGCCGCCGAACGAGCTGCCGCGGGCGAGCATCCCGCTGAACATCGCGTCGTAGCGCTCGGCTATGCGGGCCGGGTCGAAGCGCTCGGAGTCCTGGAGCGCCGCGCCCGCCATCCGCTGCCGCAGCGGTTCGTTGTTGATCAGTTCGAGCAGCCCGCCCGCGATGGCGTCGGTGTTGCCGACCTCGACGAGGCGTCCGTCGACACCGTTCTCGATGATCTCGCCGGGCCCGTGCGGGCAGTCGGTGGCGACGACGGGCAGGCCGCAGCGCATCGCCTCCACGATCGTCATGCCGAAGGACTCCAGGCTCGAGGTGACGGCCGCGATGGAGCCCTTGGCCCACTCGGGCTCGATGGGGTGGGCGGGACCCATCAGGAACACGTGGTTGTAGAGGCCGAGTTCATCGATCAGGGCGCGCAGCTTCTCCTTCTGCTTGCCGCCGCCGTAGATCCGAAGCCGCCAGTCGGGGCGCTCGCGCCGCACCTTGTCGAAGGCCCTGATGAGCAGGTCGTACCGCTTGACGGGGGCGAGCCGCCCGGCCGCGACGACCCACTTGTGGGAGCCGTCGGCGGGCTCGATGCCGGGCGCGGGCACGGGGTTGGGCACGGCCTGGACATGGACGCCGGGCAGCCGCATCTTGCGGCGGTAGGCGCGGGCGTCGGCCTCGGTCGTCGTGGTCAGGACGTCGAGGCGGGGGTAGACGCTGCGCAACTGGCGGCGCAGTTCCTTGGAGTGGCTGTCGAGCGTGAGGTGCTCCTGGCCGACGCGCAGCGGTCCGCGCGCGGTCTCACGCGCGATGTGCACATTGAGCCCGGGCCGCGTCCCGACCACCACATCGGCGCTCACCGATGCCAGATGCTCGGCGATGCGCCGGTCGGTGAGGGCGCTGTACTGGTCGTAACGCCCTTCCGCGGCGGGGAACGTACGGGCGGGCAACAGGGCGTCGGGGTCCTGCCCTTCGAAGCCGGGGCTCTCCTTGCGCACGTCCACGAGGTGGCTGAGCGCGACGCGCGGGTCCGGGGTGAAGACGGGTTCGTCCCGGTGCCGGAAGACGGAAACGATCTCGACGTCGTGCTGCTCGGCGAGAGTGTTCGCCAAGTTGTACGTCGTCCGGATCGTCCCGCCGATTCCGTACGCGTTGTGAATCAGGAAAGAGATATGCATGCGTCCCCGTATCCCACGCTTCCCCGCGGACAGTCCGTCTCGTCCGCCTACCGCAGGGTTAGACGGGGAATCCGGACAGAGGGTTGGGTTTCATCATCGTCTTGTTCCCCAAGCGTTGCGCCATCGATAGTCGCCTTCGGGAACTTCTTGGCGGGCGCACGCATCATGGCTGGTAGGAGAGCTGGGGCACCTCGAAGCAGTTCTTGTTCATCTCGCCTTGTGTGACCCAGCCCTCACTGTCCTTCCAGCGGGCCACGGACACACACGTCCTGCGGGTCTTCGGCGGATCGGCCCGCTGCTCGTAGGTCACCGGGAGCAGCAGCCCGCGCGCGGTGTACGGCTCACCGCGGTTCATGAAGCGGTCGACGCACGCGCGCGTGACGTCGCCCCGGCAGGACTTCGCCGCGTCCGTGAACCACATCGCCGCTGCCCAGCCCTCCAGGTGCCACTGGGAGAGCGGCTTTCCCTTCAGGGCGGCACGGAACGCGCGTACCTCCGGCTGGTCCTCGTCCTCGTAGTTGCGGCTCGCTCCGGTGGCCCACAGGGCGTTGCGGCAGCGCGGTGCGTCCTTGTAGTCGTCGGCGACGGAAGATGTCCAGTTCTGCACGTTGGTCACCTTGGCGGTGACCTTCGCGCCTACGTCGTCCATCGCCTCGCACAGCTGGGCGTTGCCGTGCGTGTCCATCGCGTCGAAGACCAGATCGGCGCCCTGCTCCTTCAGGTCGGCCGCGGCGGCGCGGAAGTTGGGCAGCGCGAAATCGACCTGCTCGGTGACCACCTTGTAGCCCTCGGCCTCCAGGCCGCGCTCGACGAGCCGGGCATAGGCGGCCGACGCGGACTGGTTGTAGGAGACGACGGCGGCGGTCCGTGCCCCCTGCTCCCGCTTGAAGTAGCGGTAGACCTCCGTGCCGCCGTACAGCTTTCCGCCCCAGCCCGGCTTCCCTTCGCGCGGCGCGAGGCTGCCGTAGATCCCGTACAGATGCGGATACGTGTCGTACGCGGACCCGATCGGCTGCCCCCCGATGTCGGGCACGCGCGCGCGGGAGACACGTGCGGCCCCGGCGTACTCCATCGAACTGGTGGCGACCAGGGCGACGACCTTCTCCTCGTCGACGAGCTTGTGCACGCACTCGTTGTTGCCGACACCGCTGCCGCCGTCGTCGCAGGTGTGCACCTCGACCTTGCGCCCGTCGATACCGCCGCGCGCGTTCAACCGCTCGAAGTACGCCTTCGCCCCGTCCCGCGGCCCGGTGAACGCGGAGCCGCCGACCGGGCTCGTGGCGCTGGTGATGATGCCGACGGGGATCGGCGCACCCCCATCCCCCGACGGGGCGGGGGCCGTGGCCCGGTCATCGAAGTCGCTCTCGGGCAGCCTGCTGCCGCACCCGGCCACCACGACGAGCAGCGCGGATACGGCAAGGACCTCAACAGCCCGGACCGGGCGACTCATTGCCGCTCAGCTTCACCAGCGCGCACAGGGTCTTGACGGACACCTTCCAGGTGTCGTCCTGGTTGACCGAGGTCCCCGAGGCGTCGGGCAGTGCGGTGGCGCCCTTCAACGTCAGCGCGTACGTCACGTCCGCCTCGGTCGCGGAGGTGAACTTCACCTTGCTCACCTTGGCGCTGACCTGTTTGCCACGCTCGTCACCGCTGAAGCTCTCCAGGACGGCGCGCATCTTCGGGCCGTTCTCCAGGACGGCCTCCTTCTCCTTCAGGGAGACGGCAGGGTCGAAGAACTTCTCCCAGTTCTCCTTGACCTGCTTCTCGGCCGCCGCGGGATCCGCGGGCGCGGTCGCGTCGTCCGCGGGCGCTTCGGTCGACTTCTCGGCCGACGGTTTCGGCGGGGTGCTCTCGCCGCCCCCGCCGCTGTCGTCGCCGCACGCCACGGCGGCCGGAACGATCAGCAGGACCGCGGCAGCCGCCAAAGCCGCGCTCCGCGCCCTTCCCCGCTCGCGATCGATCCCCCGCCTGGGGCTGGTCCAGAGAACCATCTGGCTCACCACCGGGTGTCGGTCCGAGCCATCAGGGCCCGGTTCTTTCAGGGTCAGCTTCCAGAAGGCATAGTGCAAGCCATCGACTGACATGGACAGCCCATCGACGTGACTGGCGTGTCTCAGGGGGTCTGAATGCGGGCGGCTCAACCGGCTCAGACAGCTCGTGCGGTGCGCCTTCGCGCCGTCCGCCCGGTGATCTGGGCGGCGTTCGCCTCCCTCGCCGCCGGCGCGGTGCTCAGCGTGATTGGCTGGTACGGCATGTCGGGCGAGCGCTTCGCCGAGCGGCAGCTGCCGTATCTGGCGTCCTGCACGGTGCCGGGCGCGGCACTGATCATCGCCGGGGCGGTGCTCTTCGCCCATGGCAGGAGCGCGCTGGCCGCGGCCCGCGTGGAGGAGCTGTACGGCCTCCTCGTGTCGGCGGGAACGCCTCCCTCGGTCACCGAGCAGCCGGCCCCCGTCGCGACCAGCGGCGACCTCCTGATGATCCCCGGCGGCACGCTCTGGCACCGGGCCGACTGCCCCTTGGTCGCGGGCAAGCCGGAGGCCGTCCCCGCGGACGCCCGCATCCTGGCCACCGGCGACCTGGACCCCTGCCCCATCTGCGAACCACAGGCCCCCGCCGCCCCGTCCCCGGAGCACTGACCCGGTGGCGTCCCTGACCTACGACCTGACGCTTGCCGGGCTCGCGGTCGGCAGCGCGGCCGCCTTCACCGGCATCGGCCTGATCGTCACGTACCGCGCGACGGGGGTACTCAACTTCGCGCACGGCGCGATCGCGATGGTCTGCGCGTACGTCCTGCGCCAGCTCACGGTCGAGTGGAACTGGCCGCTGTGGCTGGCGACAACGGTCACCCTCCTCCTCATCGCCCCGGCCATCGGCCTCCTCCTGGAGCGAGCGGTCTTCCGCCCCCTTTCGGTCCTCGGCAGCGACCCGGCCCAGACCCTGGTGGCATCCATCGGTGTCTTCGTACTCCTCGTGGGGGGCGCCGCGCTGCTGTGGGGCCCCGGGGCGAAGGCGGACGCGCCCGTGCTCGTCTCATCGGACCCCTGGGCCCAACTGGCGGTGACCGTGGCGCTCGCGGCGGCCGTCTGGGCGGTCACCCGCTGGACCCGCTTCGGCGGCGAGCTGCGGGCCGTGGTCGACAACCGGTCCCTGGCCGTGCTCGGCGGTATCGACGCGGACCGGGTGGCGGCGGCGGGCTGGGCGTTCGGCGCGTTCACGGCGGGCCTCACCGGAGCGCTGCTCGCCCCCTTCGTACGCCTCGACCCCTACGGCATGCCACTCCTGGTCATGGAGGTGGTGGCCGTCGCGGTGGCGGCGCGGATGCGGAGCCTGACGATCGCGGTCGTGGTGGCTCTGGGCCTCGGCGTTGCCCAGAGCCAGCTGACCCGGCTTCATCCCTCGGGCTGGGCGGAGCCGTTGGTCCAGGCGCTCGGCGCGAACCTCTTCGTGGTGGCGCTGCTCGTCGCGGCCTTGGTGCTGCCCGGCATCGGCGCGCAGACCACGCTCCCCCGCACGGCGACGGCACGCGTACCGACCCCGCCCGGCGCGTGGATAGTGATCGTGGTCCTCTTCCTCATCCCGCTGGGCTTCGCGGGCTCGGACCTGACGACATCGGTCCAGGTCCCTGCCCTTGCGGTGATCCTTCTGTCCCTGGTGATCGTCACGGGCAGGGGAGGCCAGATCTCCCTGGGCCAGGCGGCGTACGCGGGCCTGGGCGCGCTGTTCACGGCTCTCCTCACGGCAGGTCGCTTCCCCGGCCTGCCGGAACTCCCCCATCTCCCCGCCCTGGCCGTGGCCGTCCTCCTCGTGGCGCCGCTCGGCCTCCTCACCGGCTGGCCCGCGATCAGCCGCCACGGCCTTGCGCTCGCCCTCGCGACGTTCGCGGTGGGCGTCGGGGTCAGCCGCTTCGTCTTCGCGCAGCCGTACGCGACGGCGGGCCTGAACCTGGACCGCCCCGCGGGCTTCGCCGGGGATCGCGCGTACTACGTACTGGAACTTCTCCTCCTCGCCGCGGCTCTGCTCTTCGCCACGACACTGCGCCGAGGCCGCATGGGTCGCGCCCTGGCCGCGATGCGGGATCACGAGGCGGGGGCGGCGGCGTCGGGCGTCCCCGTACGCACCCTGAAACTCACCGCCTTCGTCGCGGGCGCGGCGCTTGCCGCTCTCGGCGGCGGAATGCTGGGCATGGGCCTGCGGGCCTTCGACCCCGCCGCGTACGACCCCGTACGCGGCCTCCTCTGGTTCGCGGCGGTACTGGTCCTGGGCGCGGACAGCCTCCTGGGCGCGATGGTTGCGGCGGCGCTTCTGGTGGGCCTGGACGCGGGGGCGCGGGGCGGTGTGGCAGCGGCATTGATCGGCATCTTGGCCGTCCTGATCGGCCGCTTCCCCGGGGGCCCGTACGAGGCTCTGCGCTCAGCCACCGCCCGCCTGACCCGGCACCCTTCCCTGACCCCCTTGGGCGCGAGGGCCCGCGAGGCTGTACTTGCCGCCACTTTGCCCGGTACCCGGCAACTGGGGCTGCGCCCACCCGGCCCGGGAGACGGGCTCGGGCCGGGCAACAGGCCCGGCACAAGCGCTGGCCCCGGAGCTGAGTCCGGCCCCGCCGCTGGCGACGGGCTCGGAGCTGGAGACGAACTCGGCGCAGGCGACGGGCTCAGCACAGGCAACGGCCCCACAGACGACCAGCCCAACACAAGCCACGGTCCTGGGTCGGGGCGGAAGTTGGTGCGAGCCGTAGGCGGCGGTGAGGTGGGAGGGGGTGTGTCGGGGTTTCCGCGCGGAGCGTCGTTCGCGGGGCTCGTCAGCCGAAGCGGCAAGGCGTTCGGAGCGAGATGGCGGGGACGGACATACCGGCGCGGCCCCGGCCCCCGACCGGACCAAGGGCGCGACGGATCGGCACAGTCAACCCCCGTCTCCGTTCCCCCGGCCCCCGCCCCCGCTCCGGTAACCCTCGCCGCCCACGGCATCACCCTCACCTACAACGGCTTCACCGCCCTCGACCGCGTAAGCCTGGCCGTGCCCCCCGGCCGCATCACCGCCGTAGTGGGCCCGAACGGCGCAGGCAAGAGCACCCTGTTCCACTGCCTGGCCGGAACCCTCCGCCCCGACTCCGGCCGCATCACCCTCGACGACCGCGACATCACCCGCCTCCCCGCCCACACCCGCACCCACCTCGGCGTGGCCCGCACCTTCCAGCAGTTGTCGGTCTTCCCGTCCCTGACCATCACCGAGAACGTCCAAGTCGCCGCGGACCAGAGCCGAGCAGACGTCCCGGAGGCCACCACCCACGCCCTCCGCCTCCTCTCCCTCGACGGCCCCACCCGACACCACCCCGCAGCAGACCTCCCCACCGGCACCCTCCGACGCGTGGAACTGGCCCGAGCCCTGGCGGGCACCCCGCACACCCTCCTCCTGGACGAGCCCGCAGCGGGCCTGGACACCGCCGAGGCGGCGGCCCTCACCCGCCTCCTGCGCGCCCTGGCGGCGGACGGCATGGCATTGCTCGTGGTGGAGCACGACCTGGACCTGGTGGCGAACCTGGCCGACACCGTGCACGTCATGTCGGCGGGCCGCATCATCACATCGGGCCCGCCGACGGAAGTGCTCCACAGGGCAGCACCATGAGAAGGGCAGCGCCATGAGCACCGGCATCGCGCTCCAGCACGCCCACGTCCGCTACGGCCCCCTCGAAGCCCTGCACGGCGTGACCCTCGCCGCCCGCCCCCACGGCCTCACCGTCCTCCTCGGCCGCAACGGTTCCGGCCGCACCACGACCCTGCGCGCCCTGGCCGGCACGGCCCCCCTCTCGGCGGGCACCGTCACCTGGGACGGCAGGGACGTCACCCGGCTCACCCCGCACGAACGCGCGCGGCGAGGCCTCTGCTTCGTACCGGACAGACAGGCGATCTACGGCACCCTCACGGTCCGCGAGAACCTCGACCTGTCGGCCCCCGAGGGCGACTTCGCCCCCGCCCTGGACGCGTACCCCGAGCTGCGCCCCCTCCTCCCCCGCCGCGCAGGCACCCTCTCCGGCGGCGAGCAACGCATGCTGGCCCTCTCCCGCGCCCTGCTGGCCCCGGCCCGGGTGATCCTCGTGGACGAGCCCACCCAGGGCATGTCACCACCGGTGGCAGCACGGACGTACGAGCTCCTCATGGCCCTGGACGCCTGCGTGATCACCGCCGAACAGCGACTGCCGCCCGGCGTACGCGAACGCGCGAGCCGGACGGCAGTGGTGGTGCACGAACTACGCAGGGGCGAGCTCGTGTTCAGCGGCGAGGCGGCGGAACTGAGAGACAGCCCGCCCCCGGAAGGATGACTCAGGAACGAGCCGCCCCGCGAGGGATGATCAGCTCCGCGCCGACGTTCAGCGCATCGGGACGGCTCCCGACCATCTTCCGGTTGGCCTTGTGCAGGGCCTGCCAGCCGCCCTTGACCTTGTAGCGCAGGGCGATCGAGCTCAACGTCTCGCCCTTCTTGACCACATGCACCCTGGCGATCCCGTCCCGGATCTCCTTCGGGATCTTCTTCGAGCACGCGGGCCAGGCGTTCCACCCCTGTTTCCGAAGGACCTTCTCGGCGACCTTGATCTGCTCCGCCTTGGTGGCGAGATCCGCACGCGGCGCGTACTTGAGCCCGCCGTGCTTCTCCCAGGTGGGCTGCCAGAACTGCAGCCCTCCGTAGAAGCCGTTCCCGGTGTTCACGTTCCACCGTCCGCTGCTCTCGCACTGGGCGAGGCAGGTCCACGGCCCTTCGGTACGGGAACAGTCGTACGCCGCGGCGGCGGCAGGCGGACCGGGCAGCGGCGGCGGAGGAGCGGGCGACGCGGCCGCCGGCACGACCGTCGCCGGCAGGGACACCGCGGTGGCGAGCAGCGCGGCGGGCCACAGCGACCGGAGCCGCTCGATCGACATCGGAATCATCTGCATCGGGTACATCCGGCCACGCTAGGCAGGGCGACAGCGCCGCAAAGGCGTGCCGCGCCCGCCACGGACACGGCCCCACCCGGTCGGACGACCGGGTGGGGCCACGCCCTGGGCCGACCGGCTCAGAGGTCGAGCCGCTGCCCCGGCACGATCAGGTTCGGATCGTCGCCGATGACCGCCTTGTTGGCGTCGTAGACCTGCCGCCAGCCGACGCCGTGCTCCGCCGCGATCCGGCTGAGGGTGTCCCCTCGCTGAACGGTGTAGTCACCGCGGCCGGAACCCCGGTCGGTGTGGCTCGGCGTACGGTCCCGCTCCTTCGCGGGCCGTTCCTTGACGGCCTTGGGAGCCGCCGGGGCCGCGGGTGCGGCAGGAGCCGCCGCCCCCGGCGCACTGCCGGACGCTCCCGCCCGTGCCGAGCACGTGGGCCACGCGCCCCAACCCTGAGCGCGCTGCACCTTGGTGGCGACAGCGATCTGCTGCGCCTTGGACGCCTTGTCGGCGGTCACCGCGTAGGCCCCTCCGCCGTACGCGCGCCAGGTACCGGCGGAGAACTGCAGTCCTCCGTAGTAGCCGTTGCCGGTGTTGATGTTCCAGTTTCCGCCGCTCTCGCACTGAGCGATGCGATCCCACACTCCGCTGTCCGCCGCTCCGGCCTGGCCGGTGGCGGTGAGCAGTCCCAGCGGGGCGAGCAACGCCGCTCCGCCGATCACTGCCGTCCTGCGAACGCGCTTGGGATGTGCGGACATGTATTTCCCTCTCGAAGGACCCAGGCTCCCCCTGATGCTGTGGTCCTCCTCGCGCATCCGACGCCGGAGGTCCACTCCACCCCGTCCGCCGGAGTCGGCACTCTCGTGCCGCGGTGCTTGAGCTGGCTGGTGCACCCGACGGACGTACCTGAGCGGTGCTCGCTGCACACGAGGGTGGAATCTAGGAGCCTGCTCGCCCCGATATCAACCAACTCCTTGTCATTCCAGGCCAGTTGGATGTTACCGGCAGTATCGGCGATTTTCGGCCATCCACTTAATTCACCGATTTCAGTATTTATCAACCCGTCGATGAGGTGATCTGTGACTCACCTCACCGCTCCAACTTCCCTGTACTCAGCAGGCGTTGGCGTGGAGTGATGGATTCCGCCGGGAAACTCACCCTCCGCTGCGGATGGTTCGATTCCGTTCGCCTTCGCGCGTGACTTGCACCACTGATCGCCCGTTGTCTCCTTATGAGCCGGACACCGCCGGCTCCCAAGCATCGATTCCGAGGAGCCACCCGTGCCGCGCATGCTCGAAGTCGGCGACGACGTACGCGCCGAGATCGGCGACGAAGAAGCCGACCGGCTGCTCGCCGGAGAGAACGCCCCTGGCAGTTACGACTGCACGTCCTGCCGCACCCCGGGCGACTCGGAGCAGGAACGCACCAGCACGGTCCTGTTCATCGGCGACGAGACCGCCGTACTCGCCTTCGCCCACGCCACCTGCCTGCCCTCCCAGATCGTCCAGGTCTCCGAGGAGCAGCTCCAGGGCGCCGTACGCTCGATCACCGGCGACGACGGCACCGGGCCCGCCGGAGGAGCGCCCGACCAGGCCGTCCTCGGCGTGACCAGCGGTCTCGTCCTCATCGATGGCGAGCTGCACCCCGCGCTCGTCGTCGAGCCGACCGGCGCCATCGCACGCCCCGGCGCCGCTCCGGGCGGCGGCGACGACTTCCTGCCGCTCCTGATCGAGCAGGGCTTCATGCCGGTGACCTCGCTGGACACCGTGCCCGACGTGCTGCACGGCTGGTCGGTGCTGCTCGCCATGGGCCGGCTGCACGCCGTGCTCCAGCCCGGCGCCAACGGCAGCTCCCCCGTCGCCTGGTGGCAGGCGCACCACCCGCTCCAGGTCACCGACGCCTGGCGGGCCGCGGCCAACAAGCTGCAGACGGTGCTCCTCTTCGCGGCGCCGGTCGGCTCCATCGGCCGCCAGCCCCGCGAGGACCTGCTGCGCGGCGCCCTGGACAACGCGGCGGCGCACGGGCGGCTTGTGGCGGCCGCGATGCCGCTCGCGGGCACCTGAGCCGACCGCGCCGGGGCCGCGCCGCGAGCCGCGAATGCGCCGGTCACACCCCCGGCGCCACGCGAAAGCGGCGCGGCCCCCGCATCCGTACGCGAATGGTGTCGTTGGCACATACGTGCACACATACGACCCCACTCGCCACCGGCCCGCGTACCAGAACCCCATCCCGTCCATGCGCTCGTCGCAGGACACCGGGGGCACCCGCTCGGCCACGCCGATCTACGACGCGCTGTACTCGGAGTACCGCAGATCGTTCAAGGCCCTGCCGGGTGACCGGAGCGGCGAGGAGGATCTGGGCTTCACGGCCTTCGGCGCCATGCCGTACGGCATGCACCGGGCGGGCGACCGGCAGAGCCCCCGGCACAACACGCTCAGCCAGCTGCACGTGACCCGCTACGGCCAGGAGCAGCACGGCACGGGCCACCAGCAGTTCCCCGCGGCGCTGCCACCGGGACCGCGCAGGGGGAACTGAGGCACCGCACACGAGTGAGGCCCCGCCTTCTTCGGATTCCTCAAAGAATTCGAAGAAGGCGGGGCCTCACCCGTTCGTTCCCCGCGTGGCTGCTACTTCTTGCGGCCGCGCTTCTCGCGCACCCGCACCGAGATGTGGATCGGCGTGCCCTCGAAGCCGAACTCCTCGCGCAGCCTGCGCTCCACGAAGCGCCGGTAGCCGTGCTCGATGAAGCCGGAGGAGAAGAGGACGAAGCGCGGCGGCTTCGTGCCCGCCTGTGTGCCGAAGAGGATGCGGGGCTGCTTGCCGCCGCGCACCGGGTGCGGGTGGGAGGCCACCAGC
The DNA here is from genome assembly GCF_040686095.1 of Streptomyces sp. NPDC086554. Taxonomy (NCBI): domain Bacteria; kingdom Bacillati; phylum Actinomycetota; class Actinomycetes; order Kitasatosporales; family Streptomycetaceae; genus Streptomyces; species Streptomyces sp. NPDC086554. Next base: position 116,550 of record NZ_JBFBJK010000023.1, read on the forward strand.
TCGCCGAGGAAGGCGTTCAGACGGCCCGTCGGGACGCGCGTCTCCCAGCCGTCGAGGGCCGTCTCGATCGCGGGGACCAGCTTGTCCATGTGCCGGCCGGTCGTCGCCGACACATTGACCCGGGGCGCCCACGCGACCTGCTGGAACTCGGTCTCGATCTCCCGCTCCAGGTAGTAGCGGCGCTCCTCGTCGAGGGTGTCCCACTTGTTGTACGCGAGGACAATGGCGCGGCCTGCCTCGACGGCCATCGTCACGATGCGCTGGTCCTGGATGCTGATCGACTCGCTGGCGTCGATCAGGATGACCGCGACCTCCGCCTTCTCGACGGCGGCGGCGGTGCGCAGGGAGGCGTAGTAGTCGGCGCCCTGCTGCAGGTGGACGCGCTTGCGGATGCCCGCCGTGTCGACGAACTTCCAGACGATCCCGCCGAGTTCGATGAGTTCGTCGACCGGGTCACGGGTGGTGCCCGCGAGCTCGTTGACGACCACGCGGTCCTCGTTCGCCACCTTGTTGAGCAGCGAGGACTTGCCGACGTTCGGGCGGCCGATGAGCGCGATGCGGCGCGGGCCGCCGATGGCGGCGCCGAAGGTCTGCTCGGGCGCCTCGGGCAGCGCGTCGAGGACGGCGTCCAGCATGTCGCCGGTGCCGCGGCCGTGCAGCGCGGAGACGGGGTGCGGCTCGCCGAGGCCGAGGGACCACAGGGCGGTGGCGTCGGCCTCGCCGGACGGCCCGTCGACCTTGTTGGCGCACAGGACGACCGGCTTGCCCGCCTTGCGGAGCAGCCGCACGACGGCCTCGTCCGTGTCGGTGGCGCCGACGGTGGCGTCCACGACGAAGACGACCGCGTCGGCCGCCTCGATCGCGTACTCGGCCTGGGCTGCGACGGACGCGTCGATGCCGAGCACGTCCTGCTCCCAGCCGCCGGTGTCGACGAGCTTGAAGCGGCGGCCCGCCCACTCCGCCTCGTACGTCACGCGGTCGCGGGTCACGCCGGGGCGGTCCTCGACGACCGCCTCGCGGCGGCCGATGATGCGGTTGACGAGGGTCGACTTGCCGACATTGGGGCGGCCGATGACGGCGAGGACGGGCAGCGGGCCGTGGCCCGCCGCCTCGATCGCGCCCTCGACGTCCTCGACGTCGAAGCCCTCTTCCGCGGCGAGCTCCATGAACTCCGCGTACTCGGCATCGCCAAGCGCCCCGTGCTCGTGCTCCGAGCCCTCGGGCTGGATCTGGTCGTTCATGAAGTCCGTACCTCGTTGTTCATCGTGGTGATCGGTGGACCGTCTCTCGTCTGGCGACGGGCCACTACTTGATAAGTCTCACTCAGCGCCCGGTCAGGCGCCTGGCGTTGTCCAGGTGGGCGGTGAGCCGCTCCTGGATGCGCACGGTCGCCTCGTCCAGCGCCTTGCGCGTACGCCGTCCGCTGCCGTCGCCCGCTTCGAAGGGGTCCCCGAAGACGACGTCGACCCGGCTGCGCAGCGGGGGCAGCCCCTTTATCAACCGTCCGCGCCTCTCCGTGCTTCCCAGGACCGCGACCGGCACGATCGGCGCTCCGCTGCGTACGGCGAAGTACGCGAGGCCCGCACGCAGCGAGGCGAAGTCGCCCTCGCCGCGCGTGCCCTCGGGGAAGATCCCGAGGACGCCGCCCTGCTCCAGGACGCCGAGGGCCCGGGTGATCGCCGTGCGGTCGGCGATCTCACGGTCCACCTTCAGCTGCCCGATGCCGCGCAGGAAGGGGTCCAGGGGTCCGATGAACGCTTCCTTCTTGATGAGGAAGTGCGTGGGCCGCGGGGCCGTCCCCATCACCATCGGACCGTCGACGTTGTGCGAGTGGTTCACGGCCAGGATCGCCGGGCCGGTCGCGGGGACCTTCCAGGCGCCGAGGACGCGGGGCTTCCACAGCCCGTACATGAGGCCGACGCCGATCCGGCGGCCGACCTCCGCACCGCGTTCCGATGGAACCTCCATCACTTCGAGGCCCGCTTCTCCTCGACGAGGGTGACGACGCACTCGATGACCTGCTGGAGCGTGAGCTCGGTGGTGTCGACCTCGACGGCGTCGCCGGCCTTCGCCAGCGGGGACGTCTTGCGGCTGGAGTCGGCCGCGTCCCGCTTGATGAGGGCTTCCTGGGTCGTCTTGACGTCGGCGCCCTTGAGCTCGCCGGAGCGGCGGGCGGCGCGGGCCTCGGGCGAGGCCGTCAGGAAGATCTTGAGGTCGGCGTCGGGCAGGACGGTCGTACCGATGTCACGGCCCTCGACGACGATGCCCTTCTCGGCGGACGCGGCGATGGAGCGCTGCAGGTCCGTGATCCGGGCGCGGACTTCGGGGACGGCGCTGACGGCGCTGACCTTGGAGGTGACCTCGGCCGTGCGGATCGGGCCCGCGACGTCCGTGCCGTCGACCGTGATGGTCGGGGCGGCCGGGTCGGTGCCGGAGATGATCTCGGGCTTCTGGGCGGCCGCTGCGATGGCGCTCGGGTCCGTCAGCTCGATGCCGTTGCTCACCATCCACCAGGTGATCGCACGGTACTGGGCGCCGGTGTCCAGGTAGCTGAGGCCGAGCTGGGCGGCGACGGCCTTCGAGGTGCTCGACTTGCCCGTGCCGGAGGGTCCGTCGATGGCGACGACGACGGTTGCCTGGGCGGCGGTTTCGGCGGTTTCTGCGGCTTCCACGGGGCTGCGGACACCTTTCTCAGGACGCGGGGCAAGGAGGCGGGGCGCAGACGCGCCCCGCACAAGGTTACTGGCTCCCGCGAGCGCCTCTTACTGCCGGATGGCCCAGCCCCGCTCCCGCAGCGCCGCGCTCAGCACCGGCACCGCCTTCGGCTCCACCATCAGCTGGACCAGGCCCGCCTGCTGCCCGGTCGCGTGCTCGATGCGTACGTCCTCGATGTTGACCCCGGCACGGTCCGCGTCGGCGAAGATCCGGGCCAGCTGGCCGGGCTGGTCGTTGATGAGCACGGCGACGATCTCGTACGTGGCCGGCGCCGCCCCGTGTTTGCCGGGCACCCGCACCTGCCCGGCGTTGCCACGCCGCAGCATGCTCTCGACGCCGGCCGCGCCGTCCCGCCGCTTGGACTCGTCCGCCGACTGCAGCGCGCGCAGCGCGGTCACCGTCTCGTCCAGGTCCGTGGCGACCGCCGCCAGGAGGTCGGCCACCGGACCGGGATTCGCGGACAGGATGTCGATCCACATCCCCGGGTCGGACGCGGCGATGCGCGTGACGTCACGGATGCCCTGCCCGCACAGGCGCACCGCCGTCTCCTCGGCGTCCTCCAGGCGGGCGGCGACCATGCTGGACACGAGGTGCGGCATGTGCGAGACGAGCGCGACCGCACGGTCGTGCGCCTCGGCGTCCATGACGACCGGCACCGCACGGCAGAGCGCGACCAGCTCGAGGGCGAGGTTGAGGACCTCGGTGTCGGTGTCCCGGGTCGGGGTCAGCACCCACGGCCGCCCCTCGAAGAGGTCGGCGGTGGCGGCGAGGGGGCCGCTGCGCTCGCGGCCCGACATGGGATGCGTACCGATGTACGGGGTGAGGTCGAGGCCGAGCGCCTCCAGCTCACGGCGCGGCCCGCCCTTGACGCTGGCCACGTCGAGGTAGCCGCGCGCCGCCCCGCGCCCCATGACGTCGGCCATGGTCGCGGCGACATGCGCCGGCGGCACGGCGACGACACACAGGTCGACGCGGCCCTCGGGCTCCTCGTCGGTGCCGGCGCCGAGCGCCGCCGCCGTACGGGCCTGCCCGGGGTCGTGGTCGGCGAGGTGCACGGTCACACCGCGCGAGACGAGCGCGAGCGCGGCGGAGGTGCCGATCAGGCCGGTGCCGATGACGAGGGCGGTTCTCACTGGGCGATGTCCTTGCGAAGGGTGGCAGCGGCGCCGAGGTAGACGTGCGTGATCTCGGAGCGGGGCTTGTCGGTCTCGATGTGCGCGAGGACCCGGACGACGCGGCGCATCGCGCCGTTGATCTCCAGCTCCTGCGCGCAGATCAGCGGGACGTCCACGATGCCCAGCTTGCGCGCGGCGGCGGCCGGGAAGTCGGAGTGCAGATCGGGCGTCGCCGTGAACCAGATGCTGATCAGGTCGTCCTGGTTCAGTCCGTTCCGCTCGAGGATGGCGGTGAGCAGCTCGCTGACCTGCTCGTCCATGTGGTCGGCCGCGTCCCGCTCCAGTTGGACGGCGCCCCGGACCGCTCGTACCGCCACAGTGCTGCTCCTCGCTCGCGTATCTACGACTTGCTGTGGTCACAAGGGTAGTCAGGGCCCCAGGGACGAGTGCGCGACGCCCGCCTGCCGAGACGGACGCCGCGTGCCCCTCGGGGGATCTGGGGTGCTCAGAGCCGCTGCTGCCTGATGATGTCCTCCGCGGCGACCTTTTGGAGGGTGCCGTCGCGGGCAGCGCCTCCTGCAGCTGGGCTCCGGTCACCTGCTGGTTCGCGCCGGTGCCTACCCAGGACTGGGCCTGGTCGGCGAGTCCGGCGCGGCCAGGAGGTTGCCTCCGCCGCCGGAGGAGCCGCCTGAGGCGGGACCTCGGACCCTGCCAATGTCGCGCTGATCGCCTTCTGTCGCCACTTGGAACGATCCGTGACGGTTCAGCCCTGGACGCAGGGGGCGCGGGTCCGCTTGCATGGAGGAGCCGGCACGGCCCACGCCTCGGGGGAGGCCCGTATGAAGCGCTCGGGACCGCTGTACACGCTTCTCGGGGGGCTGCTGCTCGCCCTGTTCATGCTGTCGCTCAACGCGACGACGGGGACGGGCAATTCGTCGTACGAAGAGGGCTCGTCCGGCGGCGCGTCGCCGACGCCCACCTCGACGGCGGAACCCTCCGGGAGCGCCTCCACGGAGCCGTCCGGGAAGCCGTCGAAAGAGCCCTCGAAGGAGCCGACGAAGAAGCCGCCTGCCAAGGCCGAGTACGCGGGCCGCACGGACGACGACACCTCCGCCGTCTCCATCTCGATCCGTGACGGCAAGGCCATCGCGTACTTCTGCGACGGACGGAACACGGAGTCCTGGCTGAAGGGCGATGTCGAGGACGACGGTTCCATGCGGCTGACCGGCAAACACGGCGCGAAGCTGGACGGCACCCTCCGCGACGACGACAAGGTCCGCGGCACGGTCGACATCGACAAGAAGACCTGGGACTTCACCGCCGACAGGGCGAAGAAGCCATCCGGCCTGTACCGCGCGACCACCGAGGTGCGCGGCGCCGAGATCGACGGCGGCTGGATCGTCCTGCCCGACGGGCAGCAGGTCGGGATCCTCAAGGAGGACGGCAAGCCGCAGAAGGCCCCGCGCCTCGACCCGGAGACCGGCGCCGTCCCGTTCGACGGCGGCACCCTCACCGCCCGCCCCGTCGTGCCCTGACCCCGCTCCGCCCCGACCAGGGAGCCACCATGAGCGTCGATCCGAACGCCGCGACCCAGGGCGGCTTCGGCCCGCCCCCGGCGGCCGGCGACCACCGCCGCCCGCACCCCGCCCGCTACCTCGTACCTGCCCTGGTCGCCGCCGCGGTCGCCGTCGGCCTCGGCGTGTACGGCAAGACGCACGACCCGGAGGGCACGGCCTTCAACCTCGCCGGGTTCAGCAGCACCAGCGCGGTCAAGGCCTGGCTCGGCACGACGGCGTTCGCCTTCGCGCTCGTCCAGGTCGGCTCGGCGTTCATGGTGTACGGCCGTCTTCCGGGCCCGTCCTGGTCGGCGGCGCTGCACCGCTGGTCGGGCCGGATCGCGTTCCTGGTGTCGGTGCCCGTGGCGGTGCACTGCCTCTACGCGCTCGGCTATCAGACGTACTCGACACGGGTGATGTGGCACTCGCTGCTCGGTTGCTTCTTCTTCGGCGCGTTCAGTGCCAAGATGCTGCTGCTCCGCTCGGAGAAGCTGCCCGGCTGGCTGCTTCCGGTGATCGGAGGCCTGGTCTTCACGGTCCTCACGGTGATCTGGCTGACGTCGGCGCTGTGGTTCTTCCGTACGTTCGGAGTGACGACATGAGCGGTACGCCCCCCACCCGGCGCACGGTCCTCGCCACCGGCGGCGCGGTCGCGCTGGCCGCCGGATGCAGCAAGTACGGCGACGAGGGCGCGGATCCGGAGTCGCCGCCCGGGTCCGAGTCTTCCGCCGCACCGTCCTCCTCGGGCGGCGGAAAGTCCCAGAAGCCGCCCGCGGCCGACGAGTTGGCGAAGACGTCGGACATCCCGGTCGGCGGCGGCAAGATCTTCAAGGACGAGAAGGTCGTCGTGACACAGCCCGAGAAGGGCGACTTCAAGGGCTTCTCCGCGGTCTGCACCCACTCGGGCTGCACGGTCAGCGAGGTCACGGGCGGCACGATCAACTGCGCGTGCCACGGCAGCAAGTACCGCGTGGCGGACGCCTCGGTGGCGGACGGGCCCGCGCCACGCCCGCTCCCCGCTCAGAAGATCACGGTCACCGGAAAATCGATCACGCTCGGCTGACGGTGGCCCGTACGCTCACCGCATGCACCGCCTGAGCGACCTGGACCTCGTACGCGACCACACCGTCTACTCGTGCGTGATGGGTTCGCGTGCCTTCGGCCTGGCCACGGACGGCAGCGACACCGACCGCAGGGGCGTCTTCCTGGCGCCCACGCCGCTCTTCTGGCACTTCGAGAAGCCGCCGACGCATGCCGATGGACCAGCCGATGAGCAGTTCAGCTGGGAGCTTGAGCGCTTCTGCGAGCTCGCGCTGCGCGCCAACCCGAACATCCTGGAGTGCCTGCACTCTCCGCTCGTCGAGCACCTCACGGACACCGGCCGCGAACTCCTCGCACTGCGCGGGGCGTTCCTGTCCCGCCACGTCCACGCAAGCTTCGCGGGCTACGCGCTCGGCCAGCGCAAGAAGCTCGACGCGGACGTACGCCTGCACGGCGCGCCCCGCTGGAAGCACGCGATGCACCTTTTGCGCCTCCTGATGAGCAGCCGCGACCTGCTGCTGACCGGCGAGCTGGTCGTCGACGTCGGCGAACAGCGCGAGCCGCTCCTCGCGGTCAAGCGCGGCGAGGTCGCGTGGACGGACGTCGAGGCGTGGATGAACCGGCTGGCGGCGGAGGCCGACGCGGCCGCCGCCCGCACGCCGCTCCCGCCGGAGCCGGACCGCCGCCGGGTCGAGGACTTCCTGTTCCGGGTGCGCCGAGCGTCGGCGGCAGCTTCGGCTTAGGCCTCCCCGTCCCAGAGCGCCCCGAGCTCAAGCAGCTCCTCCCGGTACTCGATCCGCTCGGCCCACTCGGCGGGCCAGGCGTCCGCGCCCAGGTGGGCGCCCGCGAACGCGCCGGCCAGGCAGGCGATGGAGTCGGAGTCGCCCGAGGTGCAGGCGGCCCTGCGGAGGGCGGTGAGGGGCTCGTCGGGGAACATCAGGAAGCACAACAGGCCGGTGGCGAGCGCCTCTTCGGCGATCCAGCCCGCGCCGGTGGCCAGGCAGGGGTCGGTCTCCGGGTTGGCGTCACGGACAGCCGCCGCGAGCCGCTCGAGTATCGCGAGGCACTCGTCCCAGCCGCGCGCGATGAAGTGCTCGGGGTTCGGGTCCTGGGAGCGGTTCCACAGATCGCCGAGCCAGTCCTCGCGGTACCGGGTGCGGTTGTCGATGGCGTACGACCGGAGCAGGCCGACCAGGCCCATCGGTTCCGTGCCCTCGGCGAGCAGCTTCACCGCGTACGCCGTGAGATCGCTGGCCGCCAGTGCCGTGGGGTGTCCGTGGGTGAGCGCGGACTGGGTCTGTGCGGCACCGGCCCGCATCTCCTCGCTCAGCCACGGCATGAGCCCGAGCGGTGCGACCCGCATATTGGCGCCGCAGCCCTTGGAGTGCAGCTGGCTTGCGTCCCGCCAGGGCCGCTGCTCGTCGGCGAGCAGTTCGCAGGCGGTGATGCAGGTGTTGCCTGGGGCGCGGTTGTTGTCCGGCGAGAAATTCCAGGCGACGAACTCCCGGCGGGTGAGGTGCGCGAACCGCTCGGGCCCGCAGAGCCCCCGCGCGGACGCGGCCTTGAGCGCACGGCCGAGCGCGAGTGTCATCTGCGTGTCGTCCGTGACGAACGCGGGCTTCGGCAGCTCCATCTCCCGCCAGGGCCCGCACTTGGCGAGGATCGAGGGTACGTCGTTGAACTCGGTCGGGAAGCCGAGCGCGTCCCCGAGGGCGAGCCCGATCAGGGATCCGGTCGCGGCACGCTTCATGAGGTCTTTCCTTCCGAGGGATCCGATGGAACGGTCGAGGGGCGGAGAAGGGGCGGGTGCAGCTCGGTGGCGCCGCCCGCCCGGTAGAGAGCGGCGGGCTTTCCGCGCCCGCCCGTCAGGCGCGCGGCCCCGGGGATCGCCGCGACGAAGCCGGGCGTGCCGAGCACCTTGCGCCGGAAGTTGGCCGGGTCGAGCTCGACGCCCCACACCGTCTCGTAGACCTGCCGCAGCTCGCCGAGGGTGAACTCGGGCGGGCAGAAGGCCGTGGCGAGGCCGGTGTACTCGAGCTTGGCGCGGACGCGGTCATGGGCGTCGGCGAGGATCCGCTCGTGGTCGAAGGCGAGCGGCCCGTACGCGGAGCCGTACGGCAGCCAGGCGGCGCGGGCCGCGTCGCTGCCGCCGCGTACCTCGGGAGGATCGGGTACGAGCGCCGCGAACGCCACGGAGACGACCCGCATCCGCGGGTCGCGGTCCGGTTCGCTGTAGGTGCGCAGCTGCTCCAGGTGAAGCCCGGCGGCATCCGTGAGGCCGGTCTCCTCGGCGAGCTCACGGCCCGCCGCGGTCTCGGCCGACTCCTCGGGGAGCACGAATCCGCCGGGCAGCGCCCAGCGTCCCGCGTACGGCTCCTGGCCCCGCACGACGAGCAGCACGTGCAGCCGGCCGGCGCGGACGGTGAAGACGGCGAGGTCGACGGTGACGGCGAACGGCTCGAAGGCGTACTTGTCGTAGGCCCCGGACACAGACATGCCCGCCCACCCCCTTAATAGTCATGAAGACTATAAAGAGAATGGACGGGCAGTCACAACCCCTGGGAGGTGTCTACAGGTCCACTTCCTGCATCAGCATGCCGACCTCGGTGTTGGAGAGCCTGCGCAGCCACCCCGACTTCTGGTCGCCGAGGGTGATCGGCCCGAAGGCCACCCGCACCAGCTTGTCGACCGGGAACCCGGCCTCGGCCAGCATGCGCCGCACGATGTGCTTGCGGCCCTCGTGCAGGGTCACCTCGACCAGGTAGTTCTTGCCGGTCTGCTCGACGACGCGGAAGTGGTCCGCACGCGCGTACCCGTCCTCCAGCTCGATGCCGTCCTTGAGCCGCTTGCCCAGGTCACGCGGGATCGGGCCGACGATGTGCGCGAGGTAGACCTTCTTCACGCCGTACTTCGGGTGCGTGAGGCGGTGTGCCAGCTCACCGTGGTTGGTGAGCAGGATGACGCCCTCGGTCTCGGTGTCGAGCCGGCCCACGTGGAACAGCCGCGTCTCGCGGTTGTTCGTGTAGTCACCGAGGCACTGGCGGCCTTCGCTGTCCTCCATGGTGGAGACGACACCGGCAGGCTTGTTCAGGGCGAAGAACTGGTACGACTGGGTCGCCACCGTCAGGCCGTCGACCTTGATCTCGTCCTTCTCCGGGTCGACCCGCATGCCCTGCTCGAGCACGATCTCGCCGTTGACCTCCACGCGGGCCTGCTCGACCAGTTCCTCGCAGGCACGGCGCGAGCCGTAGCCCGCGCGGGCGAGGATCTTCTGCAGCCGCTCGCCCTCCTGCTCGGCGCCCGGGAAGGTCTTGGGCAGGTTGGCCTTCTGCTTGCCCGCGTACCGCTCGCGGTTGCGCTCCTCGGCCCGCGCGTCGTACTCACGGGAGGTGGCCGGAGCCCACCGCCCCCGCGCGCTGCCCTGGCCCTGCTTGGGGCCGCCCTTGGCGCCACCGCGCGCCGAGGCACCACGGCCCGTCTTCGGACCGTCCTGCGTGCCGCCGGAGCCTACGTCGTAACGCCGCTCCTCCGGACGCGGCTTCTTCGGACGGCCGCTGCCGCCCTGCTTGTCGTCGCGGCTGTTACCGGCACCCCGGTAATTGCCGCGGCCACCGCTGCTGCCTCGGCCGCCGCTGTTGCCACCACGGCTCCCGCCGTTGTTTCCGCTGCTGTTCCTGCCGCTGCTGCTTCGCATCAAATTTCCGTTAGTCGTCTGCGTCCTCGTAACCCGGCGCATCAGGCGCGTCCGGGTCGAACGACGGAACACCTTCCTGCGTCTCGGCCTCGATCGCGTCCGCCTCGGGGAGGAAGGGCGCGAGCTCCGGGAGCTCGTCAAGGCCACGCAGGCCCATCCGCTCCAGAAAGTAGTTCGTCGTCCTGTACAGGATCGCACCTGTTTCGGGTTCCGCGCCCGCCTCGTCCACCAGACCTCTCTGGAGAAGGGTGCGCATCACGCCGTCACAGTTCACTCCGCGCACGGCGGAGACCCGCGATCGGCTGACCGGCTGGCGGTACGCGACGACCGCGAGGGTCTCCAGAGCCGCCTGGGTGAGCCGGGCCTGCTGCCCGTCGAGCACGAAGCGCTCGACCGCCGCCGCGTACTCGGGCCGCGTGTAGAAACGCCAGCCGCCCGCCACCAGGCGCAGCTCGAAGCCCCGCTTCTGCACGGTGTACTCGTCGGCGAGCTCGCGCAGGGCGTCGGCCACCTGCCGCCGGGGCCGGTCGAGGACCTTGGCGAGGTGCTCCTCGGTGGCCGGTTCGTCGACGACCATGAGGACGGCCTCCAGGGCGGGCCGCAGCTCCAGATCGGCGACGGCTCCGGCCAGGTCTCCCGCGGGACTCGCCGTTTTCTCGGGGCTCATGTGGCCGTCTCCTCACTCGTCGTCTCGGGGACGCGGTCGAACTCGTCGGTCACCGTCGGCTGCCCGTCGCCCTCACCGCCGGTCCACCGCACCATGAGCTCGCCCAGGGCATCCTCCTGGTCCAGGGCCACGGCCTTCTCGCGGTACAGCTCAAGGAGTGCCAGGAAACGGGCGACGACGGTGAGGGTGTCCCCCGCGTCCTCCACGAGCACCTGGAAGCTGACCTCGCCCCGCTCGCGCAGCCGGGCCACGACCACCCCCGCCTGCTCCTGTACGGAGACCAGCGGGGCATGGATGTGGTCGACGTACACCTGAGGCTTCGCCCGCGGCTGCATCGCCTTCACGGCGATCCTGGCGAACCCCTCCGCGCCGATGCTGATGACGACCTCGGGCAGCAGCTCGGCATGGTGCGGCTCGAGCCCCACGGTCCGCGGATAGCGCCGCGCCTCGTCGTCGAGCCGCCCGCTGAAGATGTCCGCGATCTGCTTGTACGCGCGGTACTGCAGCAGCCGCGCGAAGAGCAGGTCCCGCGCTTCGAGCAGCGCGAGATCCGCCTCGTCCTCGACCTCGGCGGCGGGCAGCAGCCTGGCCGCCTTGAGGTCGAGCAGCGTGGCGGCGACCACGAGGAACTCGGTGGTCTGATCAAGATCCCAGTCGGGCCCCATGGCACGGATGTGCGCCATGAACTCATCGGTCACCTTGGACAGCGCGACTTCGGTGACATCGAGCTTGTGCTTCGAGATGAGCTGAAGCAGCAGATCGAAGGGCCCTTCAAAGTTCGCAAGCCGAACCTTGAACCGCCCGTCGTCGGGTTCGGCGGGGGCCTCATCGGAGTCGCCGCCCGCGTTGTGGGCAGGCGTTCCGCAGGGCGGAACGGGTGGGCACAACGCCCCACGGTCCGCAGACGACTCCTCAGCGGGAGCCGCCCCGGGCCCCCGCCCCAAGGCACGGCGTCGAGTAGCAAGCGGCGGTGCGGGTTCGTCGTTCACGGGCATCGGCGGGAAGGCTACCCCTACCGCCCACGCAACCGTCGTACGAGAATGCTCGCGTCCCCACGGGACTCAAGGTCGGCGAGGACAACGGCGACCGCCTCGCGGACGATCCGCCCGCGGTCGACCGCGAGCCCATGCTCACCCCTGAGGACGAGCCGAGCATGCTCGAGGTCCATCAGCTCCTCGGCGGACACGTACACGGTGATCTTCTCGTCGTGCCGCTCACGCCCGCTCGGCCGCCGATTGGCCGCCCGCGCACGCCGCCGCGCCTGCGCGGTGGAGGAGCTCGCCGGGCGGGTACCACCCTGCGACTTCTCGCCCTCCGCAGGAGCCGTGCGGCTATGGGATTCCCCGGCCCCCGACTCCGCGTCGGCGGCGCCGTGTTCGGCGGCCTCACCGCCGTCCGCGCCGTCTGGGGCGCCCGTGCCCCCGTGGGAGTCACCGGCGGCGGTCTCGTCACTCTCCCCCGCGGGTGCGGGCACCCGCGGCTCGCCGTTCGCCTGGCGTCGCGGCGACGACGACTGAAGCGCCATCCCCCCGGTCGTACGGAACAGTTCGTCGGCCCCCGGCAGACTCACTCGGCGTGACACCGGGCGAGCACCTCCCTGGCGAGCTGACGGTAGGCGGCGGCGCCGACGGAGTTCGAGGCGTACGTCGTGATCGGCTCACCGGCGACCGTGGTCTCCGGGAAGCGGACCGTGCGCCCGATGACCGTGTGGTAGACGTGATCGTCGAAGGCCTCGACCACCCGCGCGAGCACCTCACGGCTGTGCACCGTGCGCGAGTCGTACATGGTGGCGAGGATGCCGTCGAGCTCCAGGTCGGGGTTGAGCCGCTCCTGGACCTTCTCGATGGTCTCCGTCAGAAGGGCCACACCGCGCAGCGCGAAGAACTCGCACTCGAGCGGCACGATCACCTTGTGAGCCGCCGTCAGGGCGTTCACGGTGAGCAGGCCGAGCGAGGGCTGACAGTCGATCACGATGTAGTCGTAGTCCTGCATCAGCGGCTTCAACGCCCGCTGAAGCGTGGACTCTCGGGCGACCTCGCTGACCAACTGCACTTCGGCGGCCGACAAGTCGATGTTGCTGGGCAGCAGGTCCATGTTCGGGACCGCCGTCTTCAGCAGCACCTCGTCGGCCGACATGCCCCGCTCCATGAGCAGGTTGTAGACCGTCAGGTCCAGCTCCATCGGGTTGACCCCGAGGCCCACCGAGAGGGCGCCCTGCGGGTCGAAGTCGACGAGCAGGACCCGGCGTCCGTACTCCGCGAGCGCGGCACCCAGGTTGATGGTCGACGTCGTCTTGCCCACGCCGCCCTTCTGGTTGCACATCGCGATGATCTTCGCGGGACCGTGATCGGTCAGCGGGCCCGGGATCGGGAAGTACGGCAGCGGGCGCCCCGTGGGACCGATGCGCTCACGGCGCTGACGGGCCGCGTCCGGGGCCAGCGTGGCCGCGTACTCGGGATCGGGCTCGTACTCGGCGTCAGGGTCGTAGAAGTGCCCCTGGGGCAGTTCCTCGTAGTCGGCGAGTTGGGTGTGGGTGGTGTTCTCGCCACTCCGGTCGCCGGCCATGGCGTTCACGTGATGGCCATCCATGCTCTGGGGTGCAGACGATGTCGACTGGGTCGCTTGCGTCGGCTGCGGTTTCTGGCGGGCTTCGAAGGTGCGGACAGCGACGGAGCCGACAGCCTCGAGCCCCACGGGTCCTTGGCCCCGCGCAGACATTCCTGGTTGACCACCCCCGGGAGCAAATGTCGACTCATTCACAAGTCGTCTTACCTCCTTGGTGACCAGGAAATTTCTCGATAGGTCAGCGTGACACCATGCCGACGGTTGGCGACTCTATGGCGTGTCACCGGTCCGCAGCAACACAATCCGCCGGACCCGGCCCGATGTGTCGGCAATCGAACGCCCCCATGTCAAGGGTGTGCGGTCCGCCATCGCGACATTTCCGGGGTGGGCGAATCGGTTAAAGGGTTACGTTAACGGCGAGTTGACCATGTCCATGGACATACGCATACGGCCGGACCCCTCTCAAGGTCCGGCCGCAGGCGTGAGATTGACGACTCTCGTTGACGAAAGTGGTCAGGATCAGCCGAGGAGCGTCTCCAGCTCGACGTGCTCGAGGCCGTGCGACTCGGCGACCTCCTTGTAAACCACCTTGCCGTCATGGGTGTTGAGACCCAGGGCGAGCGCGTGGTCACGGCGCAGGGCCTCGACCCAGCCGCGGTTCGCGAGCTCGACGATGTACGGCAGCGTGGCGTTGGTCAGCGCGTACGTCGAGGTGTTGGGCACCGCGCCGGGCATGTTGGCGACGCAGTAGAACACCGAGTTGTGGACCGGGAAGGTCGGCTCGGCGTGCGTGGTCGCGTGCGAGTCCTCGAAGCAGCCGCCCTGGTCGATCGCGATGTCGACAAGGACACTTCCCGGCTTCATCCGCGAGACGAGCTCGTTGGTGACGAGCTTCGGGGCCTTGGCACCCGGGATGAGGACGGCGCCGATGACGAGGTCGGCGTCGAGGCAGGCCTTCTCGAGCTCGAAGGCGTTGGAGACGACGGTCTGGATCTTCGTGCCGAAGATCTTGTCCGCCTCCTTGAGCTTGTTGATGTCCTTGTCGAGCAGGGTCACGTGGAAGCCCATGCCGATGGCGATCTGCGCGGCGTTCCAGCCGGAGACGCCACCGCCGATGACGACGGCCTTGCCGGCCGCCACGCCCGGGACACCGCCGGGCAGGACACCGCGGCCGCCCTGGGCGGCCATCAGGTGGTACGCGCCGACCTGCGGGGCCAGGCGACCCGCGACCTCGGACATCGGGGCGAGCAGCGGGAGCGCGCGGTTCGCGGTCTCCACGGTCTCGTACGCGATGGCGGTCGTGCCGGACTCCAGGAGCGCGTCCGTGCACTCCTTGGAGGCGGCCAGGTGCAGGTAGGTGAAGAGCGTCTGGTCCTTGCGGAGGCGGTGGTACTCCTCGGCGATGGGCTCCTTGACCTTCAGCAGAAGGTCGGCGGTGGCCCAGACCTCGTCGGCGGTGTCCAGGATCCGGGCACCGGCCGAGACGAACTCGTCGTCCGTGATGGAGGAGCCGACACCGGCGTTCCGCTCGATGACGACCTGGTGGCCGTGGCGCACCAGCTCGTGCACACCGGCGGGGGTGATGGCCACCCGGAACTCGTTGTTCTTGACCTCGCGGGGGATGCCGACCTTCACGTCGATCACGGTCCTCTTGGCTCAGGGATTTTTCGGGCGATGAACTACATACCGATACACAAGAGGGCGCATCGGAAGACACCACGGAAGTACGCGGCGGAGCCAGTCTAATGAAGGACTTCTCGCTGTCTAGCCTTTCAAAGCATCAATCTTCTGCGGAAGCGCTACGGATTTCGTAGGCGGAACCCTCCCGTCCGTCCTTCGATGCAAGCCCTGTGACCTCCTCGATCTCCGTTCCCAGCATGCGCTTGGCGGCGGCGCGGTGCAGCCGGGCGGCCGCCGGGTCGCCGAGACGCTCCAGGGTGTCGGCAAGCCTGAGCTGCAGCGCCGCCTGGAGACGTACGTCGTCGGCCTGCCGCGCCCACTCGACCGCCTCCTGGCAGGTACGGAGCGACTCCTCGGGCCGCCCCGCGTACTCCTGCACCCGCGCCAGCTCGCTCAACGCCCTTGCCTGGCCCGCCACATCGCCGCACTTGCGGTACCCGGTGACGGCCGAGCTCCAGTTGCGCAGCGCCTCTCCGTAGCGCCCCGCATAGGTGTGCGCCGTGCCGATACGGCCGTAGAGCCGGGCCGCGTCGGCGCGCTCGTCCCGGCCGAGGCGCTGGGCGAGGGCCCGGCCGAACCAGTCCGATGCCCGCGACCAGTCCCCCAGTTCCTGGTACGCGCCACCTACGGATTCCATTGCGCGTCCGGTCGCGTACGGGTCATTTGCTCTGCGCCCGGCGTCCAAAGCTGCCCGATATCGCACCAGTGCCTCGTGTGTACGTCCCGTGCGCGCGTCCAGATCCGCGAGATTGAGCAGGGCGGCCGCCTTCTCGCGGGGCAGATCCCTGCGCTCGGCGACATCCAGGACCAGCTGATGGATGCCGTACAGCTCGGGAGCCGCGTCCTCCGTGCCGCGGTGCGCGACCAGGGCCCGCGTCAGGGCCGCCATCAGACGCCGGGCGAGGGTGTCGAGCTCCCCGTCGGCGACCGCGAGGCGGGCGGCGGCGAGCAGCGCGGGCTGCCGGATGCGCAGCCACTCGGCGGCGGCCGCCCGATGGGGGAAGCGCAGGGCGCGCGGCAGGCCTGCGAGCTTCTTGCGGGCCGCGGAGCCGTCCGGTTCGGTGATCGCCCGGCAGGACTGCAGGAGCCGTACGGTCCGCTCCAGCATCCTGGCCCGCGCGAGCTGCACCTCGGCGGGGCGGTCCCGGCTCTCGGTGAGGCTGCGAAGCAGCGGCATCAGGCAGCCGGGCACCTCGTACTGCGGCAGCGGCGACTCCACGGCCCTGACCAGGCCGAGCTTCACGAAGTCGTCCAGGGTGGTGCGGGCGGCGGAGACCGAGCAGCCGGCCAGGGCGGACGCGGTGTGCGGGTCGACGTGGCCCGCGGGGGCGAGGGAGAGGAAGCGCAGTATCCGCGCGGTGGGGCCCGGCAGCGAGGCGTACGAGTGCTGGAAGACGCGAGCAAGGGCCGACCCCTCGTCGGGCCGTTCGTGCACCTGCTTGGCGAGGTCGGCGAGGGCCGCCTTGGGCCGCACGGAGAGCCAGCCGCCGGCCAGGACGAGGGCCGCGGGGTGCGCGGCGCACGCCTCGACCAGGCTCTCCGCGGAGCGCGGGTCGACGGTGACGCGCACCGGGCCCGCGGCGCGGGAGAGCAGCTCGACGCCGGCGGCGGTGTCCAGGCCGCCGAGCGTGCAGGGCCGCACGTCGGGGATTCCGGTGAGCGGGCCCTCGGAGACGGCGACGGCCAGGCAGTCCGGCGCGTCCGGGAGCAGCGGGTCGACCTGCTCGGCGTCGGCCGCGCCGTCGAGCAGCAGCAGGCACCGGCGGTCGGCCAGGGCCTCGCGGAGCACCTCGGTCAGCTCGTCCTCGTCGGCGCCCGGCGGTGCGGGGACCTCCAGGGAGTCGAGGAGTTCCCGCGCCGTGCGTTCCGTGGGCACGCGCGTGCCGTCGGGTTCCGTGAGGTGGGCGCGGAGCACCCCGTCCGGGTAGGCGTCGGCGACCTGCCGGGCGAGTTCCTCCGCGAGGGATGTGCGGCCGGAGCCAGGCCGTCCCGCGATGAGCAGTACGCGCGCGCGTGGCGCCTTGCGGCCCGAGATGGTGTCGAGGCCCGCGCGGTCGATGTCGGCGCGGAGTTCCTTCAACTCCCGGCGCCGACCGGTGAATTGGCCTCCGCCGGAATTCCGGGCCGAGGCGGGCCGCGGCACCGCGCCGCCCGCCGCCGAACCGTCCGTGTCGATCACCTGATCCGTCACGGGCCATGCTCCGTCCGCCTGCGCGCGAACCCGCCGGGACTCCGGTCGGGACGCTTCCAGAGCCTAGTTCAGGCCCTGCCGCGTCCCCCGTCACGCGGCGCGCACAAGTCGCCCGATCGGATCAGCAGATCGTCACACCGGAGCCTGAGGCGACCCCCACTGGTATGTGCTCAGGCCTCGAAGGGACGCGCGGGCCAGGGCGCGTCGGCCGGGCGCAGCGCGTCGACGCCGTCGCCGTTCAGCGCGGCGGTGAGCGAAAGGGCGCCCACGACAAGGCAGTTGTTGTGCAGCTCGCCTGCGAGCACACCGCGTACGAGCTCTTCGAGCGGTACGCGCGCCAGCTCCATGTCCGCCTCCTCCTCGGAGACTTCGAAGCGCTCGCCCTCGGCCTCGGAGAGGTCGCGGGCGAGGAAGATGCGCACGGCCTCGTCGCAGCCGCCGGGCGTGGTGTAGACGTCGGTGAGGACGCGCCAGTCCTCGGCCTTGACGTGCGCCTCTTCGTAGAGCTCGCGCTGGGCGGCGTGCAGCGGGTTCTCGCCGGGGATGTCGAGCAGTCCTGCCGGGATCTCCCAGAGCTTCTGGCGGACCGGGTGACGGTACTGGCGCAGGATCAGGACGCGGCCGCGGTCGTCGAGCGCGAGGACGGCGACCGAGCCGGGGTGCACCTGGTAGTCGCGGCGGACGACGGTCCCGTCGGGCATGACCACGTCGTCGGTGCGGACACTCGTCTTGTTGCCCTGGAACGGGGTCGCGGTCGCCGTGACCTGCCACTCCTCGGCGGTGTCCTTGATCGTCGTCATGTCAGTCATGCAGACCTGTTCCTCCCACGCACACAAACAGAAACCGGGGCACGCACCTCGAAAGACGCGTACCCCGGCAACCGTACAACCCTTGTGTTACTTGCCCGTCTTGGCCGCCGTCTGGCGCTCCACGGCCGCCTTCACCAGACCGGCGAAGAGCGGGTGCGGGCGAGTCGGGCGGGAGCGCAGCTCCGGGTGGGCCTGGGTGGCCACCAGGTAGGGGTGGACCTCGCGCGGGTACTCGACGTACTCGACGAGCTTGCCGTCCGGGGAAGTGCCGGAGAACTGCAGACCGGCCTTCTTCTCCAGCTCGGCGCGGTAGGCGTTGTTCACCTCGTAGCGGTGACGGTGGCGCTCCTCGACGTACTCCTTGCCGTCGTACACCTCACGCGCGATCGATCCCTCGGCGAGCTTCGCCGGGTACATGCCCAGGCGCATCGTGCCGCCCATGTCGCCCTCACCGGCGACGATGTCGAGCTGCTCGGCCATGGTGGAGATGACGGGGTGCGCGGTGGCGGCGTCGAACTCGGTGGAGTTGGCGTCCGGGATGTCCGCGAGGTTGCGGGCGGCCTCGATCACGATGCACTGCAGGCCGAGGCAGATGCCGAGCAGCGGCACCTTGTTCTCGCGGGCGTACTGGATCGCGCCGACCTTGCCGGCGACACCGCGGTCGCCGAAGCCGCCGGGGATCAGGACCGCGTCGCAGTCGGCGAGCTGCTTCTTGGCGCCCGCCGGGGTCTTGCAGTCGTCCGAGGTGACCCACTTGACCTTGACGCGGGCCTTGTTGGCGAAGCCGCCGGCGCGCATGGCCTCGGTGATGGAGAGGTAGGCGTCGGGCAGGTCGATGTACTTGCCGACCAGCGCGACGGTGACCTCGTGGTTCGGGTTGTGCACCCGGTCCAGGAGGTCCTCCCACTGGGTCCAGTTCACGTCGCGGAACGGGAGGTCCAGCTTGCGGACCACGTAGGCGTCAAGGCCCTCGGTGTGCAGGACCTTCGGAATGTCGTAGATCGACTTGGCGTCGATGGCGGCGACCACCGCGTCCTCGTCGACGTCGCACATCAGCGAGATCTTGCGCTTGATGGACAGCGGCACCTCGCGGTCGGCGCGCAGCACGATGGCGTCCGGCTGGATGCCGATGTTGCGCAGGGCGGCGACGGAGTGCTGGGTCGGCTTGGTCTTCAGCTCGCCGGAAGGGCCGATGTAGGGCAGCAGCGAGATGTGCACGACGAAGACGTTGTCGCGGCCGACCTCGTGGCGGACCTGGCGGACCGTCTCCAGGAACGGCAGGGACTCGATGTCGCCGACCGTGCCGCCGACCTCGGTGATGACGACGTCCACGTCGTCCGTGGCCATGCGGCGGATGCGGTGCTTGATCTCGTTGGTGATGTGCGGGATGACCTGCACGGTGTCGCCCAGGTACTCGCCGCGCCGCTCCTTGGCGATGACCTGCGAGTAGACCTGGCCGGTAGTGACGTTGGCCGAGCCGTCGAGGTCGACGTCGAGGAAACGCTCGTAGTGGCCGATGTCCAGGTCGGTCTCGGCGCCGTCGTTGGTGACGAACACCTCGCCGTGCTGGAAGGGGTTCATCGTGCCCGGGTCGACGTTCAGGTACGGGTCGAGCTTCTGCATGGTGACGCGCAGACCACGAGCCTTGAGGAGCGCACCCAGGCTGGAGGCAGTCAGACCCTTGCCGAGGGAAGAGGCGACACCCCCGGTGACGAAGATGTGCTTGGTCGTCGTGGATTTGGGCTGCATAGCCAAAGGGGGGCTCCCGTGGTCGCGGTCTGGAGGGTGCGTACCGGCGCTCTCACCGGGATTCGGGGGAGGTGCCGTCGCTGCGGTTCGGGGGTTCTATGACCACCGGCTCACGGGCTACCAGGGTATCAGCGACGGGACGAGGCTGCTTCCGGCCACGCTCCGACACTCTCTTCACAGCCGCCTCACCTGGCGCTCACCCGTTCGGCGCACCCGCGTTGTCCGGAGCGGCGCGCAGATCACCGGGGTGCGACGTATCCTGCTCGGACACTTGCTGCCGAGCCGTCCGACCAACGGCATCACCCCCGACCGTTCTCCAGGAACAAGAGGCTCGCGCAGTTCGTTTTACAGCGAACTCTGACCGTAGAGCGAGCGCCCCGCGAGGGCGACGTGGCCGTTTGACTGGAGATGCACGTGGCCGGGCGCATCGAGGACTACGCACTCATCGGAGACATGCAGACCGCCGCACTGGTCTGCCGGGACGGCACGGTCGACTGGCTGTGCCTGCCCCGCTTCGACTCACACGCCGTCTTCGCCGGCCTGCTGGGCACGGAGGAGCACGGATTCTGGCGCCTTGGACCCGCGCACAGCCCGGACGCCCCACCGCCGACGGCGGCGCGGCGCACCTACCGCGGCGACTCGCTGGTGCTGGAGTCCGAGTGGGACACCCCGCGCGGCACGGTCCGCGTGACCGATTTCATGCCGCCGCGCGACACCGACGCCCCGCAGCTGGTGCGCATCGTCGAGGGCGTCAGCGGCCGCGTGCCGATGCGCTCCGCGCTGCGCATGCGTTTCAGTTACGGGCGTGTGGTGCCCTGGGTGCACAAGGTCGACGGGCGCACGGTGGCCGTCGCCGGGCCCGACTCGGTGTGGCTCGACACCCCGGCCGAGACCTTCGGCAAGGACCTCACGACGTACTCGGACTTCACGGTCGCACCGGGTGACCGGATCGCGTTCACCATCTCGTGGCAGCCCTCGCACAAGCAACCGCCCGCGCTGCCCGACCCCGAGGGCGCCCTCACGGCGACCGAGGACTTCTGGCGCGAGTGGGTCGAGCACTGCACGTACCACGGGCCGTACCGCGAGGCCGTGGTCCGCTCGCTGATCACGCTGAAGGCGCTGACGTACGCGCCGACGGGCGGCATCGTCGCGGCGCCGACCGCCTCGCTGCCCGAGGACATCGGGGGCTCCCGCAACTGGGACTACCGCTACACGTGGCTGCGCGACGCGGCGATCACGCTCTCCTCGCTCCTGCGCACCGGCTACCGCGAGGAGGCCCGCGCCTGGCGCGAGTGGCTGCTTCGCGCGGTGGCGGGCGACCCCGAGAACCTGCAGATCATGTACGGCATCGCGGGCGAGCGCGAGCTGGGCGAGGCCGAGCTGGACTGGCTTCCCGGATACGAGGGCTCGACGCCGGTCCGGGCCGGTAACGGCGCCGCGCACCAGCTCCAGCTCGATGTGTACGGCGAGGTCACCGAGGCCCTGCACCTGGCGCACATGACGGGCCTGGCCCGCAACGACTACGCCTCGCTGCTCCAGCTCAAGCTGATCCGCTACCTGGAGACGCACTGGGACCAGCCCGACGAGGGCATCTGGGAGGTGCGCGGACCGCGCCGCCACTTCGTGCACTCCAAGGTGATGTGCTGGGTCGCCGTCGACCGCACGATCAAGCTCATCGAGTCCGGCGACGCGGACGGCCCGCTGGAGAAGTGGCGCGAGCTGCGCGACGACATCCACCGTGACGTCTGCGAGAAGGGCTACGACAAGGAGCGGAACACGTTCACGCAGTCGTACGGCTCCAAGGAGCTGGACGCCTCGCTGCTGCTCATCCCGCAGATGGGCTTCCTGCCGCCCGACGACAAGCGCGTCATCGGCACCATCGAGGCCATCCAGCGGGAGCTCTCGACGTCGGACGGCTTCATCCTGCGCTACCCGACCTCGGGCGACGACGCGGGCGTGGACGGCCTTGAGGGTGACGAAGGCGCCTTCCTGGCCTGCTCGTTCTGGCTGGCGGACGACCTGGCGATGATCGGCCGGGTCGACGAGGCCCGCAACCTCTTCGAGAAGCTGCTCGCGCTCCGGAACGACCTGGGGCTGCTCGCCGAGGAGTGGGATCCGCGGCTGCAGCGCCAGGTCGGCAACTTCCCGCAGGCCTTCAGCCACGTGCCGCTGATCGACACGGCACTGCGGCTGACGGCCTCCGGGGCGTACGGCGGCTAGGCCCTAGGCGAGTTTCCCGATGACCTCCCGGGCGGCGCGCTCCCCTTCGGTCGCGCCGCCCTCCATAAAGCCCTGGAAGTCGTAGCTGCAGTGCTCGCCGCCGATGTGGAGGTTGCCCTGCGGGGTGCCTTCGTAGCCGGCGTAGCGGTGCAGATAGCCGACGGGCCAGTACGAGTAGGCGCCGAGCGCGTAGGGGTTCTTGTGCCAGGCGGAGAGCTGGGCCTTGCCGGTCCAGGCGGCCTTGGCGCCGGGGAAGACTTGGTCGATCTGGCCGAGGTAGCGGGTGGACAGGTCGCGTACGTAGGGGTCCGTCTCGGTGCTGAACGGGCCCGCCGGTGACAGGGACTTGGCGAGGGTGCCGCCGCCGTACTGGATGAGGATGCCGCCGGTGCCCGGCTGGATCTTGGTGGTGTCCCAGGTCTGCTGGAAGTCGGCGTCGGTGAAGCAGTCGCCCGCGCTGACGCCGGGCCAGGCTCCGGTGCCGCGCCAGGGGCGGCCGGAGAACTGCATGTTGAGCTTGGTGCAGTGGCCCATCCGGGCGTCCCGCAGCAGGTTTGTCATGCGGGTGTCCAACCCGGCCTTGGTCAGGTCGAGTTGTTGGAGCACCGGCAGCGGGAGGCACAGGATCGTGTGGTCGGCGGTGGCGGTGCGGACGGCGCCCGCTTCTGTGTACGTGAGGGTCTGGGTGCCGTCGGCGTTGGCGCGTACGGCGGTCAGGGAGCAGCCGGGGCGCAGGGTGCCGTCCGGCAGGAAGTCGGCGATGGCGCGCGGGAGTTGGTCATTGCCGCCGGTGATGTGGTAGCGCTCGTTGGACAGGCCCCAGATGTTGAAGTGCCCCGGATTGGTCTGGTAGCCCATGAGGAGGACCAGCGCGAGCGCGGACTGGTCGGTGGTGTCGGCGCCGTACTCGACGTTGTAGGCGACGTCGAACCAGCGGCCGAGCGGGGAGCCGTGCCCGCCCGGCACCCGCGATTCGATCCATTCGTGGATCGACATGTTGTCGAGGGCGGTGCCGGTCGGCGTGGTCTGGTTCCAGAAGACCTCGCCCGCCTCCGACAGGTCGCGGCGCAGGAGTTGATAGACCTCCTTGAAGTCCTCGTCGGCCTGGGCGCGCGGGTAGTAGGCGCCGTTGAACCAGAGGATCTCCTCCGCCCCGCTCGGGCCGCCGCCGAGGAAGTCCTCGACGGGGAGGTCGAAGCGGCGGCAGAGCTCCAGGATCTTCTTGTGGCTGGTGTCGATCAGCTCGCCGCCGATCTCGGAGGTCTGGCCGTATGCCCAGTGGCCGCGTTGGGTGTACATGCGGCCGCCGACCCGGTCCGGGTTCGCCTCGTAGAGCGTGCAGTTCAGGCCCGCGTCGTGGAGGGTGAGGGCCGCGGTGAGGCCCGAGATCCCCGCGCCCACGACGGCTGTGCGGGGCGCGCCCTTGCCGGTCGCGGCCCTGGCGCGGGGAGCGGACGCGAGGGCAGCACCCCCGACCGCGAGACCCGCGGCGCCTTTGAGGACCGTTCTTCGGTCGGTCGACGCGGCACCGCCGCGGGCTTCGGCGACGGGGACCCCGAGGCGCCGGGCCGCTCCGTGCTCTGCTGCCAGTCGCTTCAACGCGTGCATGGTATTCGTACGGGACACGGGAGATCTCCTCAGACGGTGGCGGACGTCGTTGTCTCGGTGTCGTTCGTGCGCTCGGCCGCGTCCTCCAGGACGATCCGGCCGATGATCTCGTAACGGGCGGGCTGCTTCGCCCGCAGATACAGGCCGAGCCCCAGGCCCCCGAGGAAGACGAGGCCGACGGTCCAGGGGATGGCCTTGAAGAAGAGGGAGCCGGCGGCCGTGCCCGCCGCGGTGTCCATGTTGATCACCAGGAGGACGACGACGGCGATCATGCCGATGCCGCCGAGCAGCGGGGCCAGGAAGGTCTTGAACCAGTGCCGGTCCTCGGGGTGGTTTCTGCGGAAGTAGCCGATGACGGCGAACGAGCAGAGGGTCTGCACGATGAGGATCGCCATCGTGCCGAGGATCGCGAGCAGCGTGTACAGGTGGATGTACGGGTCCTGGCCGGTGAGCCAGAAGGCGGCGACCAGGGCGACGGCGATCGCCGACTGGACGTAGGAGGCGATGTACGGGGAGCCGTGCGTGGGGTGCGTACGGCCGAGGCCGCGGTGCAGGAACCCCTCGCGCCCGACCGCGTACAGATAGCGCGACGCGCACTGGTGGAAGGCCATGCCGCAGGCGAACGAGCCGGTGATCAGGAGCCATTGGAAGGTGTCGACGGCCCAGGCCCCGATGAACGAGTGGGCCGGGTCGAAGAAGAGGTCGAGCGGGCTTGTGGACTGCGAGACCTTCACCGATCCGCTCAGGCCGTTGCCCGCGATCGTCATCCAGGAGACGTAGATGTAGAAGAGCCCGACGCCGACGACCGAGATGAGAGTCGCGCGCGGGATGACCTTCTTGGGATTACGGGACTCCTCTCCGTACATGGCGGTGGACTCGAAGCCGACCCAGGACCAGAAGGCGAAGAAGAGGCCGAGCCCGGCGGATGTGCCGGTGAAGGCGTTCTTCGGGTTGATCGGCTCGACGGGGATGCCGTCGGGGCCGCCGCCGTGGATCAGTACGGCGGTGGCCACGGCGAAGAGGACCGCGATCTCGGCGATCAGCATCACGCCGAGCGCCTTCGCGGTGAGGTTGATGTCGAAGTACGACAGGACGGCGGTGACGGCGAGCATCGCGGCCGCGTACAGGATCCACGGCAGATCGGCGCCGAGCTGATCATGGACGGTGGTCTTGGCGAAGTAGGCGAAGACGCCGACGATCGACGCCTCGAAGACGACGTACGCGAGGACGGCGAGCATCCCGGACGCCATGCCCGCGATCCGGCCGAGGCCGTGCGAGATGTAGCCGTAGAAGGCGCCGGCCGCGGTGATCCGCTTGGCCATGGCGACGTATCCGACGGAGAACACCGTCAGGACGAGCGTCGCGAAGAGATAGCCCGCGGGCGCGCCGGTGCCGTTGCCCGCGCCGACGGCGATGGGCAGGTTTCCGGTCATCGCCGTGATGGGCGCCGCGGTGGCGACGGCCATGAAGACGACGCCGACGATACCGACGGAGTTCGCCTTGAGGCGGTGGACCTCGGGTGTGCTGGGTTTCGCTCGCATCTGCTCTGGCATGGCGGGCACCTTGCCGTGGAGTGACGTACGCCACAAGCGACAGGGGGTCGCGCAATTGGCGTGCGGGGGCGACGAGTTGTCGGGCCCGGGGCGCTTTCGGCCATTCCCGTAACCGGCCGGAGATGTTCCCGGAACGTGTGCGCAGGTAGCGTCCGCCCCATGGAGAGTCAGGGCACGCAGGGCACTCAGGGCGGAATCACCGTGCAGCGGGCCCTGGAGCTTCCGGGGCTGCGCGGCGGGCTGCCGGAAGTGGTCGCGGGAGGGGAGCGGCTGCAGCGGACCGTGCGGTGGGTGCACGCCGGCGAGGTGCCGAACATCGCCTCGCTGCTCAAGGGCGGCGAACTGCTCCTGACCACCGGCCTCGGCCTCGGCGCACGCCCCGCCGAGCAGCGCGCCTTCGTACGCAAGCTCGCCGAGCGCGGCATCGCGGCGCTCGTCGTCGAGCTGGGCCCGCGCTTCACCAGGCTGCCCGCGGCGATCGTGGAGACGGCGCGCACGGCCGGTCTTCCCCTGGTGCAGCTGCACCGCGAGGTGCCCTTCGTGACGGTCACCGAAGAGGTGCACACGGAGATCGTCAACGGCCACTACGCACTGCTCCAGCGCGCCGAGGAGGTCCACCGGCGCTGCACGGAGGCGCTGCTCGGCGGCGGCGGTGTGCCTCAAGTCCTCAGCGTCCTCGCGGACTTCAGCGGCAATCCGGTGTTCCTGGAGACGGCGGACGGACAGCTCCTGTACGCCGCGGGTGCGGGCACCGAGTGCGCCGATCCGCTCCAGGTGTGGGAGGGCCTGCGGGGCCGGACCGTCGACCGGGACGGGCCGCCCGCGGGCGCGGTGCTCGTCGATGTGCCGGGCGGCGGACCCGGCACGGGCTCGGTGCGCGCCAGGCTCGTACTGCTCGCCGTGGAGTCGGTGCTGCTTCCGGTGCACCGGATCGCGGCGGAGCGGGCGGCGGGCTCGCTCGCGGTGGTTCTGATGCAGGCCAGGCAGGAGGAGGAGCTCGCGGCACGCGGTCGCGGCGACTTCCTGACCGATCTCGCGGAGGGGCGCATCACGGCCGATGACGCGCCCGCCCAGGCACGGGTGCTCGGCTTCAAGCCCGGTGAGAGCCCGCTGCTCCCGGTCGTGATGCGGCTCGCGGACGGGCTGCCGCCGGGCGGCGGCTGGGCCGTGCTCGCGCGTGCGGTCGCGGAGGAGCTGGCGGCGGTGGGCGTGCCGGTGCTGCTCGGCGTGCGCCCGGTAGAGGGCCGCGTCCCCCTGCTCCTCGGACTCCGCTCGGAGTCCGAGCGCACCGCGGTGGCCGACCGGGTCGCAGCGGCGCTGCGGGCCGGCGTCGAGCGGGCGGGGATGCAGCGGGCGGGCGCGCAGCCGCCGGTCGTGGTGGTCGGAGTCGCGGGCGGCTGGGCGGCGGCGTCGGCGGGCCTGCGGCACGCGGCGGAGACGGCGACGGCGGCCCAGGGCCTGTCGGACCGCCCCTGGTACGACGCGCGCCGCCTGGACATCGACCTCCTCCTGTGGCGCCTGCACAACTACGACGACTCGGCCCTGGCCGCCTTCGTGGACCGCGCGATCGGCCCACTGCGCACCCACGACCAGCGCTCGAAGCCGCCGCTGCTGCCGACCCTGCAGACGTACCTGGCGCATGCGGGGCGCAAGGCGGAGACGGCGCGCGAACTGCACCTGAACCGGCAGACGCTGTACAACCGCCTCGCCAGGATCAGCGAACTCCTGGGCACGGACCTGGACGACCCACAGACGGTCCTCGCACTGAGCCTGGCGCTGCGGGCGCGGCGGCATGTGGCGTAGCGGGCGCGGCGGGCTCGGCGGCATGTGGCGTAGCGGGCGCGGCGGGCGCCACTACACGACGGACACCGCGCGCGAAGCACACCTCAACCACCACACCCTGCACGACCGCCTCACCCGGACCAGCGAACCCACGGCACCGACCTGGACCGACCCACAGACGGTCCTCGCACCGAGCCTGGCGCTGCGGGCTCGGCGGCATGTGGCGTAGCGGGCGCGGCGGGCCGCCGGGGGCGGGCTTACATGGCCCGCGGCTGCGTCAACTCGTCGTAGACGCTGAGGACTTGGGTGACCGTCTCGTCCTCGGTCGGCCAGGTTGCCGCCTGGGCTGTGCCCTTCTCCTTGAGCCGCTCCCGGTGCTCGGGGTCCGCGAGGAGGCGCGCGACGGCGGTGGCGAGGGCCGCCGCGTCACCGTAGGGGACGAGTTCGGCGGCGTCGCCGACGAGTTCGGGCACGCCGCCCACCGCGGTCGCGACCAGCGGCACGCGCGCGTGGAGGGCTTCCTGGGCCAGCACGGAGCGGGACTCCCAACTGCTGGGCAGCACCACCAGATCGGCGGCCGCGAGCAGCTCGGGCACGTCATCGCGCCGCCCCACGAGCCGGGCCGGCAGACCCTCGCTCTCGATACGGCGCTTCAGCTCAGCCCGCTCGGGCCCTTCACCGGCGATGACGAGCAGCGGCAGCGGGTCGAGGTGCCGCCACGCGCGCGAGGCGTCGAGCAGCACGTCGTAGCCGCGGTGGCGTTCCAGCGTGCCGACCGCCACGATCAACGGCCGGTCCACGGCGCCGAGTTCGGCGCGTGCCTTGTGGTGCAACCCGTCGGGCTCCTCGTCGTCACGGACGACCGAGCGCGGCGTGGGGAGCGTGACGGGGGCGAGCCGGGCGTCCCGCGCGCCCCTGCGGCGGGCGCGGTCGACGAGGTCGGAGGAGGTGCCGAGGACCACGGCCGCGGCCTTGGCGACACGCCGCTCCAGGGCGCGAAGGACGTGGGCACGCGCGCCCTCCGCGTGCGCGCGGGTGTGCCAGGTGACGACCAGCGGGATACGGCGGCCGGTGAGCGCGAGCGCGGCGCGCAGGGCGGCGTGCATTCCGTGCGCGTGCACGAGGTCGGCGTCGGTGCAGGCCACGCGGAGGGAGGCGACGGACGCCGGGTCGCTGCGGCGGGGCACATGGACGTGCCGGGCGCCGGTGCCCGTCAGGTCGTACGCGGTGGCCGCCTCGGAAGGGGCGCACACCGTGACCCGCACGCCCCGCGCGGCGAGGCCAGCGGCGAGCGACCTGACGTGGGCACTGCTGCCCGCGCTTCCGCCGCCCAGCACTTGCACGGTGTGCAGCGGCGTCTGACCGTGCGGTGAGTGGCTGCTCACGTGGCTCACGTAGCCGGGGCTCCTGAGTCGGCGTCGGGGGGCTGCGCCAAGGATGCCAGTCCGTACGGACGTTCCGGCACCGCCGAAAGGTCTCTTCCGCACGGGGGCAGGCAACTCCCTGAAGCGGATCACCCACATGGGTGAGGACAACGGGGTTTCAGCGCCGCGGATGGCCTGCGGCCCCAGGCATCTTCGCAGCGGGGCCTCGACGGGCGGAAGGCTTTCGGGTGGCTCGGCGTGGCTCGGCGTAGCTCGCCCGTCGAGGGAGGCGGGCGCTACGCCCCGGCGGCCGCGCTGACCTTCTCTCCGTACGCCGTCGCGGCGACGAGGCCCGCGGCGTGCGCCGCCAGGCCCGCGCGGCCGTTGCCCGCGACGATGGCGGCGCCGAGGGCCGCGCCCAGGGCGTGCGCTCCCGCGTCGCCGATCATGGCGCGCTCCCCCAGGTCGTCCGGGAGAACGGCCGCGGCGGCCCCCATGGAGGCGGCGGCGAGGACCCCGGCGGTGCCCTTGCGCAGGAGCCCCGGCGCCCCCAGGGCGAGCACCGCTCCGGCGGCCCGTCCGGGGCGTACGTCCACGAGGTTGACGAAGTGGGCGGTGCCCGCGATGACGACGCCCGCGAGCAGCTTGTCCACCGGCCGCTCCTTGAGCAGCGCGCCTGCGGCGAGACCGGCCGCGGAGATCCCGAACAACTTCACGGCCCCGCTGGTGACTTCACCACCGCGCAATGCCGACAGGTGCGCGCGGAATCCTCGGCGCGGATCACCCGCCCCCGCCATGTCGTCGTACACCCCACAGGCACCCGCGGTGAGCACGGCCAGTGCGGTGGCGGCGCGAGGCCGGCCCGCCAGCACGGCATCCCCGGCCGCGGCCCCCAGCGCGGCAGCGGGCCCGGCGTACAACTCCACTGCCCGCCCCGCGTAGTTCTTCCGCTCCCAGCGGTCGGGGCCGCCGGGGGCGCGGGACCGCAACGCGGCGGTCGCGGCGCGGGTGACGGCGGCGGCGGAGAGGAGGGCGGTGAGGCGGTGGGCGATCACGCGTTTCAGCGTACGCCGGGGATTCTCGGCCCTGTCCGACGGCCGTCCTCAGCACGAATCTCAGCCCGTCGAGGGGGTCCCCCCTGCTCTTCAAGAGCTTGGGGGAGTTTGAGGACGAACTCGGCGAAGCCGGTGATCGACGCGGTACGCAGCGGCCGCCCCAAGGCCCCCGGCCAGCTACCCGTCCCCCCGAGCCGTAGCCAGCAACTCCTCCGCATGGGCCCGCGCAGTCTCCGAGTCCTCCTGCCCCGCCAGCATTCGGGACAGCTCCCGCACCCGGTCCTCACCCTCAAGGACAAGCACCCCGGACCGAGTGACGCTCCCGTCATTCGTCTTCTCGACCAGCAGTTGCCGGTCGGCGAACGCCGCCACCTGCGGCAGATGCGTGACCACCACGACCTGCGCCGACTTGGCGAGCCGGGCGAGCCGCCGCCCGATCTCGACCGCGGCCTTGCCGCCGACGCCCGCGTCGACCTCGTCGAAGAGATACGTCGGAACGGGATCCGTGCCCGCGAAGACGACCTCGACGGCCAGCATCACGCGCGACAGCTCACCGCCGGAGGCCCCCTTGGCGATCGGCCGTGGCGGCGCCCCCGGATGCGGGGCGAGCAGCAGCTCGACCTCGTCGACCCCGGACGGCCCGTACGCGACGGTGCGCTCGCCGACGACGACTCCGTCGGCCCCCTCCGGCACCTCCGTACTGCTGATGTCGATCGTCACGCGCGCGTGCGGCATCGCCAGTGAGGCCAGCTCCTCCGTGACGGCCGCGGCGAACCGCGACGCCGCTTCCTCGCGCGCGGAGGTCAACGCCTGTGCGAGCCCCGCGAGTTCACCCCGCAGGGCGTCCCGCTCGGCCGTCAGCTCCTCGAGCCTGTCGTCGTCGCCCTCGAGTTCGGTGAGCCGCGCGGCACCCTCCTCGGCCCACGCGAGTACGGCGTCGATGTCGGCGCCGTACTTCCGGGTCAGCTGGGTCAGCGCGGCACGCCGCTCCTCCACCGCCGCGAGCCGCAGCGGATCGGCGTCGAGGTCATCGGCGTAACCGGCCAGTTCGCCCGCCACATCGCCCAGCAGAATCCCGATCTCGCCGATCCGCTCGGCCAGCGCGGCGAGGGCGGCGTCGTGGGACCGCACCGCCTCCAGGGCCCGGTGCGCGCCCGCCACCAGCGTCGTGGCGTCGACGCCCTCGGGGTCCTCGGGGTTGCCCGCCAGCGCGGCGTGGGCGGCCGTGGCGGCGGACGCGAGCGCCTCGGCGTGGCCGAGCCGCTCGGCCTCGGCGGCCAGTTCGACGTCCTCGCCCGCCCGCGGCTCGACGCCCGCGACCTCATCGAGGCCGAAGCGCAGCAGATCCGCCTCCTGGGCGCGTTCCCGCGCGCGCGTGGTGATCTCGTCGACCTCGGTCGTCACGGCCCGCAGCCTGCGGTAGGCCGCCGTGTACTTGGCCAGCGGCACGGTGACCGCGTCGCCCGCGTACCGGTCGAGCGCGCCACGCTGCCGGGCCGGTTTGAGCAGCCCCTGCTGATCCGTCTGTCCGTGCACCGCGACGAGGTCGTCGGCCAGTTCGGACAGCAGACCGACCGGCACCGACCGCCCGCCGAGGTGCGCCCGTGAGCGACCCTCCGCCGAGACCGTACGGCTGATCAGCAGTGCGCCCTCGTCGAGTTCGGCTCCCGCCTCCTCCGCGCGCACGGCCGCCGACGCGCCGTCGGGCACGGAGATCCGCCCCTCGACGACCGCCGCCTTGGCGCCGATCCGCACCAAGGCGGGATCCGCGCGCCCGCCGAGCAACAGGCCGAGGCTGGTGACCACCATCGTCTTGCCCGCACCGGTCTCACCGGTCACGGCGGTGAAACCCGGTGACAGCTCGACGACCGCGTCGTCGATGACTCCGAGCGACCGTATCCGCATCTCCTCCAACACGGACACGACCTTACGAGGTCAGAGCCCGGGTGTGCGACGGCCCCTGGCCACCTTCCGCGAAGGCGCAGGTGGCAAAGGCGGACCGAACGGACGCTGTCACCCGCAGGGGGTGGGGATTTGGGGGTGGGGATTACCCCACCGTGATCTTCCTGCTTGCCTCATGGTGCCCGGTGGCCCCAGCACCCCACCATGATCTGTATGAGAACGGGACTTGCACAGGCGGCGCTGCGCGCGCACCGCCCGGCCTTCGTGGGCACGGCGGTGGCCGCGCTCTTCGCGGCGACCGTGGTGAGCGCATCGACGATGATGCTCGGCGCGACGGGCACGGAGGGGCTCTCCGCGCGGGCGCGCGATCAGATCGCAGAGAACGGCGTGGGCGACATGGCCGTCGTGCTCCTGATCGGTTCGATCTACATGTCGATATTCGTGGTCGCGTCGACGATGGGCACGGCCGTCGCGCAGCAGCACTGGGAGCTGGCCATGGTGCGCTCCATCGGCGCCAGGCCCCGGCAGGTCCGCCGCGCGGTGGCCGGCCAGGCCCTCGCCGCGTCGATACCGGCGGCGCTCGCCGGCTTCGTCCTCGGCGGCCTCGGCGCCCGCTGGTGGCATGCGGGGATGGTCGAGCACGGGCTGCTCCCCGCAGAGGCGGTCTTCCGCTTCAGCTGGGTCGCCCTGCCGGTGTGCCTCGGCGTGGCCGTGGTGACGACGACGCTCGCCGCGCTCCTCTCGGCGCTGCGGTTCTCGCTGCTTCGCCCGGCCCGCGCCCTGAGCGAGGCGGCGACCGGGCGGCGCGGCCTCGGCATGCTGCGGGCGCCGCTCGGCGTGCTCGCGGTCGCGGGGGCGTGCGTCGTCGCGGTGCTCCTCTCACGGCAGCCCGCGGACGAGGCGAGCGAGGGTGCCTTCCTCGTCCTGATCCTCTTCTGCGTCGGCGCCGGACTGCTCGGCCCGCGCATCATCGGGCCCGCGGCCTGGCTGGTCTCGGCGCTGGTCGGCCGGTTCGGCCCGAGCGCGCGCCTCGCCATGCTCAACGTCCGCTCGCAGCCCCGCCGTTTCTCCGCCGCGGTGGTGCCGCTCGTCCTGGTCGTGGGCTTCGGCCTCACCAAGATCGGCATGCACACCACGGCCCAGCACCACACGGGCTCGGCGGGCAGCACGGGCGAGGTCTGGCTCGACTATGTGGGCACGGGTCTGTACGCGGGCTTCGCCGCGATCGCCGCGGCGAACACCCTCGCCATGATCTCCTTCGAGCGCCGCCGCGATGTCGCGCTGCTGCGGGTGGTCGGCAGCCAGCGGGCCCAGGTGCGGGCCATGGCGGCCTGGGAGGCCGTGGTCGTGGCGGGCACCGCGCTGCTGCTCGGCGCCGCCATCGCCCTGGGCACGCTGGCCCCCATCCTGAGCACGGCCTTCGGCTCGTCGATGCCCTACCTGCCATGGGGCGTGCCGACGGGGATAGCGGCGGGCACCCTGCTCCTGACGCTGCTTGCGACGGGCCTTCCGGTGCGTGCGGTGATGCGGAGGCGGGCCATATCCGTGGTCGGCTCGGCGTAACCGCGCCCCTTAAGGGGCGCGGGACTGGGACATATGCGGCTCCGCCGCGTGGGCGCGACAAGCCCCCACCGACCCGCAGCCAAACGAACCGCACCCCCGTCGGAGCGCTAGTGAGGAGCCCCGCGCCACCCCGAAACCGGCAGCGCGAACTTCGCCACGAGCCGGTCCGTAAAGGACGCATGGTGCAGCCGCGCAAGCCGCACCGGCACCCCGCCCCTGCGCACCTCGACCCGCGCCCCCGCAGGCAGTTCCACGGTCCGGCGCCCGTCGCACCACAGCACCCCGTGCGGCGTGTGCTGCTGGACCTCGACGGCGAGCACCGAGTCCGGCGAGGTCACAAGGGGCTTGGCGAACAGGGCGTGCGCGCTGATCGGCACCATGAGGAGCGCCTCCACCTCCGGCCACACCACGGGCCCGCCCGCCGAGAAGGCGTACGCCGTGGAGCCGGTCGGAGTCGCACACACGATGCCGTCGCAGCCGAAGCCGGTGACCGGACGCCCGTCGATCTCGAGCACGACCTCCAGCATCCGCTCGGCCGACATCTTCTGCACGGCGGCCTCGTTGAGCGCCCAGTCGCGGTGCACGACATCGCCGTTGCTGTGCACGACGACGTCGATGGTCATCCGCTCCTCGACCTCGTACGCCTTGGTGACGACCCGGTCGACCACCTTGTCGAGGTCGTCGCGCTCGGCCTCGGCGAGGAAGCCGACACGGCCCAGGTTCACGCCGAGCATCGGCACCCCGGAGGCACGCGCGAACTCGGCGCCGCGCAGCAGCGTTCCGTCACCGCCGAGCACGACGATCAGCTCACAGTCGTCGATGCACTCGGCCGTGGCCTCCTTGACCGTCTCGACATCGGGCGGCAGCGGCAGATCGGCCGCCTCCGCCTCGAGCACCCGCACGCCGAGGCCGCTGCGCAGCAGCCCCTGGACGACGAGTTCGGCACTGCGGATGGCCGCGGGCCGCCCGGTGTGCGCGAGCAGGAAAACAGTACGAGCTCGGGTCTGGGTCACTCGGGTCTGAGTCAACGGGGCCCCTCCGCCACGGCACGGTCAACGTCCGCCGGGTCGAGTTCGGGCGCCCCGGCACGCAGCCACAGAAAGTACTCGACATTTCCGGAAGGGCCGGGCAGGGGGCTCGCAGTCACGCCACGCACGCCGAGGCCGAGCCCCCATGCCTGCCGCGCCACGGTGCGCACGGCGTCGGCCCGCAGTTCCGCGCTGCGCACCACACCGCCGCTGCCCAGGCGCTCCTTGCCGACCTCGAACTGCGGCTTGACCATGAGGACCAGGTCGGCATCGGGTGCGGCGCACCGCACGAGCGCGGGCAGCACGAGCCCGAGCGGGATGAAGGAGAGGTCGCCGACGACCAGGTCGACAGGGACGCCGTCGATGAGGTCCAGCGTCAACTCACGTACGTTCGTACGGTCCTTGACGGTGACCCGGTCGTCGCTCTGCAGCGACCAGGCGAGCTGTCCGTATCCGACGTCGACGGCGACGACACCGGAGGCACCGGCGCGCAGCAGCACATCGGTGAAACCGCCGGTGGAAGCGCCCGCGTCCAGCGCGCGCCGCCCCTCGACGACAAGCCCCTGCGGCACGAACGCGGCGAGCGCGCCCGCCAGCTTGTGGCCGCCGCGCGAGACGTAGTCGGGATCGCTGTCGTCGGCCGCGACCACGATGGCCGCGGCGGTCTCCACCTGCGTCGCGGGCTTCGTCGCGGTGTTCTTGTCGACGGTCACCCGCCCCGCGGCGATCAGCTGGCTTGCGTGCTCGCGCGAGCGCGCCAGCTTGCGACGGACCAACTCGGCGTCGAGGCGGCGGCGTGCCACTCCTGCCACGTTCTGTTCAGCTCCTGTTGTACGAGGGTGTGTACGACGGTGTGTGCGGGGACGAAGGCGAGGGCGCCGGCGGCCCGGGGCGTGCGTCGAGCGCGGTCAGCGCGTCACGCAGTCCCCGGTGCACATCCTCGTACACCTCGATGTGGCCGTCCGTGGCGAGGTGGTCGGCATCGCCGAGACGCTGGAGCAGGGCGTCCACCTCCGCGTCACCGGTCGGTGCGCGCTCCACGCCGAGCGGGGCGGGGCCCGCCGGGTCGTACGCCTCCGCCTCCACAAGCTCAGGCTCGGCCTCGGGCCCCACAGGTCCGGTCTCGGGCTCCGCGGCCTCGGGCCCGGGGCCCGGCAACGAGTCGTTCATGCCACGACGCTACCGCGAAGCGCTGGGGTACCGTCGATCACGATGGCGACGATCGAAGAGTGCCGCGCGGCGCTCGACAAACTCTCGGACAACCTGGCGGGCGCGGAAGGCGGCGTGCGCAGTGCCGCGGCGCTCAACCGCTCGCTGAGCTGCCGCATCACCGACCTCGACGCCTCGTTCACGGGCCGTCTCGAGAACGGCCGGATCACGGTGCTCGACACGTACCCCGGCGGCCCCAGGGAGAAGGCGGAGATCCGCCTCGCCATGTCCGGCGACGATCTGGTGGCGATGGTGGACGGCCGGCTGAACTTCGCGAAGGCCTGGGCCTCCGGCCGGGTCAAGCTGGAGGCAGGACTGCGCGATCTGCTCCGCCTCAGGACGTTGCTTTAGCCCCGACGTCAGCCCCGACGTCAGCCCCGACGCCCGCCGTCTTCACGGGCTTCTTGCGGCCTCGCCGCGCGGCCGGCACCACCAGCGGCGTCCCCGACTCCGGGTCGTCGATGATCTGGCAGTCCATCCCGAAGGTGTCCCGCACAAGATCCGCCGTGACGATGTCGGACGGCGTGCCCTCGGCGACGACCTCGCCGTCGCGCAGGGCGATGAGGTGAGTGGCGTACCGGGCCGCGTGGTTGAGGTCGTGCAGGACGGCGACGAGGGTGCGCCCCTGCTCCTCGTGGAGCTCGGCGCACAGGTCGAGGACGTCGATCTGGTGCTGGATGTCGAGGTACGTCGTCGGCTCGTCGAGCAGCAGCAGCGGGGTCTGCTGGGCGAGCGCCATGGCGATCCAGACCCGCTGGCGCTGCCCGCCGGACAGCTCGTCGACATAGCGATCGGCCAGTTCGGCGACGCCGGTAGAGGCCATCGACTCGCCCACGATCCGCTCGTCGTCCGCCGACCACTGCCGAAGCAGGCCCTGGTGCGGATAGCGGCCGCGGGCCACCAGGTCGCCGACTGTGATCCCGTCGGGCGCGATGGACGACTGCGGCAGCAGGCCCAGGGTGCGCGCCACCTTCTTCGCGGGCATCGACTGGATGACGTTCCCGTCGAGCAGGACGCGGCCCGCCGATGGCTTGAGCATCCGCGACAGGGCGCGCAGCAGGGTCGACTTGCCGCAGGCGTTCGGGCCGACGATCACCGTGAAGGAGTTGTCGGGTATCTCGACGGACAACTTCTCCGCGATGACGCGCTGGTCGTAGCCAAGGGTCACGTCGTCCGCGATGAGCCGGTTCACTGCGGCACGCTCCTGCCTGTCGGTGCTTTCAGAGCTTTCAGAGTTCGTGGTCTGCCCGGTGCTGATATGCGTCCCGCCGTTCATATCCGCCCCGCCTTGCGCTCGATGACGAGCAGCCAGAGCAGATAGACGCCGCCGAGCACACCGGTGACCACGCCCACGGGCAGCTGATCGGCGCCGAACGCCCGCTGCGAGGCCCAGTCCGCGACGATCAGCAGGGTGGCGCCCATGCACATGGCCGGGATGAGGTTCGGTCCCGGCGAGCGGGTGAGCCGCCTGGCCAGCTGCGGCGCGGTGAGCGCCACGAAGCTGACGGGTCCCGCGGCGGCGGTCGCCGCGGCGGTGAGCAGCACGGCCGAGCCCATCAGGACGAGGCGGGTGCGCTCGACGGGCACGCCGAGCGCGTATCCGACGTCGTCGCCCATCTCCAGCATCCGCAGCGGACGCGCGTACGTCATGACGAGCGGCACCAGGATCGCGCACAGCACCAGCAGCGGCCAGACCTGCTCCCAGTCCCGGCCGTTGAGGGAGCCGGTCATCCAGACGACGGCGCGCGCGGCGTCGACGAGGTCCGCCTTGGTGAGCAGATAGCCGTTGATGGCGGTGACGAAGGCGGAGACGCCGATGCCGACGAGGACGAACCGGAAGCCGTGCACGCCCCGCTTCCAGGCCAGGAGATAGATCGCCGTGCCCGTCACCAGACCGCCGACGAGCGCACCGCCCGCGACCTGCACCGCGCTGCCCTGGAAGAGGACGATCATGATGAGCGCCCCGGCGGTGGACCCCTGTCCGAGGCCGAGGATGTCCGGACTGCCCAGCGGATTGCGCGAGATGGACTGGAAGATCGCGCCGCCGAGCCCGAGCGCGGCGCCCACCAGGAGGCCGACGAGGACCCGTGGAAGGCGCAGGTCGTTGATGATGAACTCCTGCCCGGCGTCGCCGTTGCCGAGCAGGGTGCGGATGACGTCGGCGATGGGGATGTCGAAGTCGCCGGTGCCGATCAGGACGACGCTCGCGGCGAGCGCGGCCACGATGAGCAGGGCGACGACCACGGCCGTGCGGACGTCGAGACGGAAGCTGAGCCCGCCCCGGGTGCGTATCGCCTTCACAGCTGAGCCAGCCTCCGCCGTCGTACGAGAATGATGAAGACCGGGGCGCCGATCAACGCGGTGATGATGCCGACCTGCAGCTCAGCGGGCCGCGCGACGATGCGTCCGACGACGTCGGCGCCGAGCAGCAGGACCGGGGAGAGGATCGCCGCGTACGGCAGGATCCAGCGCATGTCGGGCCCGGTGAAGGAGCGCACGATGTGCGGCACCATCAGGCCGACGAACATGATGGGCCCGCAGGCCGCGGTCGCCGCCCCGCACAGCAAGGTCGCGGCGGCCATCGACAGGGCGCGGGTGCGGCCCAGATGGGCGCCGAGCGCGCGGGCGGTGTCGTCGCCCATGGCCATGGCGTTCAGCGGCCGGGCGAGGCCGAGCGCGAGCACGCTGCCGATCACGAAGAAGGCGAGGACCTGCAGGATGGTCTCGTTCTTGGCCGATGCCAGGGAACCGACCGTCCAGAAGCGCATCTTGTTGAGCGCCGCGTCGTCCATGATCATTACGGCTTGCAGATAACCGTAGAGGGCGGCGCTCAGCGCGGTTCCCGCGAGGGCCAGTTGCACCGGCGTCGCGTTGCGGGTGCCGCCGAGCGCGTAGACGAGGGCGCCTACCGCGGCCGCGCCGAAGAACGCGAACCACACATAGCCGCTCAGCGAGGTGACGCCGAAGAAGCTGATGGCGGTGACGACGGCGGCCGATGCGCCGAGGTTGATGCCGAGCAGTCCGGGATCGGCCAGCGGATTGCGGGTGAGCGCCTGCAGGACGGCTCCGGAGAGGCCGAGGGCCACGCCGACGAGCAGTCCGAGCAGCGTGCGCGAAAGCCGCTCCGCGACGACGACATCGTCGTACGTCCCGGTGTCCTGGAAGAGACCGTGCCAGACGTGCTCCAGGGGCATCGACTTGGCACCGACCGCGATGCTCGCCACGGCGACGAGCACGAGCACACCGACCGAGACGAGGAGCCCGGCGCTGCGCATCGCGCGGCGGTTGGGTGGCGCGGGAGCGGTCTCCGCGCTGGCTTCGGGGGGACTGTCGACCAACACCAGGTTAGGTTAGCCTACCCTCGCACTCGCCTTCGACGGGAGAAGCACCACTCATGCATGCTCGCCGCCCGATACCTCCTGCTCTGACCCGCCGTGGTGTACTCGGCGGGGTCGGAGCCCTCGGCCTCGGCGGACTTCTTTCGGCATGCGGCGGCAGTTCGGACGATGGCGCGAAAACATCGGGCGACGGCTGGAGCTTCAAGGACGACCGCGGCACGACCGCGAAAGCAGGCAAGACCCCGCGCCGGATCGTCGCCTACATCGGCGCGGCCGCCGCGCTGCACGACTTCGGCATCGAGTGCACCGGCGTCTTCGGCCCGACAAAGCTGAAGAACGGCGAACCCGATGTGCAGGCCGCCGACATCGATGTCGACAAAGTGACGATCCTCGGCAACGCCTGGGGCGAGTTCAGCATCGAGAAGTACGCCGGCCTCCGGCCTGAG
Organism: Streptomyces sp. NPDC086554; assembly: GCF_040686095.1. Classification (NCBI taxonomy): domain Bacteria; kingdom Bacillati; phylum Actinomycetota; class Actinomycetes; order Kitasatosporales; family Streptomycetaceae; genus Streptomyces; species Streptomyces sp. NPDC086554. The sequence goes on from NZ_JBFBJK010000023.1 coordinate 155,400, forward strand.
CTGCTCGTGAGCACCATGAACGTGGCACCGACGCTCTGGTACGTCCCCGAGGAATCCGCCAAGAAGATCACCTCGCTCGCCCCGACCGTCGGCATCCTCACCGGCAAGACCTCGCTGACGAAGGCGATCGGCCGCTTCGCCGCACTCGCCGAATCCCTGGGCGCCGACCTGAAGGCGGAGAAGGTCACCGCCGCCAAGAAGCGTTTCGAGGCGGCGTCGGAGACCCTCCGCAAGTCCGCCCGGGCAGCGAAGGCGCGCGGCGGCATCAAGGTCATGGCGATCTCGGCACAGGCGGACCTGCTCTACGTGGGCAACCCCGCCGACTTCACCGATCTGCGCCACTACGCCGACCTGGGCATCGAGTTCGTCACCCCGGACCAGACGACCAAGGGCGGCTTCTTCCAGGAGCTCGGCTGGGAGAACGCCGACACGTACGAAGCCGATCTGATCCTCGTCGACAAACGGACCGGCAACCTCAAGGCCGACGAGCTCAAGAAGTCCAAACCGACCTGGGCGAAACTCCCCGCCGTCAAAGCGGACCAGGTCGTCTCGTGGTCCAACGAGGCCCAGTTCAGTCACGCCGGCTACGCACCGCTCATCGAGCAGCTCGCGGCAGCCGTCGACCAGTCGAAGAAGGCCGTCTGATGAACACCCACCGCACCCTCTCCCGCCGCGGCCTACTCACCGCCGGCGGCGCCGTCGGCCTCAGCGCCCTGCTCACGGCCTGCGGGAGCGAGAAGAAGCCCGAGAAAGACTCCGGCTCCAAGGCCTGGAGCTTCAAGGACGACCGCGGCAGAACCGCCGAGGTGAACCACACCCCGAAGAACATCGTCGCCTACGTCAGCACGGCGGCCGCGCTGTACGACTACGGCATCGAGTGCACCGGCATCTTCGGCCCGTCCAAGCCGGTGGACGGCAAGCCCAACCCGCAGGCGGGCGATCTCGATGTCGACAAACTGACGAGCCTCGGCGAGGCCTTCAACCAGTTCAACATCGAGAAGTACGCGGGCCTCGAGCCCGACGTCCTGATCAGCAACATGTTCCCGCCGCCCGCCCTCTGGTTCGTACCCGAGGACAGCACCAAGAAGATCGAGGCGCTCGCGCCCACCGTCGGCATCAAGGGCGCCCGCGTCTCCCTGCTCGAACCGCTCAAGCGCTACACCGAGCTCGCCGAGTCGCTCGGCGCCGACCTCGGGACGGAGAAGGTACGGGCCGCCAAGGCCCGCTTCGACAAGGCCGAAAGCCGACTGCGCAAGGCGGCGAAGGCCAAGCCCGGCCTGAAGGTCCTCGCGATGACCGGTGACGCCGAGCAGTTCTACGTCGCCGTGCCTGACTCCTACTGCGACCTGAACTACTTCAAGGACCTCGGCGTCGAGTTCGTCGAGGGCAAGAAGAGCGACGAGTGGGGCTTCTGGGAGTTCCTCAGCTGGGAGAACGCCGACAAATACCACGCCGATCTCATCATGATGGACAACCGCTCCAGCGCACTGCCGCCCAAGGAGCTTGCGAAGAAGCCCACCTGGGAGCTGCTCCCCGCCGTCAAGGCCGGCCAGACCACGCCCTGGTCGATGGAGGAGCGCTACAGCTACGCCGGCTTCGCCCCCGTGCTCGAACAGCTCGCCGCCGCCATCGAGAACTCGAAGAGGCTCAACCGATGACCGACTCCCCGTACCACTTCTTCGACATGCACGTGCTGCGCACCGAGTACGTCACGCCCGCCATGATCCGCGTGGCGCTCGGCGGCGACGGCCTGGCGCGGATGGCCTCGGCCGGCCGCGACCAGCGCATCAAGGTGTTCCTGCCGCATCCGGGGCAGGACGCCCCGGTCATGCCGGACACGTCCGGCGGGGACGCGGCCACCTGGTACGCCGACTGGTGCGCCCTCGACCCCGACGTACGCGGCATCATGCGCACGTACACCACACGTGAACTGCGCCGCGACCCCGATGAGTTGATCGTCGACTTCGCGGTCCACGGCCCGGCTCCCTCACCCTCGGACGGACCGGCCACCAGCTGGGCACGGAAGGCGGCCCCCGGCGCCCGGATCGGCGTGCTCGCCCCGATCGAGGAGGAGAACGGCGCGTACGACTTCAGGCCGCCGCAGGACACCGACTGGATCCTCCTGACGGCCGACGAATCGGCGCTCCCGGCGGTGGCGAGCATCCTGGAAACGCTGCCGCCCGGCACTCCGACGCGCGTCTGGATCGAGGTCCACGACCCGGCGGACCGCCAGGATCTGTCCACCAAGGCCGACGCCGAGATCACCTGGCTCACGGAAACGGGCGCGACACCGTCGGCGATCCGCGCTGCGGAACTCCCGTCGGGCACCCCGTACGCCTGGGTCACAGGCGAGTCCGCCACGGTCAAGGCCACCCGCCGCCACCTGGTCACCGACCGCGCCTTCGACCGCAAGCGGGTGTCGTTCTCGGGCTACTGGCGCAGAGGCACGACGACCGACGAACTAATAGACCGCAACGAAACGGCCTGAGCCCCCCCATCCGCCGAAGGCCCCCGCCCCTGCCCTGCCGGCAGGGGCGGGGGCCTTCGGTCCATTGATACGGGGGCAGCGGCGGAGCCCTCGGCCCACGAGGGGAGCCGAGCACGGGGGCCACACCGGCCGGGCAGAGGCACGGCCCCTCCAACTCACCAGGCAACCCGAGACCAATGCCGCATCCACCCCGGCGGCATCATGACCCCTTCAACCCACCAAGCAACCCGAGACCAATGCCGCATCCACCCCGGCGGCATCATGACCCCTTCAACCCACCAAGCAACCCGAGGCCGGGCCCGCATCCCCCCCAGACAAGAGCACGGCCCCTTCGGCCCACCAGGCCGGCCAACCATCGGTTGCCGCCTCCTCCTGGCCAAGGCACGGCCCCATCAACCCACCTGCCCAGCCAACCGCCAGGCACCAAATCCCCCCGCCCCGGCCTCCAGCCCCAGCCCCGCCTACACCCCCAACCGAGACAACGCCTTCCCCCCGTCCAGCGCGCACACCCCGTCCCCCGCATCCGTCCACGCCGCAGCGCACAGCGCCCGCAGCCCATCGAGTACCTCACCCTCGCCGTCAAGGATCAGCTGGGGCCCCCGCACCGAAGCGGTCCACCCGCCGCAGCTGAATCCGCCTTCCGTCGAGGTCACTTCGGGCTGCCCGGTCAGCATGCCGCGCAGATCCGCGTCCACGTACGTCGGCCGGTGCTCGGGTGGGGCCGCGAGCAAGCGGGCGCCGTCCGTCACTCCGGTCAGGACCAGCAACGAGTCCACCCCGCCGTTGAACGCTCCCTCGATGTCCGTGTCGAGCCGGTCCCCCACGACCAACGGCCGCTCGGCCCCCGTCCGCAGAATCGTCTCGCGGTGCATCGGAGGCAGCGGCTTGCCCGCCACCTGCGGCTCGGCGCCCGTCGCGATGCGCACCACCTCGACTGCCGCGCCATTGCCGGGCGCGATGCCCCGCGCACTCGGAATCGTCAGGTCCGTGTTGGACGCGAACCACGGCACCCCGCGCGCGATCGCGTAGCAGGCCTCGGCGAACCGCCCCCACGCCAGGTCCGGCCCGCCGTACCCCTGCACGACCGCCACCGGCTCATCGTCGGCCGACTCCACCGGCTCGAGCCCCCGCTCCCACAGCGCGACCCGCAGCCCTTCCCCGCCGATCACCAACACCCGCGCCCCCGCCGGGACCTGCTCGCTCACGAGCCGCGCGGCCGCCTGCGCCGACGTGATCACATCCGACGCCCCCGTCGGGATGCCCAGCTCCGTCAGATGCCCGGCTACCGCGTCCGGCGTGCGCAGCGCGTTGTTCGTCACGTACGCGAGATGCATCCCGCCCGCCCGCGCCGTCCCCAGCGACTCGACGGCATGCACGATCGCCTGCCCTCCCGCGTACACCACCCCGTCCAGGTCGAGCAGCGCCGTGTCGTACGCCTCGCTCAGCACATTCCGGCTGCCCTCGGGCCGCGTCCTGACGGTCTGGCTCATTACACATCGCTCCTCGGTCGATCCCATCCCCCCGATCATCGCTTATGCCACTGACACACATACGATGCTGCAATGAACACAGCGGGTGACACGGACGACCACGGCCTCGACCTGATCCCGTTCCGAGGCGTGCGGTACGTCCCCGAACGGGTCGGCAGCCTGGCCGCCGTGACGTCCCCTCCGTACGACGTGGTCGTACGGCCCGACGGCCTGCTCCACCTGGAGTCCGCCGACCCGCACAACATCGTCCGGCTGATCCTGCCGCAGGCCACCACGCCCGCCGCCCGCAACGACCAGGCCGCGGACACCCTGCGGTCCTGGCTCGCCCAGGGCATCCTCGCGCCCGACCCGGAGCCCAGCCTCTACGTCTACGAGCAGCGCGACGGCGACATGCTGCAGCGCGGCGTCATCGGCGCCCTGCGCCTCTCGGAGGCGGCGGACGGCATCGTCCTGCCCCACGAGGGCGTCATGCCCCACGTCGTGGAGGACCGCGCAGCCCTGATGCGCGCGACGAGCGCCAACCTCGAACCACTGCTCCTGACTTACCGCTCCGACGGCAACGCCACAGGCGCGCTGGCGGTCATCGAACGCACCGTACTGAACAAGCCTCTCTTGTCGACGACCACGGAGGACGGCTTCAGCCACCGCCTCTGGGCGGTCACCGACCCCGCCGAGCTCGCAGAGATCCAGACAGATCTCGCCCGCCACCAGGCCCTGATCGCGGACGGACACCACCGCTGGGCGACCAACCTGCGGCTGCGCTCCGAGCACCCGTCCCCCAGCCCGTGGGACTACGGCCTGGTCCTCCTGGTGGACACCGCGCGCTACCCCCTCCGGGTCCGCGCCATCCACCGCTACCTCCACCAACTCCCGGTCGCGGACGCCCTGGCGGCCCTCGCGGACACCTTCCGCGTCCGCACCGTCGAAGGCGCCCTGCCCCGCGCGCTCGACGCCCTGGCCGAGGCCGCCACCGAAGGCAACGCCTTCCTCCTCGCCGGCGACGGCCGCTACCACCTCGTCGACCGCCCGTCCCCCGACCTCCTCTCGCGTACGATCCGCGCCGACCGCCCCGAGGCCTGGCGCACCCTCGACGCGACGGTCCTGCACTCCACGCTCCTCGACCACATCTGGCAGATCCCCGACGCCCCAGAGCACATCGCCTACATCCACGACACCGAAGCGACCGTGGAGAAGGCGGAACGCGACGGCGGCACGGCGATCCTGATGCACCCGGTCCGCGAAGAGGTCGTCCGCGACCTGGCCCGCCAAGGGGTCACGATGCCCCGCAAGTCGACATCCTTCGGCCCCAAGCCCGCGACGGGCCTGGTCCTGCGCAGCCTCGACGCCTGAACCTCCCGCAGCACGCGAATACGACAACGGGCGGGACCCCTGCTGGGATCCCGCCCGTTGTCGCAACTACGTCAGCACTCAGACCTTGCCGTCTCCGGCACCGTCCGCGTCATCGTCATCATCCTCATCGCCCTCGTCGTCCACGTCATCGTTCTGGACGACGACATCACTCTCGTCCGAGGACTCCGGGACCGACGCCTCCACTACGACCACGCCACCATCGGCGTCGTGTTCATCAAGAGCGTCGACGAACTCGACACCGTCCAGCTCGGCGAGCCGGTCCGACGCGTCGGTGCTGCCGTCCTTGTCGGACTCGACGGCCTTCGCGAACCACTCGCGCGCCTCGTCCTCACGCCCCGCCGCGAGCAGCGCGTCGGCGTACGCGTACCGCAGCCGCGCGGTCCACGGCTGCACGGAGTTCGACGCCAGCTCGGGGCTCTGCAGGGTGACGATGGAGGCATCGATCTGCCCCATGTCGCGCCGGGCACCGGCGGCCACAAGCCGCATCTCGACCTGCCCCGCCTTGTCCAGCTTCGCCACTTCCGGCCCACCGGCCATGTCAAGCGCCTTCTCGGGCCGGCCGAGACCACGCTCGCAGTCCGCCATGACGGGCCACAGCTCGACGCTGCCGGTCATCCGCCGGGCGGCGCGGAACTCGGCGAGGGCCTCGCTGTACTTCTCCGTCGCGTACGCGGCGAAGCCCGCCGCCTCGCGGACAGCGGCGACACGCGAAGCCAACCGCAGCGCGATCCGCGAGTAGGCGTAGGCCTGCTCGGGATCCTCGTCGAGCAGGTTGGCGACCATCACCAGGTTCTTGGCGACGTCCTCAGCGAGCCCCTTGGGAAGGCTCTGCAGTTCCTGCTGTACGTCCTTGTCGATCTCGTGCCCCGTGACGTCGTCCGGGATCGGCAGCCGCTTGATCGGCTCGCGGTCACGGTCCCGGTCGTCACGCCCGCGGTAGCCACCACGGTCGCCGTCGCGCCGGTCATCACGCCCACGGAACCCGCCGGGCCGTCCGCCACGGCTGTCGTCACGACGCGGCCCACGGTCGTCCCGGCCACGGTAGCCACCGCCACCGCCACGGCTGTCATCACGACGGAAGCCGCCACGGTCACCACCGCGGTCATCACGCCGGTCATCCCGACGATCGTCGCGCCGGAAGCCGCCACGGTCACCACCGCGATCGTCACGCCGGTCATCCCTGCGGTCATCACGACGGAACCCGGGACGGTCGCCACCACGGCTGTCATCACGACGGAAGCCACCACGATCGCCACCGCGGTCATCACGCCGGTCGTCACGGCGGAAGCCCGGACGGTCGCCGCCACCACGGGGCCGGTCATCGCGTCGGTCGTCACGCCGGTCATCACGACGGAAGCCGCCACGGTCACCACCGCGGTCATCACGCCGATCATCCCGCCGGTCGTCGCGGCGGAAGCCCGGACGGTCGCCACCGCGATCGTCACGCCGGTCATCCCTGCGGTCATCACGACGGAAGGCGGGGCGATCCCCATCACGGCGGAAGCCAGGACGGTCACCGCCGCGGCTGTCGTCGCGACGGAAGCCGCCACGGTCACCACCGCGGTCATCACGCCGGTCGTCACGGCGGTCATCGCGACGGAACCCGGGACGGTCGCCACCACGGCTGTCGTCACGACGGGGGGAGCCGGAGGTCGAGCGGTCGTCACGACGGAAGGCGGGGCGATCCCCGTCACGGCGGTCGTCACGACGCGGGAAACCAGAGGTCGAGCGGTCATCGCGACGGAACGGGGGACGTCCTGCGCCATCACGGTCGTCCCGCCCGCGGTAGCCGCCGCCACCGCCACGGTTGTCGTCGCGACGGAAGCCGCCACGGTCACCACCGCGGTCATCACGCCGGTCGTCACGGCGGTCATCGCGACGGAACCCGGGACGGTCGCCACCACGGCTGTCGTCACGACGGAGGCCACCACGGTCACCACCGCGATCGTTGTCGCGACGCGGTCCGCCACGGTTGTCACGGTCATCGCGGCGCGGTCCGCCGGAGGTGGGACGGTCGTCGCGGCGGAACGGGGGACGCCCTCCGCTGCGGTCGCCACGGTCGTTGTCCCGACGGGGCGCCCCACCGCGGTATCCGCCCCGGTCGCCACCGTCCCGGCGGCGCTGCTCGCGCTCCGGTCGCTCGTCGGGAGAGTTGGTGGACATCGGTGACTCCTAGTCTTCGGTACCGCAGTCATTCTCGCGCAGCCGGGAGGCCGGCGCGCTTCGACAAAAACAAAAAGGACCCCTGGTCCCAGCGTGGACGCTGGGACCAGGGGTCCTCCAAAGATTGTTCGGCGGCGTCCTACTCTCCCACAGGGTCCCCCCTGCAGTACCATCGGCGCTTTGAGGCTTAGCTTCCGGGTTCGGAATGTAACCGGGCGTTTCCCTCACGCTATGACCACCGAAACCCTATGAAATATCCAACGAAATCGCCGGATCTCAAACAGGGCAGCGAACAAGCACACTCTTCAATTAAGTAGTGACGCTGTTCAGCCGACACAACTGTTCGTGGTTTCAGAACCAACACAGTGGACGCGAGCAACTGAGGACAAGCCCTCGGCCTATTAGTACCAGTCACCTCCACCCGTTACCGGGCTT